>NZ_JBHVWW010000036.1:0-77099 GCF_042882025.1 Kitasatospora sp. NPDC058243
GGCCTTCCCCGCGGGCCTTCCCCGCGGGGCTTCCCCGTGGGCCTTCACCCCCGCCGCGGGCCCGGCGAGCCGAACCCCTGCGGACCGGCAACGCTGGACACGGCGGCCCGGTCCGGGTTCAATGGCCCGAGATGTTTGAACGACGTTCTAACATCGCCCCCGAAAGCCGACCCCCCTCCCCCGGCGACCGCGAGCGAGGAACCGTGCGACTGACCCCCACCGAGCGGGACCGGCTGCTGATCTTCACAGCAGCCGAACTGGCCCGCGCCCGCCGCGCCCGGGGCGTACGCCTCAACATCCCCGAAGCCACCGCCCTGATCGCGGACACCGTCTGCGAGGCCGCCCGCGACGGCCGGCGCCTGGCCGAGGCCATCGAGGCCGGCCGCAGCGTGCTCACCGCCGACGACGTGCTGCCCGGCGTACCGGACGTCGTCACCGTCATCCAGGTCGAGGCCGTCTTCGACGACGGCACCCGCCTGGCCGTCGTCAACGACCCGTTCCGGGGCGCCGGCTCGCTCGGCGACGAAGCCCCCGGCGGCGCACTGATCGGCGACGGCGCCGGCTACGACCCGGTCGAGGAGACGGTGCTGCTGCCCGTCCACAACACCTCCCAGGTGCCGATCTCGGTCACCTCGCACTTCCACTTCTTCGAGGCCAACCCGCGCCTCGCCTTCGACCGCGCCGCCGCCTACGGCACCCACCTGGCCGTCCCGGCCGGCTCCTCGGTGCGCTTCGACCCGGGCGCCACCGTCGAGGTCGGCCTGGTGCCGATCGGCGGCCAGCGCGTCGCGATCGGCTTCGCCGGCCTGGTCGACGGCCCGCTGGACGCGCCCGGCGCGAAGGAGGCCGCCCTGGCCAAGGCCCGCGCGACCGGCTACCTGACCACCTTCGACGACACGGAGGTGCCGTCATGACGTCCATCACCCCCCACGACTACATCTCGGTGCACGGCCCCCGGGCCGGCGACCGGATCCGGCTCGGCGACTCCGGCCTGATCGTCCGCGTCGAGTCCGACTCGCAGGCCCCCGGCGAGGAGTTCCTCGCCGGCTTCGGCAAGACCGCCCGCGACGGACTGCACCTCAAGGCCGCCGCCGTCCGCGACACCTGCGACGTGGTGATCAGCAACGTCCTGGTGATCGACGCCATCCAGGGCATCCGCAAGACCTCGATCGGCCTGATCGACGGCCGGATCGCCTCGATCGGCCGCGCCGGCAACCCCGACACCCTCGACGGCGTGGACGTCGTCGTCGGCACCGGCACCACCATCGTCTCCGGCGAGGGCATGATCGCCACCGCCGGCTCCATCGACACCCACGTCCACCTGCTCTCGCCGCGGATCATGGAGGCCTCGCTGGCCTCCGGCGTCACCACGATCATCGGCCAGGAGTTCGGCCCGGTCTGGGGCGTCGGCGTCAACTCCCCCTGGGCGCTGCGCCACGCCTTCAACGCCTTCGACGCCTGGCCCGTCAACATCGGCTTCCTGGGGCGCGGTTCGTCCTCCGACGCGGCCCCGCTCGTCGAGGCCCTGGCCGAGGGCGGCGCCTCCGGCTTCAAGGTCCACGAGGACATGGGCGCCCACACCCGCGCCCTGGACACCGCGCTGCGCGTCGCCGAGGAGTACGACGTCCAGGTCGCCCTGCACACCGACGGCCTGAACGAGTGCCTGTCGGTGGAGGACACCCTGAAGGTGCTGGAGGGGCGGACGATCCACGCCTTCCACATCGAGGGCTGCGGCGGCGGACACGTCCCCAACGTGCTGAAGATGGCGGGCGTGCCCAACGTCATCGGCTCCTCCACCAACCCCACCCTGCCGTTCGGCCGCGACGCGCTCGGCGAGCACTTCGGCATGATCGTCTCCGCCCACGACCTCAAGACCGACCTGCCCGGCGACGCCGCCATGGCCCGCGACCGCATCCGCGCCGGCACCATGGGCGCCGAGGACGTCCTGCACGACCTCGGTGTCATCGGCATCACCTCCTCCGACGCCCAGGGCATGGGCCGCGCCGGCGAGACCGTCCGCCGCACCTTCGCCATGGCCGGCAAGATGAAGGCCGAACTCGGCCCCCTCGACGGTGGCTACGGCACCACCGAGGGCGGCGACGACAACGAGCGCGTCCTGCGCTACATCGCCAAGCTCACCATCAACCCCGCCATCGCCCACGGCCTCTCCCACGAGGTCGGCTCCATCGAGGTCGGCAAACTCGCCGACATCGTGCTGTGGCGCCCCGACCACTTCGGCGCCAAGCCGCAGCTGGTCCTGAAGGCCGGCTTCCCCGCCTACGGCGTGGTCGGCGACCCCAACGCCTCCACCGACACCTGCGAACCCCTCGTCCTCGGGCCGCAGTTCGGCGCCCACGGCGCCACCGCCGCCGACATCTCGGTCGCCTTCGTCGCCCAGGCCGCCGCCGACGGCGCCTACCTCGACCGCCCCGCCGACGGCCTGCCCACCCGCCGCCGCCGCGTCGGCGTCCGCAACACCCGCGGCATCGGCCCCCGCGACATGGTCCGCAACGCCCGGGTCGGCCGCGTCGACGTCACCCAGACCGGCCTGGTCTCGCTGGACGGCGAACCGCTGCGCTCCGAACCCGCTGACAGCGTCTCGCTCAGCCGCCTCTACTTCCTCTGACACCTCCGCCGACGCTTCCGTCGACACCTCCGCCGAACGCCTCCCCCTAGGACTCCCGGATGACCACCCCCACGCCCGCCTCCCTCGGCTACCGGATGCCCGCCGAGTGGCACCCGCACGACCGCACCTGGATGGCCTTCCCCACCGCCAACCCCACCTTCGACACCCCCGAGAACCTGCACGCGGGCCGCGAGGCCTGGGCCGCCGTCGCCAACACCATCGTCCGGTACGAGCCGGTCGCCCTGGTCGTCAACACCGGCGAGACCGCGGACGCCCGCCGGTACGTCTCCGAGCAGGTCGAGATCGTCGAGCGCCCGCTCGACGACGCCTGGATGCGCGACATCGGCCCGTCCTTCCTGATCGACGGCAAGGGCTCGCTGGCCGCCGCCGACTGGATCTTCAACGGCTGGGGCGCCCAGTCCTGGGCCCGCTGGGACGACGACCAGCACATCGCCGAGCACATCAGCGAACTGACGGGAGTCCAGCGCTTCGCCTCCCGGCTGATCAACGAGGGCGGCGGCATCCACGTCGACGGCGAGGGCACCGTCCTGGTCACCGAGACCGTCCAGCTCGGCGAGGGCCGCAACGCGGACTGGACCAAGGAGGAGGTCGAGGCCGAGCTGCACGCCTTCCTCGGCACCACCAAGGCGATCTGGCTGCCGCGCGGACTCACCCGCGACTACGACGAGTTCGGCACCCGCGGGCACATCGACATCGTCGCCTCCTTCGTGCGCCCCGGCGTCGTCGTCGCCCACGTCCAGCCGGACCCCGCCCACCCGGACCACGCCGTCTGCCAGGAGCTCGTCGCCATCCTGCGCGCCGCCACCGACGCCCGGGGCCGGGCGCTGGAGGTCATCGAACTGGCCGCCCCCACCGTCCTGCTGGACGAGGACGGCGAACCGGTCGACTACTCCTACATCAACCACTACGTGGCCAACGGCGCCGTGATCCTGTGCGCCTTCGACGACCCGCGCGACCAGGAGGCCGCCGCCGTCCTCGGCCGCGCCTACCCGGGCCGCACCGTCGAGCTCGTCGACGCCCGCGAGATCTTCGCCAACGGCGGCGGCATCCACTGCATCACCCAGCAGCAGCCGAAGTCCGCCTGATCCCAGGCCACTTGGGGCACCTGGACCACCTTGGACACCAGGGCCACCCGGCTGCCGGGGCGGGGGCACCTCCCCCGCCCCGGCAGCCTTCCGACCTCCGCACCACCGAGGGAGCGCACCGCACATGGCCGACCCCCGCCCGCGCCGACCGGCGCGCCCCCGCGAGGAGGTCTTCGCCACCGCCCGGGCCGCGATCGCCGAACACGGGCTCGCCAAACTCACCATGGCCGGGCTCGGCAAACAGCTCCAGATGAGCGCCGGACACCTGCTCTACTACTTCGGCAGCAAGGACCAGCTGCTGCTGGAAACCCTCCGCTGGAGCGAGGACCAGCTCGGCGCCCGGCGCCGTGACGCCCTCGCCGACCGCTCGCGCGACCCCTGGCAGCGGCTCGACGCCTACCTGCGCCTCTACCTGCCCGACGGGGCGGGCGATCCGCGCTGGATCCTGTGGGTCGAGGTGTGGGGGCGCTCCCCCGCCAGCGCCGAGATCCGCCAGGGGCAGCAGGAGATCGAGGCGCCCTGGCAGGCCGACCTGGTCGCCCTCATCGAGGAGGGCACCGCCACCGGCCACTTCACCCCCGGGCCCGCCGCCGACCGGGCCACCCAGATCCGCGCCCTCCTCGACGGCCTGGCCGTCCCCATCGCCATCGGCCTCCCCGCCGCCCACCGCCCCGCCGCCCTCACCCAGGCCACCGCCGTCACCACGATCCTCCTGCGCACCTGACCCCCCGAGGGCTGCGGCGGGGTGGACAGGCCCTACGACTTGTTCAGGTACGTGAGGACGGCGCGGACGCGGCGGTTGGTGTCGTCGTCGTCGGTGATGCCGAGCTTGCCGAACATCGCGGTGGTGTACTTGCCGATGGCGCTCTCGCTCAGGAAGAGCCGACGGCCGATGGCCTGGTTGGAGAGCCCCTCGGCCATCAGCCCCAGCACGGCGTACTCGCGTTCGGTGAGCCGTTCGAGCCCCCGGTTCGGTGGCGTGTTGGACAGCAGTCTCGCGATGACGGCCGGGTCCATGGCCGTCCCTCCGTCCGCGACGCGCTCCAGGGCACCGATGAACTGGTCGGCGTCGAACACGCTCTCCTTGAGGAGGTAGCCGACGCCGCCGGAGCCGTCCGCCAGGAGCTCCCGGGCGTACAGCTGCTCGACGTGCTGGGAGAGGATGAGGACCGGCAGCCCGGGCATCTCGCCGCGGGCGGCGAGGGCCGCCCGCAGCCCCTCGTCCGACTGGGTCGGCGGCATGCGGACGTCGATGACGGACACGTCCGGGCGCCACCTGCGCAACGCGTCGAGCGTCTCGGGCCCGGTGGCGGCCGTGGCCACCACCTGGTGCCCGCAGGCCTCGATCAGGCGGACCATCCCGTCGCGCAGGAGGTAGAGGTCTTCGGCTACAACGATTCGCATGGCACCGTCATCCTGACACGGGTCGGACCGCCCGACGGACTGGTGACCTCCAGGGTGCCGTCGAAGGCCGCGAGCCGGCGGCGCAGGCCCGCCAGCCCGCCGCCGGCCCGGACGTCGGCCCCGCCCCGGCCGTCGTCCTCGACCTCGGCGACCACCGCGGCGGCGACACCGGTGCCGTCCCGCGTGAGGGAGATCCGCACCCCGGACGCCCCGGCGTGCCGGACGGCGTTGGTCAGCAGCTCGGCGACGCCGAAGTAGACGGCGGACTCGATCGGCGGGTCCAGGCGCAACGGGGCGCCGGCGCTGACGGCCACCTCCAGCGGGACGTCCAGGGCGAGCGCGCGGACGGCGTCGACGAGCCCCCGCTCGCTCAGCACCGGCGGGCTGATCCCCCGGATCAGGTCGCGGAGTTCGGCCAGCGAGGCGGCGGCACCGGCCTGCGCGTCCCGCATCAACGCCCTGGCCTGGTCGGGGTCACGCTCCATCAGCTTCCCGGCGGTCGCCAGGGAGAGCCCGAGCGCCACCAGGCGGGCCTGCGCCCCGTCGTGCAGATCCCGTTCGATCCGGCGGATCTCGGCGGCCTGCGCGACCGTCACGTCCGCGCGCTGGGCCTTCAGTTCCTCGACCCGCTCCGCCAACGCCATCGTCGGCGACGGGCGCAGGAAGCGGACCGCCACCGGCACGACGGGCCGCCAGGCGTACGGGGCGGAGGCCACGGCCACGACCGCGCCGAGCGCCCCGGCCAGGCCCGCGGCGGATTCCGGCCCGCCGAACCCGAGGACCGCGCAGGCCGCCACGACCACCCCGGCCGGCGGGAGGCACGCGAGCAGACCGGCGGTGAACGGCGCGATCCCCGCGAACCGCAGGTCGCGCCAGTTCGCCGGGTCCCGCCAGCGGACCCGCCAGCGCTGGTCCATCAGCGCGTCCCGGCGGGTGCGCTCGTAGGAGAAGCCGTTCCACCAGAACCCGGTGGACATCCGCGTCACCGGCCCGGCCTGCCGGTATCCGGCGGGGATCACCGTGGCGGTCCACCGCGCGACGAGGAAGCGGACGATCCGGCAGACGGGGCGGGGCAGGGCGAGCGTGCCCACGCCCACCAGCACGAACGGCGCCGTCCACGACCACGGGTTGCCCGCCCCCCACCAGACCCCCAGCGCCACCGCCGCGGCCCACACGGCCGGCAGCAGCAGGCAGACGGCCGCCACGACGCACGCCCGCACGAACCCCACCCCGGCGCGCGCCACCCACGAACCCAGCCGTCCCACGTCTCTCCCCTTCCGTACGGTGCTCCCACTGTGCACCGCGCCGAGCCCGCCACCGCCCCGATCGGCCGGGGAGTGGGGCTGGCCCCACCCACGTGTGGGCCCAGACCGATACCGCCCCGGCCGGGCGGTTCATAGCGTCGGTGGACATGGACACCAACACGCACCGCACGGACACGCACCACACGGACACGCACCGCACGAACGCCCACCGCACGGACACGCCCGGCAGCGACATGCCCGGCACGCCCGAGGCGGCGCTGCTCCACGACCCCCGTACCCGACGGGCCTTCGGCACGGTGACGGCCTGCGTCAAGGTCTACGGCGCGCTCGGCGCCGTCGCGTTCCTGGCGGTCGTCGCGGTGGCGGGCAGCGGCCACCCGGTGAACACGTTCATGTGGGTCCGGGCGGTGCTGCTGCCGGTGGTCGCCGTACTGCTCCACCGGCTGGCGGTCGCCGCCTCCCGAGGGTCCCGCCGGGCCTTCGAACGACTGGGCGCCCTCACCGTCACCATGCCGATCGCCATCATCGGCGTCGACCTGATCCCGGGCGTCTGCCCGCCCTGGTACGCCGCCGTGCAGGTCGTCTGCATGCTGCCCGTCCTCCGGGCCGCGGTCACCGTCCGCGGCTCCGCGCTGCGCGCCGCCTTTCCCAAGGCACGCTGACCGGGCGTCGGGCGCCTGGTGCGCGGTCGACGTCCGGTCGGCGTTCGGTCGTCAGTCGGTCGTCAGTCGGTCGTCAGTCGGTCCAGACGGCGGCCGCCGTACGGTCGTCGGCGTAGCCCTTGGCGCGGACCTGGACCTGGCGGAGGAAGTCGACGGTGCCGGGCGGATGCGGGTGGGCCCAGTGGGTGGACAGGAAGTGGGCGACGGCCGGCTCGTCGGCGATCGGGCGGGCCAGACCGGGGGTGCAGAGCAGCAGCACGTCGCCCGGGGTGGCGGGGACCAGCCGGAAGCGGAACGGCCTCGGCTCCTCCGGCGGCTGCCGGCCGTCCGGGTGGTGCAGCAGGCGGGCCGCGTAGGCGTCGATCCAGTGGCCGGAGCGCAGCAGGTAGAGCCCGCCCGGGCCGACCCCGAAGGCCGCCCGGTGGCCGGCCGCCGGGTCGAGCGACAACAGCAGGCAGTGCAGCGAGGCCGGGGACGGCGTGCCGTCCTCCTCGTTTCCGGGCGCGAGCGCGCGCAGCGGGGCGACGGCGCCGGTGGCGAGCCGCTGGAGGCCGTAGCGCAGCCGGTCCCGGGCGCCGTCGCGCAGGTCTGCGGCCAGGCCCTCGCGACTGCGGCCGACCGCGGCGGCCAGATGGCGGCAGGCCTCACGGGTGCTGGTGGCGACGGCCTCCGGGGGAAGCGCCTCGTCCGCGGCGGTGCCGGTCCGGTCGATGCCGGCGAGCACGGCGAGCAGCAGCCCGTCCGGGCCGTCCCCGAACCTGGTGACCAGCAGCGCGTCGCGCCGCGACTCGCCCCGGAAGCGGGCGGAGTCGCCGCGGACGGAGACGGCGCGCAGGACGGACGACCCGTACTGGGCGCCCTCCAGGACGGTGTCCGGCACCAGCGCCCCGAGGACACCCGGATCCGCCTCCGGGACGGCGGTCGGCTCCGGCCCGTAGGTCGGCGGGCGCTCGCCGATGTGCGGCACGGTGGGGGCGCCGTCGGCGAGCGGCGAGCGGACGGCCGGGCGCGGGTCGGGGACGGTGGCGGTGGCGGTGGCGGTGGCGAGGGTGTCGGGTTCCTCGGTGGCCTCGGCTTCGGGCTCGGGCTCGGGCTCGGGCTCGGCTTCGGGCTCGGGTTCCTCGGCGGCGGCCTCGGGTTCGGGTTGCGGCTCGGGTTGCGGCTCGGGCTCGGGGGTGGGCTTGTCCAGGGAGACCGGTGTGGGGGCGGTGTCGGCTTCGGTTTCCTGGGCGTCAGGGGCGAACACCCGCTCCTCGTCCGTCCGCTGGGGTCCGATGACGCCGATCGCGGTGTCGAACCAGTCGTCGATGCTGTCCCGTTCCAGCACCTCGTCCGCTACCGGCACCGCCGCCGCCGACTCCGACTCCGGCTCCGACTCCAGAACCGGCTCCGCGTCCAGAACGGGCTCCGCGTCCAGGACGGGCTCCGGTTCGGCCGTGCGCTGCTGGCCGATGAGGCCGACCGCCGTATCGAACCAGTCGTCGACGCTGCCGTCGCCGGGGTCCGCGTGCGGGGTGTCGGGGAGGGTGCCCGCCGGGCCGTCGTAGACCGTTTCCCACCAACCGTCGTCCGGCCGGTGCGGCTGTGCGGGGGCACCCTGCTTGCTCATCTGGCGGCTCCTGGTCGGTCCGTGGTCGCGCCGCCCCCGGCGGGGCCGGACTCGACGTCATTGTCTCCAAGTGCAACGACGCTGTCCGGGTTTCGGCGACAACCGGTCAGCGCCGGGCCGTTCCCGGCCACCGCGTCGACCTCGGGTTTCACCGGGGAGTCCGGCGCCGCGTCCGCCCCTGCGTACACCCCCGGGTTCACCTCTGCGTTCGGTCCCGTTCCGTCCGTGCTTGCCGGATGTGCCCGGAGCAGGGCGTTTCCGGGGTGTTCGGGTCCGGGAGCGGCCGAAAATGGGGGTGGAGGAGGGGCATCGCTTCACTCGTTCGGCTGATTAAATGTGCGCATGACCGCGTCGGCCCCCAGCTCACCTCGACCGGGGAGGGCCGCTCCGGCGGGCCGCCCGGTGGGTGTGCTGTGGGTTCTGCTGCTGGTCGCGCTGCTCACGACGCTGCCGTGCGCCGGTCAGTCGAAGGCGGTCGGCGCGCACGCCGCTCCGATGCCGACCACCGTCACCGCCGCCGTCACCGTCACCGCCGTCACGGCGGTCTCCAGTCACGCCCCGCACGCCGGCCCCGCCGCCAAGGCCTCCGACCAGCGCCAGCGCGCCGGCGAGCAGCGGCACTGGACGTGGTGCACCGCCGACGGCGGGCAGCCCCGCCGTGACAACGGCTGCTCCAGCCACCCGTACTGCGCGCAGGACGCCCAGCTGCCGAACCCGCCGCCGCATCCGCAGCCGGCCGCGTCACCGCTCGCGCCGGCAGCCGAGGCGCTGCCCAGAGTGGTGCCCGCCGGGCTGCTGGACGGTCCGCATCCGGCGCCCGATCTGCACGAGCTGCAAGTACACCGGTCCTGAGCGGAACCCACCGCCCGGCATCCGCCGGCGGATCCGCCCCTCCCCTTCTTTCAGCTGACCGCCGCGCCACCAGCAGTGCGCGGCGGGGACAAGGACAACCACCATGGGTTCCGCCTCGAAGCAGTCCGGCAAGCAGTCCGGCAAGCCCGGCCCGACCGACCGCCGCGCCCGGATAGCCGAGCTGCGCGCCGGCGAGCAGCGCCGCGACCGCCGCAACAAGGTCATCGCCTCGGTCGCGGCCGGTGTGCTGGTGATCGGCGCGATCGCCACCGGCACCTGGATCGTCATGGACGCCAACCAGAGCAAGAAGAAGGAGCAGGCCGCCGCCAACGCGGACATCCCGGGCGTGCAGACCTTCGGCGAGCTGAGCCGCACCCACGTCAAGGACAAGGTCAGCTACCCGATGACCCCGCCGGTCGGCGGCGACCACAACGCGATCTGGCTGGACTGCATGGGCCACGTCTACGACCAGCCGGTCGAGAACGAGCGCGCCGTCCACTCGCTGGAGCACGGCGCGGTCTGGGTGACGTACAACGGCAAGGCGACGCCGGACGACATCAAGACCCTGTCCGACAAGGTCAAGACCACCCCGTACTCGCTGATGAGCCCGTACCCGGACGAGAAGGGCGCCATCACCCTGAACGCCTGGAGCACCCAGCTGATCGTGGACAGCGCGAGCGACCCCCGGGTGAACCAGTTCTTCACCAAGTACGTCCAGGGCAAGCAGACCCAGGAGCCGGGCGCCTCCTGCACCATGGGGCAGATGTGACCGCCGACGCGGCGCTGCCCGAGGACGGCTCCGAGCACGCCGCCGAGGAGTTCGCGGACGAGGCCGGGGCGCCGCGCCCGGCCCGTCGGCGGCTGTGGTGGCCGGCCGCGCTGGCCGCCGCCCTCGCGCTGGCCCTCGGGGTGCCCGCCCTGGTGGCGAGCGGGACGTCGGCGTCCGGGTCGGCCTCGGTGGCCGTCCCGGCGGACGACTCGCCCGAGGCCGGGTTCGCCCGCGACATGGCGACCCACCACCAGCAGGCGGTGGACCTGTCGTTCATCGTCCGGGACCGCACCGGCGACGACCCGACCCGCACCCTCGCCTTCGACATCATCAACACCCAGGCCAACCAGCGCGGGATGATGATGGGCTGGATCGACCAGTGGGGGCTGCCGCAGCACTCGGCGGCCAAGCCGATGACGTGGATGAGGATGGGCCACGACTACCAGGCCCACGACGGTTCGCTGATGCCCGGCATGGCCACCAACACCCAGCTGGCGAAGCTGCGTTCGCTCAGCGGGCGGGACGCCGAGGTGTACTACCTGCAGCTGATGATCCAGCACCACAAGGGCGGCGTCGAAATGGCCCAGGGCTATGTGGACCTGGCGAAGAACGACGCCGAGAAGCGGCTCGCCCAGTCGATGGTGGTCGCGCAGACCTCGGAGGTGCAGCTGATGACCGACATGCTCACGGAGCGCGGCGCCGCCCCCGGCGTGCCCGAGTCCTGACCCACCCCACTGCGCGTGTCCTCGGACGGCCGGGGCGCGGTCGACGGTCCCGTACCGTGCGTACCGTGCCCCGGCCGTCCCGCGTCCGCGACAAGCCCCTGGAGTTCCCGATGCCCCCCGCCGCACCCTGGCTGATCGCCGGACTGGGCAACCCCGGCCCGTGGTTCCGGCTGACCCGGCACAACGCCGGCTTCCTGACCGTGGAACGGCTGGCCGAACGGTACGGCGCGCGGTTCCGGCGGCGCGGGATCGGCGCCCTGGTGGCGGAGATCGAGGTCGACGGCCACCGGGTGGTGCTGGCCAAGCCGCAGTGGTTCATCAACCTGTCCGGCCGACCGGTGTCCGGCCTGCTGCGGCGTTACGGCGTCCCGGTCGAGCACCTGGTGGTCGTGCAGGACGACCTGGACTTCGCGTTCGGCACCGGGCGGCTCAAGCGCGGCGGCGGCCCCGGCGGCCACAACGGCGTGCGCTCGGTGGGCGAGGTGCTCGGCACCCCCGACTTCGTGCGGCTGCGCTTCGGCATCGGGCGCCCACCGAAGGGGCAGAGCGCCGGCGACTTCGTGCTGAAGAAGTTCTCGGACCACGAACAGGCCGCCCTGCCAGGGGTGTTGGACCGGTGCGCGGACGCGCTGGACACGCTGGTGCGGCGCGGCCTCAACCGGGCCCAGGACGCACTGAACGTCCGCTCGGAGGCTTAGGGGCTCTCAGGCTCAGGGGTCGGAGGCTCAGAGGAAGAGGTCCCGGCTCAGGCCTGGCGGACCGGCCGGGTCAGGGCCACGGCTGCCACCGCGACCGCCGCGAGAGCGAGCAGCACCGTCCGGCCGCCGGCCGCCGGGCCCGCCAGATGGACCCCGAGGACGGGCAGCGCGGTGCCGAGCGCCGTCCCGAGGCTGCGGGCCATGTTCACCATGCCGCCGCCGACCGCCGAGCACTGCGCCGGGATCGCCCGCATCACCAGCGCGTTGTTGGCGGGCAGCAGCAGTCCCAGCCCGTAGCCGGCGAGCAGCAGCGGCACCGCCACGGCCGCCCCGGAGACCGGCAGCAGCGCGAACAGCAGCAGCCCCGCGCCCGCGAGCACCGCGCCCGCGCGGCAGCGGGCGACGTCCGACCAGCCGCGCGGCAGCAGCGCGCCGCCGACGGTCGCGGCGAGCGCGAACGCGGCGGGCAGCAGGGTGATCACCAGGCCGGCCCGGGCCACCGGCACGCCCGCGCCGGTCAGCAGCACCGGGCCGAGCACGAGCGGGCAGAACAGCAGCAGGTAGCCGATCAGCGAAACCACCAGCCCGGACCGCACCCCGGGGGTGTTGACCAGGCCGGGCGCCAAGATCGGCCGGGCGGCCCGCCGTTCCTGACGGACCAGCGCGAGCGCGAGGACGGCGGCGGCGAGCAGCAGTGCGGCGGCGGCCCAGCCGGGCAGCGGCAGTCCGGAGGCGGTGGACAGGGCGAGCAGCAGCGCGGTGGTGGAGCCGGTGAGCAGCAGCAGGCCGGCCAGGTCGAAGCGGCCGCCGGACGCGGTGGCGGGCGGGCTCCCCACGCCCGGCGCGAGCGGGCCGTCCTCGGTGCGGGGAGCGGGCAGGCGCGCGGCGGCTCCTGCGGGCGGGCCCCCGGTGCCGGCGGCGAGCTGCTTCCCGGTGCCGACGGCGGGCGGGGGCCCGGTGCGGGTGCGGGGCAGCAGGAACCAGCCGGCCAGGATGCCCAGCACCCCGATCGGCACGTTGATCCAGAACACCCACCGCCAGGAGGCGTGCTCCACCAGCAGCCCGCCGAGGCTGGGCCCCAGCGCCAGACCGAGCCCCTGGGCCGCCGCCTGGATGCCGAGCGCGCGCCGCATCGCGTGCTCCGGGACGCCGCGCGCCACCAGGGCGACGCTGTTGGCCTGCATCATCGCGCCGCCGACGGCCTGGACGGCCCGGCAGGCGACCAGCACGCCGAGGCTGCCGGCGTATCCGGCGCCGAGTGAGGCCAGGGCGAAGACGGCGAAGCCGCCGAGGTACATGGTCTTGCGGCCGATGAGGTCGGAGAGCCAGCCGACCGGGGCGAGCAGGGCGACCAGTACCAGGAGGTAGGCGAGGGCGACCCATTCGACGGCCGCGAAGCCGGCGTCGAAGTGCCGGCCGAGGGCCGGGAAGACGAGGGCGGTGACGCTGGCGGTGAGCTGGCCGAGGAAGGCTCCGAGGCAGACGGTGCCGACGGCCAGCCAGTGGGCGTGACGCCAGCCGGCTATGCCGCGGGGCCGGGGCCGCTCGGTGAGCAGCCGCGCGGCAAGGGCGGTGGCGTTCATGCCACAAATATATCGGATGCAGATATGTTCTTTCTACGAGTTGCTCGCCTTCCGACGGGATCCCGGAGAGTCCCACGGAGCTCCCAGGGGGATCCGCAGAGTTCCACCGACTCCGCAGAGCTCCGGGAGGCCCCCGCTCGACGGTGGACAACCCGCCGGACCGGCCCGTACCAGGCGATACGCTGTCCGCCATGCCGTCGTCACCACACGTCCCCGACCCCGCCACCGAAACCCCCGAAACGGCGGTCGACCACGCCCGGCGGCTCACCGACACCGTCACCCGCCTGCGCCGCGCCCTGCGCAGCAGCATCCGCACCGACTACCCGTGGGAGTCCCTGCCCATGGCGCAGGTCGAACTCCTCCAGACCCTCGCCGCCGCACCCCTGCGGGTCGGCGAACTCGCCGCCCGGCAGCGGCTCGCCCCCAACACCGTCAGCGGACTGATCGGCAAGCTCCTCGACGCCGGATTCGTCGACCGCCAGGCCGACCCCGGCGACCGCCGCACCGCCCGCATCGCCCTCACCCCGGCCGGCCGGCGCCAGCTCGACGACTGGCAGCGCGCCCACGAGCGCCGCATCGCCACCGCCCTCGACACCCTCGACCCCACCGACCGCGACGCCGTCGTCCACGCCCTGCCCGCCCTCGAACAGCTCGCCCGCGCCCTCGCCGAGGCCGGCCAGGGCCCCGACCAGGCCTGAACCCCGGCCGGGCCAGGCCCTTGACCGGGCCCAACCCGGGGCCGAACCCCGGTCAGCACCCCCGGACGCCTGCAAAACCGCTGGTCACCGACCCGTACGGACCGCTACCGTCCCCGGCATGAACACAGCACAGGTACTGATCGAGCCCTGGACGGACGCCGACCTCGCACTGCTGCGCCGGGTCAACACCCCGGAGATGAAGAAGCACGTCGGCGGCCCGGAGACCGAGGAGCAACTCCTCGTCCGGCACCGGCGCTACCTCGACTTCGTCCCGTCCGGCCTGGGCTGCATGTACCGGATCGTGCTGCTCCCCGAGGGCGAGGCCGTCGGAACCGTCGGCTACGGCACCCGCACCTGGGAGGGCGAGACCGTCCACGAGATGGGGTGGAACGTCCTGCCCGGCCACCAGGGGCGGGGCATCGCCGTCGCCGCCACCCGCGCCGCCGTCGCGGCCGCCCGCCGCGAGGCCGCCCACCGCCACCTGCACGCCTTCCCCTCGGTGGACAACCCGGCCTCCAACGCGGTCTGCGCGAAGGCCGGGTTCAGCCTCGTCGGCGAGACGGACTTCGAGTTCCCGCCCGGGCGGTTCATGCGCAGCCGCAACTGGCGGGTGGACCTGCGGGCGTCGGCGGGCTGAGCCGCGCCGCCGCCCGGGCGGACGCGTCAGAACAGCGTGCCGCTCTCCAGCTCCAGCAGCCGGCGCTTGCAGTCCACACCCGCCGCGAAGCCGGTCAGCGAACCGTTGGCGCCCATGACGCGGTGGCAGGGGCGGACGATGAGCAGCGGATTGGCGCCCACCGCGCCGCCGACCGCCCGCACCGCCCGCGGCGACTCCCCCGCCAGATCGGCGAGTTGGCCGTAGGTGACGGTCTCGCCGTACGGGATCTCGTCCAGGGCGGCCCAGATCCGCCGGCGGAACTCGGTGCCCACCGGGGCGAGCGGGAGGTCGAAGGAGGTGCGCTCGCCCGCGAAGTAGGCGGTCAGCTGGGCGACCGGCTCGGCGAGCGCCTCCGGGTCGAGGACCCAGTCGTCGGCGGGCTCGGGCAGCGCGTACTTCTGCCCGGGCGCGGTCACGGTGGCCAGCGCCGCCGCGCCGCCGCCCTCGGGCAGGACGCCGGACAGCAGCAGCCGGCCGAACGGGCTCTCCATGGTGGTGTAGACGGTGGTACTCATGCCTCTGCCTTCTCCGTTCCAGTGCTGGCGCTCGCGGGCCCGGCCCACAGCCGGTGCACGGCGTAGGAGCGCCACGGGGCCCACGCCTCGGCCGCGCGGGCGGCGCTCTTCGGGTCGCCGGGGGCGCCGAGCCGGACGAGGCCGTGCTTGACGCCCACATCGCCCGGGAGGAAGACGTCGGGGTCGGCGAGGGCCCGCATCCTCAGGTAGCCGACGGTCCAGGGGCCGATGCCGGGCAGGGCCAGCAGCCGGGCCGCGGACTCCTCCCGGTCCACCCCGCCGTCGAGTCGCACCGCCCCCTCGGCCAGGGCCGCGCACAGGCCGGTGAGCGCGCGGCGGCGGGCAGCGGGCATCGCGAAGTCCTCCGGGTCGGCGGTGGCCAGCACCGCCGCCGTCGGGAACAGCAGCCGCAGGCCGCCGCTCGGCTCGGGCAGCGCGGCGCCGTACTTCTCGGTCAGCCGGCCGGCCAGCGTACGGGCGGCGCCGACCGTGATCTGCTGGCCGAGCACCGCACGGACGGCCAGCTCGTGCGGGTCCACGTGGCCGGGCGAGCGCAGGCCGGGGCGTTCCCGGACCAGGGGGCCGAGCACGGGGTCGGCGCCGAGCTGCTCGTCGACCGCGTCCGGGTCGGCGTCCAGGTCGAACAGGCCACGCAGGCGCTGGACGGCGGTCGGGAGGTCGCGCAGGTCCGCGAGCAGCAGGCGGCAGTCGAGCCAGCCGCGGGTGCGCGGTTCGCCCGGCGCCAGCCCGTCGACCTCGGCGATGCCGTGCCCGTACGGGAGCGCCAGGGTGCGCCGGTAGGTGCGGACGCCGGAGCGCGGACCGGGGACGACCTCCTCCACGCCGGGGACGGCACGCAGAGCGAGGAAGTCGATCAGGTGGTCGCTGTCGAGCGCGCCGCGGTAGGCCAGGCGCAGGGTGAGGCCGCCGGCCGGGGTCGCGACGCGGCGGCCGGCCACGACCTCGGCGCGCAGACCGCTGGGGGTGCGGTCGTAGACCTCGCGGACGGTGTCGTTGAACTGCCGCACCGAAGCGAAGCCGGCGGCGAACGCGATGTCGGTGACCGGGAGTTCGGTCGTCTGCAGCAGCAGGCGGGCGGTCTGGGCGCGGCGGGCGCGGGCCAGCGCGATCGGGCCGGCGCCCAGTTCGGCGATGAGCTGGCGCTGGAGCTGGCGGGAGCTGTAGCCGAGGCGGCTGGCCAGGCCCGCGACGCCCTCGCGGTCCACCACGCCGTCGCCGATCAGGCGCATCGCGCGACCGACCAGGTCGGCGCGGTGGTTCCACTCCGGGGAGCCCGGTACGGAGTCGGGGCGGCAGCGGCGGCAGGCGCGGAAGCCGGCCCCCTGGGCGGCCGCGGCGCTGGGGTAGAAGACGCAGTTGACGCGCTTGGGGGTCACGGCGGGGCAGCTCGGTCGGCAGTAGATGCCGGTGGAGGTGACGGCCGTGAAGAAGACGCCGTCGAAGCGGGCGTCTCGGCTGTCCACGGCTCGGTACCGGATGTCGTCGTCGATCACGCTGTCCAGTCTGCGGCACTGGAGTGGGGGGTGACTGGCGGGAATCGGACATGGCCGTTGGGGGCCCTCCCCCCTCCCCCACCCCACCCTCCGCCCACCTCCACCCACCCATCCGAGCACCGGCCCGGAGGGCCCACGCCGGGGCCCGCGCTGGGGCCCACGCCGGGGCCCGCGCTGGGGGCCCAACCAGAGGACCACGCCGGAGGACCGCGCAGGGAACCCGCACCGAGGGGCTCACACCGGCGCCCACGCCGGAGGCCCCACACCGAGAGACCCACACCCGGAGACCCGCGCTGGGACGCCCGCACCGGAGAGCCCGCCCCGGGGCCACCCCGGGGGAAGACCGCACCGCACCGCACCGCAGCGCTCGGCGCACGCGCGCGTTGCTCGCGGTCTGGCCGCCGGCCAGGGCGGCTCGCCGCCCTCGGTGACCCGGGTTTCACCGTGGACGACGCCACCGCAGTGGCCCTGAAGCACTTCCGGCTGCCGGCCCGCCCGGCCTCCGCCGAGCCGGGTGGCCCGGGCCGAGGCCGGCCGCGGCCCCCTGATTTCCTGGTCGGCTTTCCTTGTCGGCTTTCCTGGTCAGCGCTTCACGGAGCCTCCCGCGGCGCGCATCGACTTGGAGAGCGACTTCCACTTCTTCGCCCGGGCCGAGGCCAGTCGGGCGTCCGAGCGGGAGGCGATCCACTCGTTCTCGCGCTGGAGCTTGAGGTAGCTGTCCATCCGGCGCTGTGGCAGGGTGCCGTCGGCGAGCGCCGCCTGCACCGCGCAGCCGGGCTCGGTGTGGTGGCCGCAGTCGTGGAAGCGGCAGTCCTCGGCCAGTCCGGCGATGTCGGCGAAGGCCAGGTCCACGCCCTCGCCACCGTAGAGGCCGACCTCGCGCAGCCCGGGGGTGTCGATGAGCACACCCCCGCCGGGCAGCGGGATCAGTTCACGGGTGGTCGTGGTGTGGCGGCCCTTCTGGTCGACCGAGCGGGCCTCCTGGACGGCCATCGCAGTGACGCCGGCGAGCGCGTTGGTGAGCGTGGACTTGCCGACGCCGGACTGGCCGATCACGGCCGTGGTGCCGGGCGCGCAGGCGCGCAGCACGTCCATGCCCTCGCCCGTCCCGGCGCTGACCACGAGCACGGTGACGCCGGGCGCGACCGCCTCGACGTCGGCGCGGATGAACTCGGCGTCGTCCACCAGGTCGGCCTTGGTGAGGACGACCAGGGGGTCGGCGCCGGACTCCCAGGCCAGGGCGAGGAAGCGCTCTATCCGGCCGAGGTCCGGATCGGCGGCGAGCGAGGCGGCGATCAGGACGGTGTCGACATTGGCGGCGAGCACCTGGCCGTCGGAGCGCTTGCCGGCCACCTTGCGGATGATCGCGGTCGAGCGGGGCAGCAGTGCGGTGACGGCGGCCATCGGCTGGGCGTGGAGGTCCACGGCGGCCCAGTCGCCGGTGCACGGGCAGTTGATCATGTCGGCGTCGCCGACCGGGCGGGTGTCGAGCCGGACGGTGCGCGGCTCGCCCGTCTCCGGATCGGCGAGCACGGCGTCGCACTGGCCGCGGTCGACCCGGACGATCCGGGCCGGGATCAGCCCGGCCTCGGCGAGCGGGGTGAAGAGTTCGGCGAGCTCGGGCGTCCAGCCGTAGCCGGACAGCGGCAGCTCGTCAGAGGGGAAACCAGAGGGGGAGCCAGAGGCGGAGGCGGAGGGGAACGACGAAGTGGAGGCAGCGTTGAACAACGCGGTGGGCCCTTCGGGAGGAGATGATCCCGGCGGGCTGCGGCTGGCGCGGAAAAGGTCAGCCGGCGGCCGGGAAGAGGAGGTGAACGCGAGTACTGCCCAAGGCAGCTATCGGGGCGACAACGACCACGGGGTTCACCTCCTGCTCTCTACTCCTCGGGCGGCCGTGAAGGCCCCCGATCTGGACGGGACAAACGCTAGCTGGTGGGGGTGGCGGGGCCAACTGGTTTTTGACCTGCGGAAACGCGGTGAAGGGATCCACAAGGGACCAACATTGGACCTACAAAAGTGCGGGCCCGCGCCCAGGAACCCGCCGGAGCCGACTACCCGCCGTACCGGTGCTTGAGGTTCGGATCGTCCAGCCACCAGGGCCGCATCCCGGCCTCCTCCTCGGCCGGCAGCCCCGCCGCCTGCGCCTGCGCCGCGGCCTCCTCGAAACGGGCGTCCAGTTCGGCGTCCACCGCCTTGATCTCCTCCCGCCCCTGCACCACCATCCGCCGCACCAGCGCGGCCAGGAACGGCAGCCCGACCAGGTCGCCCAGCACCCAGAGCATGTTGCCGCCCCAGGTCTGGTCCTGCGCCAGGCTCGGCCCCCACGGCCGCCCGAGCGCCACGTAGTGGTGCTCGGCGACCAGGTGGCCGCCGTAGATCAGCACCAGCCCGAGCCCCGCGTCGAAGATCACCTCGGCGAAGGTGATGAACAGCCCGACCAGGTGCGGGTACTCGCGCCCGACCGGGTCGATCTGCAGCCGCGGCCAGAAGTACGCCAGCCCGAGCAGCACCAGCGCCAGGTGCAGCAGCACGTTCCCGAACGCGCTGGACACCGACTCCTCGTACCAGGGCGTGAAGTAGAGCAGCCACGGCGGGGCCATCAGCAGCGCGGTGGAGACGGCCGGGAACATCAGCACCTTGGACGGCCGGCTGCGCAGCGCCCGCAGGATGCGCTCGCGCCGGGCCGGCGGCGCGGCCGCGACCAGCAGCGAGACCGGCGCGCCGAGGGCGAGCAGCAGCGGGACGAGCATCAGCAGCAGCACGACCTGGACGGCCCGGTCGGTGAACAGGATCCGCTCGTACACGCCGAGGCCGGAGCAGGTGCACCAGATCCACAGCAGCAGCCCGCCCAGGAAGGCGGCGGTGCGGGAGGGCTGCCAGCGCTCGCCGCCGGCCCGGTGGACGGTGCGCACCGCGGCCAGGTACCAGCCGCCGAGCAACACGGAGAGGGTGAGCACCAGCGGTTCGGCCGTCCACGCGGTGGCCAGGTCGGACCACTGCCAGGGCGGTGGTCCGCTGTAGGCGAGCACTCGCACCGCGCCGTCCATCCGTCCGCCCACCTCGTTCGCGCCCTGCCGCCGCCGGCGCCGTCCGGCGGTCCGTCGGGCGCCGCGGACCGGACCGCGGCGCCCCGGCCATGATGGCCTCCCGGCCGGGGCCCGCCGCGCCCGGGGCCCGCCTCTATACCTGCGCCTGAACAAAGCTTTACCGAGCTCGGAAAAAGCTTTGCCCAGGCAAAGTTCCGGCCTCGACGGCCCCCGGACCGCAACCGGCGCAGGGCCGTGTTCGTCTGGCAGGATGCACCGTCGGCGATACCGGCCACGCGGGTGATGACAAGGGGACGACAAGGGTGCAAGGCACTGCACGCGGCGAGGGCCGCCGGCTGGCGGCGCGCCACCGCAACATCGAGCTGGGCCTGCTGGCGCTCGCGGTGGCCGTCTGTCTGGCGGGGCACATCGACGCCGATCTGGCACTGACCGGCAAGATGCCGCCCGGGCTGCTGGTCCACGGCCTGGCGCTGGGCGGACTGGCCGGGGCGGCGCACCTGGCGGTGCGACGGTTCGCCCCGTACGCGGATCCGCTGATCCTGCCGCTGGGCGTCTTCCTGACCGGCTTCGGGCTGATGCTGCTGGACCGGCTGGACATCTCCTACGCGGCGGCGCACGCCAAGAAGGGCGACTACCAGAAGCTCCCGGCCGCGCCCTCGCAGCTGATGTGGGTGTTCGTCTCGGTCGCGGTGGCGATCGCGCTGATCGCGCTGATCAAGCACCACAGGTTCTTCCAGCGGTACGTGTACCTGCTGATGACGGGGGCGCTGATCCTGCTGGCGGCGCCCGCGTTCTTCCCGGGTCGGCCGGAGGACTTCGGCGCCAAGCGCTGGATCCGCCTGTTCGGGCTCTCCTTCGAGCCGGACGAGTTCGTGAAGGTCGCGATCACGATCTTCTTCGCCGGCTATCTGATGGCCTCCCGGGACGCGCTCGCGCTGGCCGGCCGGAAGATCTGGGGGATGACCCTGCCGCGCGGGCGGCACGTCGGCCCGGTGCTGGCGATCTGGGTGGTCAGCCTGCTGGTGCTGGTCTTCGAGCGCGACCTCGGCACCTCGCTGATCTTCTTCGGCGTCTTCGTCGTGATGCTGTACGCGGCGACCGAGCGCACCAGCTGGGTGGTGCTCGGCCTGCTGATGGCGGTCGGCGGCGCGGCCGTGGTCGGCACCGTGGAGCCGCACGTGCACGGGCGCGTCGAGGCCTGGCTGCACCCGCTCGACATCTACAAGGAGCACCACGACCCGGCGATCATCTCCGACCAGCCCGCCGAGGCGCTGTTCAGCCTGGGCACCGGGCACCTGACCGGGACGGGCCTGGGCTCGGGGCGGCCGTGGCTGATCGGCTTCGCCGGGCGCAGCGACTTCGTCTTCACCACGATCGGCGAGGAGCTGGGCCTGGCCGGGGTGACGGCGGTGCTGCTGGTGTACCTGCTGCTGGTCCAGCGCGGGCTGCGGACGGCGGTCGGGCTGACCGACCCGTTCGGCAAGCTGCTGGCGACGGGGCTGTCGACGGCGCTGGCACTGCAGGTGTTCGTGGTGGTCGGCGGGGTGAGCGGGCTGGTGCCGCTGACCGGCAAGGCGCTGCCGTTCCTGGCGGCGGGCGGCTCGTCGCTGCTGGCGAACTGGCTGATCGTGGCGCTGCTGATCAAGCTGAGCGACTCGGCCGGGCGCACGGCGCTGGAGCCGGCGCCGCCGAGCCCCGATCCGCTCCCGGCGCAGGCCGGGCCGGCGGGCCGGGCGGCCCCGGGCGGTGCGGCCGCGGTGGATCCGGGCCCGAACCAGAGCCCGAACCCGGGCCCGAACCCGACGGCCCCGGAGCTGACGCTCCCACGCCCGGCCGCCCCGGGCCCGGATCCGGACCGGACCGAGGTCAACCCGGCCGCCCCGCACCCCCCGGCCGGGCAGTCCCCGTACGGGTACCACCCGGCCCCGCAGTCCCCCTTCCCGCCGAACCCGTCCACCGCCTGACCGTCCGCCGGCCGCCCTCCTGGCAACGGCGAGCCGACGCCAGGAGACGACCTGCGACAGGAGAAGAACGGACGTCAGGAGACGAACGGACGTCAGGAGACGACCGGCGTCAGGAGACGACCCGACGCACAGGGCCTCCCCTGCGGGATGCGGGGGAGGCCCTGTGCGTCCGCCGTCGCGCCCGGAGCCCCGGGCGCTACTGCTGCTCCCACGGCGGCCGGGGCGGGTAGTCGGGCGCCCGCCGCTCCGGCGGCGGCCCGGCCGGCCGGTCGCTGTCCGGCGGGGGCGGCCCAGGCCGGTGGTGGGGCCCGCCGCGGGCGGTGAGGCGGCCGCGGACGTTGTCGGCGGCCAGGACGTCGGCCCAGCGTTCCGGGTACTCGGAGGGGACGTCGACGTCGTCGCCGTCCTCCTCGCCCCACTCCTCCTCGGCGCCTTCGGCGAGGCCGAGTTCGCGGGCGCGCCGGGCCCGTTCGGCGGCGCGCCGGGCGGCGACCTCGCGGACCACGGCGGCGGCGGCCTCCTCCTGGGCGCGCTCGTTCTCGGCGCGGGCGTCGGCGGTCTCCAGGGTGGGCCAGCGGCGGTCTATGGCGGCGTTCATGGCGGCGCCGATGAGGACGGCCAGGGCGACCACGAAGATCCACAGCAGTACGGCCACCGGCGCGGCCAGCGAGCCGTACACCGAGGGGACCTCGACCGAGCTGACCAGGTAGATCCGCAGGGCGACGCTGCAGACGACCAGCACCACCAGGGCGACCAGGGCGCCGGGGACGTCCTCGCGCCAGGGGGTGGAGACGGGGACGGCCAGGTGGTAGAGGGTGGTGAGGGAGACGATCAGCAGCACGATGGCGACCGGCCAGTAGGCGGCGCCGACCAGTCCGGCGACGCCGGGCACGGCGTTCTCGATGAGTCCGGGTCCGGCCATCAGCAGCGGCAGCACCAGGGAGCTGATGACGAGGGCGCCGAAGTAGAGGCCGAGGGACATCAGCCGGGTCTTGACGATGCCCCGCTTGCCGTCGAGCCCGTACATGACGGTGATGGTGTCGATGAAGATGTAGAGCGCTCTGGAGCCGGACCACAGCGACAGCAGGAAGCCGATCGAGACGAGGTCGGGCCGGGAGTGGGCGAAGACCTGGTCCAGCAGCGGCACCACGACCTCTTTGACGGACGAGTCCGACAGGACCGTCCCGGAGGCCGAGACGATGTCGTGCTTGAGCCGGTCGATGGTGCCGGCCCCGAGGAACTCGTCGAGGTAGCCGAGGGTGCCGGCCAGGCCGAGGAGCAGCGGCGGGATCGACAGCAGGGTGAAGAAGGCCGCCTCCGCGGCGAGTCCGGTGACCCGGTACTCGACGCAGGTGTTGGTGGTGTCCTTGACCAGCTCCCACGCCGTACGGCGCCAGGCGGCCTGTTTGGCCGCGCGTCGGGAGCCCTTGCCCCGGCGCCGGGAGGGCCGTTCGGGGTTCGGTCTGCTCGTCTCGCCTGCTGCTTGCACGGGTCTAACGGTATCGGGCCGGGGCCGCGCGGTTGATCTCCCCCGGGGTACCGGCGCGTGGACGGGCGCCGGGGCGGGGAGCGGCGGGAATCCCCGACTGTCTCACATAACGAAACATCAGCGTCCACCATCCGGATGTTAGTGGACCGCAAGTCCCGCGCCGTGCCAATCTCTTGCCATGCCGAGCGCCGGAACCACCCTAGTTGGTCGACTCCACGTCGATCTCCTTCGCGTGTCCAGCGCCATCTGTCCGGCGATCTGAGCCCACCCCGCCGCATCACCGCACCCGGGCGCCACCCACCTCGCAGTCCCCGCTGGAGCGGACGCGCGGGCGCCCGGCCGGCCACGGTCACTGCTCTCCCCGGCCCTGGGAATACCCGCAGGTCACAGCAGCACCGCACCGCCGCGCACCCCCAGCGACCCACCCGGCGTCAGAGCCATCTGCCCCGAAGGACTTCACCATGGCCACCACCCCCGAGACCGCCGAGCCCACGGCCGACCGCGCCGCCGCGCGACGCCCCGCCGCGCCTCGCAAGGTGACCCGTCACCGCGGCGAGGGCCAGTGGGGCATGGGCCACTTCACCCCCCTGAACGCCAACGAGCAGTTCAAGAAGGACGACGACGGTCTCAACGTACGGACACGTATTGAGACGATCTACGCGCACCGGGGCTTCGACTCGATCGACCCCGCCGACCTGCGCGGCCGGATGCGCTGGTGGGGCCTGTACACCCAGCGCAAGGAGGGCATCGACGGCGGCAAGACCGCGATCCTGGAGCCGCACGAGCTCGACGCCGAGTACTTCATGCTGCGCGTGCGGGTCGACGGCGGCCGGCTGACCGTCGCCCAGCTGAAGGCGATCGCCGAGGTCTCCGAGCAGTACGCCCGCAACACCGCCGACCTGACCGACCGCCAGAACGTCCAGTACCACTGGATCCGGATCGAGGACGTCCCGGCGATCTGGCAGAAGCTGGAGGCCGTCGGCCTGTCCACCACCGAGGCCTGCGGCGACACCCCGCGCGTCATCCTCGGCTCCCCGGTGGCCGGCATCGCCGAGGACGAGATCATCGACGGCACCCCCGCCATCGAGGAGATCCAGCGGCGCTTCATCGGCAACAAGGACTTCTCCAACCTGCCGCGCAAGTTCAAGTCCGCCGTCTCCGGCTCCCCGCTGCTGGACGTCGCGCACGAGATCAACGACGTCGCCTTCGTCGGCGTGGTCCACCCCGAACACGGCCCCGGCTTCGACCTGTGGGTCGGCGGCGGGCTGTCCACCAACCCCAAGCTGGGCGTGCGGCTGGGCGCCTGGGTCCCGCTGGACGAGGTCGCCGACGTCTACGGCGGCGTCATCGGCATCTTCCGCGACTACGGCTACCGCCGGCTGCGCAACCGCGCCCGGCTGAAGTTCCTGGTCGCCGACTGGGGCGTGGAGAAGTTCCGCCAGGTGCTGGAGGACGAGTACCTCGCGTACCGGCTGGTCGACGGCCCCGCCCCGCAGGAGCCCAGCGGCCGCTGGCGCGACCACGTCGGCGTCCACCGCCAGAAGGACGGCCGGTACTACATCGGCTTCGCGCCGCGCGTCGGCCGGGTCGACGGCCGGCTGCTCGGCCAGATCGCCGACCTCGCCGCCGCGCACGGCAGCGACCGGCTGCGCACCACCGCCGAACAGAAGATGCTGGTCCTCGACATCGCCGAGGACCAGGTCGACTCGGTGGTGGCCGGCCTGGAAGCGCTGGACCTGCGGGTCACCCCGTCGCCGTTCCGCCGCGGCACCATGGCCTGCACCGGCATCGAGTACTGCAAGCTCGCCATCGTCGAGACCAAGGAGCGCGGCCGCACGCTCATCGACGAGCTGGAGAAGCGCCTGCCGGACTTCGCCGAGCCGCTGACCATCAACATCAACGGCTGCCCGAACGCCTGCGCCCGCATCCAGGTCGCCGACATCGGCCTCAAGGGCCAGCTCGTCCCGGACGGCAACGGCGAGCAGGTCGAGGGCTACCAGGTGCACCTGGGCGGCGCGCTCGGCCTGGAGGCCGGGTTCGGCCGCAAGGTCCGCGGCCTCAAGGTCACCAAGGACGACCTGCCCGACTACGTCGAGCGCGTCCTGACCCGCTACCAGGCCGACCGCACCGAGGGCGAGCGCTTCGCCCAGTGGACGGCCCGGGCCGGCGAGGAGCAGCTGTCGTGAGTGAGCGTGCCGCACCGTTCTTCTGCCCCTATTGCGGGGACGAGGACCTGCGCCCCTCCGAGGTCGGGCACGGCGCCTGGGAGTGCCACGGGTGCCGCCGCGCCTTCCAGCTGAAGTTCCTCGGCCTGCTGTCCCCGACCGCCCCGGCCCCGACCGCCCCGGCCCCGACCGCCCCGGCCGCGGCCGACTCGGCTTCGGCCGACTCGACTGCGACCAACTCGACTGCGACCGACGGGGGTTCGTCCGGTGACCAGCGCGACGACTGACTACGAGGAGATAGCCGTCCGGGCCGGCCGCGAGCTGGAGGAGGCGATGCCCCAGGAGATCCTGGCCTGGGCCGCCGACACCTTCGGCCGCCGCTTCTGCGTCACCTCCTCGATGGAGGACGCGGTCGTCGCCCACCTCGCCTCCTCGGTGTTCCCCGGCGTGGACGTGGTGTTCCTGGACACCGGCTACCACTTCCCGGAGACCATCGGCACCCGGGACGCGGTGGCCGCGACCATGCCGGTCAACGTCATCACCCTCAGGCCGCTGCGCACCGTGGCCGAGCAGGACGCCGAGCACGGGCCGCACCTGCACGACCGCGACCCGGACCTGTGCTGCTCGCTGCGCAAGGTCGAGCCGCTGAACCGCGGCCTCGGCGGCTACGACGCCTGGGCGACGGGGCTGCGCCGCGACGAGTCCCCGAGCCGGGCGGACACCCCGGTGGTGTCCTGGGACGCCCGGCGCCGCAAGGTCAAGATCGCCCCGATCGCCCGGTGGACGCAGGAGGACGTGGACGCCTACGTCGCCGCCCACGGGGTGCTGCTCAACCCGCTGCTGTGGGAGGGCTACACCTCGATCGGCTGCTCGCCGCTGTCCTGCACGCGCAAGCCCGCCGAGGGCGAGGACGCCCGGGCGGGGCGCTGGTCCGGCTCCGGCAAGACCGAGTGCGGCATCCACCTCTGACCCACCCCCCACTACCGACGAAGGACTTGAGACTGTGACAGCTCACACCCGGGCCGCCGACGGAGCCGCGGAGGCGGCCCCCGCGGCCGCCCCCTGCGAGCGCGGCGCCACCGTGTGGCTGACCGGGCTGCCGAGCGCGGGCAAGACCACGCTCGCCTTCGCGCTGGCCGGACGGCTGCGCGCCGAGGGCCACCGGGTCGAGGTCCTGGACGGCGACGAGATCCGCGAGTTCCTCTCCAAGGGCCTCGGCTTCACCCGCGAGGACCGGCACACCAACGTGACCCGGATCGGCTTCGTCGCCGAGAAGCTCGCCGCCCACGGCGTCAAGGTGCTCGCCCCGGTGATCGCCCCGTTCGCCGACTCGCGCGCCGCGGTGCGCGAGCGGCACGCGGCGGCCGGCACCGAGTTCCTGGAGGTCCACGTCGCCACCCCGGTCGAGCTGTGCGCCGAACGCGACGTCAAGGGCCTGTACGCCAAGCAGGCCGCCGGCGAGCTGGCCGGCCTCACCGGCGTGGACGACCCGTACGAGGCGCCGCAGAAGCCGGAGCTGCGGATCCAGACGCAGGGCCGCGCGGTCGCCGAGTCCGCCGCCGAGCTGCACGCCTTCCTGACCGAGAGGGGTCTCGCATGACCACCGCGACCGACGGCCCGGTCCGCACCCACGAAGACGCCCCCTTCGCGCTGTCCCACCTGGACGCGCTGGAGGCCGAGTCGGTGCACGTCTTCCGCGAGGTCGCGGGGGAGTTCGAGCGCCCGGTGATCCTGTTCTCGGGCGGCAAGGACTCCATCGTCATGCTGCACCTGGCGCTCAAGGCCTTCCACCCGGCCGCCGTGCCGTTCTCGCTGCTGCACGTCGACACCGGGCACAACTTCCCCGAGGTGATCGCCTACCGCGACCGCGTCGTGGCCGAGCACGGCCTGCGCCTGCACGTCGCCCACGTCCAGGACTTCATCGACGACGGCCGGCTGCGCGAGCGCCCGGACGGCACCCGCAACCCGCTGCAGACCGTCCCGCTGCTCGACGCCATCGAGACGAACCGCTTCGACGCGGTGTTCGGCGGCGGGCGCCGCGACGAGGAGAAGGCCCGCGCCAAGGAGCGGGTGTTCTCCCTGCGCGACGAGTTCGGCGCCTGGGACCCTCGCCGCCAGCGCCCCGAGCTGTGGTCGCTGTACAACGGCCGGCACGCCGTCGGCGAGCACGTGCGCGTCTTCCCGCTGTCCAACTGGACCGAGCTGGACGTCTGGCAGTACATCGAGCGCGAGGGCATCGACCTCCCGGAGATCTACTACGCCCACGAGCGGGACGTCTTCGCCCGCGCCGGCATGTGGCTGACCGCCGGCGCGTGGGGCGGCCCCAAGGAGAACGAGCCCGTCCAGCGGCGGCTGATCCGCTACCGCACCGTCGGCGACATGTCCTGCACCGGCGCCGTCGACTCGGACGCCACCGACATCCAGGCCGTGATCGCCGAGATCGCCGCCAGCCGCCTCACCGAGCGCGGCGCGACGCGGGCCGACGACAAGCTGTCCGAGGCCGCGATGGAAGACCGCAAGCGCGAGGGGTACTTCTAACGATGACCAGCACCACCCAGGAAGCCACCGCCACGTCGCTGCTGCGCTTCGCCACCGCCGGATCCGTCGACGACGGCAAGTCCACCCTGGTCGGCCGCCTGCTGCACGACTCCAAGTCCGTGCTCGCCGACCAGCTGGAGGCCGTCGAACGCGCCTCCCTGAACCGCGGCCAGGACGCGCCCGACCTCGCGCTGCTCACCGACGGCCTGCGCGCCGAGCGCGAGCAGGGCATCACCATCGACGTGGCCTACCGCTACTTCGCCACCCCCCGGCGGCGGTTCATCCTCGCCGACACCCCCGGGCACGTGCAGTACACCCGCAACATGGTGACCGGCGCCTCCACCGCCGAACTGGCCGTGGTGCTGGTCGACGCCCGCAACGGCGTCGTCGAGCAGACCCGCCGGCACGCCGCCGTCGCCGCGCTGCTGCGGGTGCCGCACGTGGTGCTGGCCGTCAACAAGATGGACCTGGTCGACTACGCCGAGCCCGTCTTCGCCGCCATCGCCGAGGAGTTCACCGCCTACGCCGCCTCGCTCGGCGTGGGCGACGTGGTGGCCGTGCCGATCTCGGCCCTCGCCGGGGACAACGTCGTCGAGCCGTCCGCGCACATGGACTGGTACGGCGGCCCGACCCTGCTGGAGCACCTGGAGACCGTCCCGGTCGGCAGCGACCCGGACGCCGATCCGGCCCGCTTCCCCGTCCAGTACGTGATCCGCCCGCAGAGCGAGGAGCACCCCGACTACCGCGGCTACGCCGGGCAGTTGGCCTCCGGCGTGCTGCGGGTCGGCGACCCGGTGACGGTGCTGCCCTCGGGCCACACCACCACCGTCGCCGGGATCGACGCGCTCGGCCGCGAGACGGACCTCGCCTGGGCGCCCCAGTCGATCACCGTCCGGCTCGCCGACGACCTCGACGTCTCCCGCGGCGACCTGATCGCGGCCGGCGTGATCCCCGCGCCCACCAGGGACATCGAGGCCACCGTCAGCCACCTCAACGAGCGCCCGCTGCGCGCCGGGGACAAGGTCCTGCTCAAGCACACCACCCGCACCGTGCGCGCGCTGGTCAAGGACATCACCTACCGCATCGCTCTGCCGACCAAGGCGGGCGACACCCTCGAACAGCGCTCCGGCGCCCAGGGGTTGAACGTCAACGACCTCGGCCACGTGGTGCTGCGCACCGCCGAGCCGCTGGCGCTCGACGCCTACTGCGACAACCGCCGCACCGGCTCGTTCCTGCTGATCGACCCGGCCGACGGCACCACCCTCACCGCCGGCATGGCGGGCGAGGCCTTCGCGACCGTACGCGCCACCGAACCCGCTGAGGAGGACTGGGTCTGATGCCCAGCGAGGCGTTCTCGGACATGGACAAGGAAGGCGGCCGCATCGGCAGCGGCGTCCTCGGCAGCGGCCAGGGCGGCCTGACCCGATGTGCGGGCCGACAGCGCTGAGTTGCGACCCCCGGCCGCCCCGACGGGCGACCGCCACGTCCCCGAGACCGCCTCCCGACGGTCCGTCGATGAACAGGACTTCACCATGGCACCGAACCTGGCCCCCTCGCATACCCATGCCCGCCCCAACGCCGGCCGGATCAGACGCTCCGCGGTGGCCGCCGTGGCCGGCCTGACCGCCGTGACCCTGCTGTCGGCGTGCAGCTACGGCTCCAAGGCGGACGACAAGAAGGCGGGCGCCGACTCCGCCGCCAGTTCGGCCGGCGCCTCCGGCGCGAAGCTGTCCGCGGACACCGTGAAGATCGGCTACTTCGCGAACCTGACCCACGGCACCGCCCTGGTCGGCCTCCAGGAGGGGCTGTTCCAGAAGGAGTTGGGCGCCACCCAGATCAAGACCCAGGTCTTCAACGCGGGCCCCTCCGAGATCGAGGCGCTCAACGCCGGCTCCATCGACATCGGCTGGATCGGCCCCTCCCCCGCGATCAACGGCTACACCAAGTCCGACGGCCAGTCCCTGAAGATCATCGGCGGCTCGGCCTCCGGCGGGGTCAAGCTGGTGGTCAACCCGGACAAGATCTCCTCGCTGGACGACCTCAAGGGCAAGAAGATCGCCACCCCGCAGCTGGGCAACACCCAGGACGTGGCGCTGCTCAACTACCTGGCGGGCAAGGGCTTCAAGGTCGACGCGGCGTCCGGCGCCGGCGACGTCTCGGTGGTGCGCACCGACAACAAGGTCACCCCCGACGCCTACCGGCAGGGCTCCATCGACGGCGCCTGGGTGCCCGAGCCCACCGCCTCCAAGCTGGTCACCCTCGGCGCGAAGGTCCTGCTCAACGAGAAGGACGTCTGGCCGGACAAGAAGTTCGTGATCACCAACATCATCGTCTCGCAGAAGTTCCTCAAGGAGCACCCGGACGTGGTGGAGGCCGTGCTGCGCGGCTCGGTGAACACCAACGCCTTCATCAAGGCCAACCCGGACAAGGCCAAGGCCGACGCCAACGAGGCGATCAAGAAGGAGGCCGGCAACGCGCTGGAGCCGGCCATCCTCGACCCCGCCTGGGCCGACATCGACTTCCTCGACGACCCGCTGGCGAACACCCTCCAGGCCGAGGCCGACCACGCCGTCACCGCCGGGCTCCTCAAGCTGCCCAAATCAAGTTCCGCTGGCGCGGGGGCCAACCTGAACGGCATCTACGACCTCACCCTGCTCAACAAGGTGCTCGCGGCCAAGGGCCAGGGCCCCGTGGCGGACGCCGGACTCGGCGCCAAGTAGCGCCACCCGGCGCCGAACAGCACCGCGCGGCGCCGAGTCCGCCCCGACTCCGCGGTCCGGACCCCCGCCCACCCGGTCGATCCGCGATCGATGCCCACCGGGACGGGCGGGGCCGGGCCCCGGCCCCCGCTCCGCCAGCCCTCAGCCAGACCACTCACGCAGGAGGTGCCCGGATGACCCCGGCACTGACCACCTCGGCGGACACCGCCGGCGCCGGCGCCGGCGGCGCCGCGCCCGCCGTCCGGATCTCGCACGTGCACAAGTCCTTCGGCCGCCCGGGCGCGCAGACCCACGTCCTGGACGACATCACCCTCGACGTCGCGCCCGGCGAGTTCGTCACCCTGCTCGGCGCCTCGGGCTGCGGCAAGTCCACCCTGCTCAACCTGGTCGCCGGCCTCGACCAGCCCACCGCCGGCGCCATCGAGGTGCCGGGCGGCCGCCCCGCGCTGATGTTCCAGGAGCACGCGCTGTTCCCCTGGCTCACCGCCGGCCGCAACATCGAACTCGCCCTCAAGCTGGCCGGCGTCCCCCGCGCCGAGCGCCGCGCCGAAGCCGAGCGCCTGCTCGAACTCGTCCGCCTCAAGGGCTCGTACGGCAAGCGCGTGCACGAGCTGTCCGGCGGCATGCGCCAGCGCGTCGCGATGGCCCGCGCGCTGGCCCAGGGCAGCCAGGTGCTGCTGATGGACGAGCCGTTCGCCGCGCTCGACGCCATCACCCGCGACGTGCTGCACGACGAGATCACCCGGATCTGGGCCGAACGGCAGCTGTCCGTCCTGTTCGTCACCCACAACGTGCGCGAGGCCGTGCGCCTGGCCCAGCGCGTCGTCCTGCTCTCCTCCCGCCCCGGCCGGGTCGCCCGCGAGTGGCGGATCGACCTGCCGCAGCCGCGCCGCATCGAATCCGCCGGCGTCGCCGACCTGTCCATCGAGATCACCGAAGAACTGCGTGGGGAGATCCGTCGCCATGGCCAGCACTGACAGCACCCCGGTCCTGGAGAAGGCCGACAAGACCGACAAGACCGCCGCCACGGACACCGCCGGTGTCGGCGCCGGCCTGGACGCCCTCGACTCCGTCTCCGCCCAGCGCGGCTCGCTCGGCCAGGCACTGCGGACCAAGGCCCTGCCGCCGCTGATCGGCGTCCTCGTGGTGCTCGCCCTGTGGCAGGGGGCGTACAGCCTGCACCTCACCTCCGCCTACAAGCTGCCCAGCCCGACCGACGTGTGGCACTCCGCCCAGGACCTCTGGTACCAGGGCACGCTGTTCTCGATCATCTGGACCAGCGTCTGGCGCGGCCTGTCCGGCTTCCTGCTCGCCGTCGTCATCGGCACCCCGATCGGGCTGGTCGTCGCCCGCGTCCGGCCGGTGCGCACCGCCATCGGCACGGTCCTCCAGGGCCTGCAGTCGCTGCCCTCGGTCGCCTGGGTGCCGGCCGCGGTCATCTGGCTCGGCATCAACGACCAGATGATGTACGCGGTCATCCTGCTCGGCGCCGTCCCCTCCATCGCCAACGGCCTGATCGCCGGCATCGACCAGGTGCCGCCGCTGTTCCTGCGCGCCGGACGCACCATCGGCGCCACCGGCCTCACCGGCGCCCGGCACGTCCTCATCCCCGCCGCGCTGCCCGGCTACCTGGCCGGCCTCAAGCAGGGCTGGGCGTTCTCCTGGCGCTCCCTGATGGCCGCAGAACTCGTCGCCTCCTCCCCCGACCTCGGCCGGGGCCTGGGCCGGTTCCTGGAGGACCAGCGCGAGTTCTCCGACATGTCCGGGGTGCTGCTCGGCATCATCCTGATCCTGTTCGTCGGCATCGCCATCGAACTGCTCGTCTTCACCCCGGTCGAACGCCGGGTGCTGCGCAACCGCGGCCTGCTGGCCGCCGCCAAGTAAGGCCGACGCCGATGCCCGCCCTCCTGCTGATCGCCCACGGCAGCCGCGACCCGCGGCACGCCGCGACCGTGGCCGCACTGGTCCAGGAGGTGCGGGCGCTGCGCCCCGGGCTGGACGTCGCCACCGCCTACCTGGACCACTGCGCGCCGCGCATCCCGCAGGTCGTCGGGCGGCTCGACGACGCGGTGGCCGTCCCGCTGCTGCTCAACCGGGCCTACCACGCCAAGCACGACATCCCGGCCGCCCTGCGCACGGCGGACGCGGCCCTGCCCGTCGCCGCCGTCCTGGGCCCGTCGCCGCTGCTGCTCGCCGCCCTGGAGCGCCGCCTCGCCGAGGCCGGGGTGGACGTGCACTCGGCCGCCGTCCGGGCCCGCACCGGCGTGGTGCTCGCGGCGGCCGGCTCCTCCGACCCGGCCGCCGACGCCGCCACCCGCGCGGTGGCCGCCGCGTGGCGCCGCAGCCGCGGCTGGGCCGCCGTCGAGGTGGCCTACGCCTCCGCCACCGGCCCGCGCGTGCCCGACGCCCTGGCCGCCCTGCGCGCCGCGGGCGCCGCCCGCACCGCCGTCTCCCCCTACCTGCTGGCCCCTGGCCTCCTGCCCGACCGCATCGCCGACGCGGCCGCCGGAGCGGACGCCGTCGCCGACGTCCTGGGCCCCGCCCCCGAACTGGCCGCCCTCCTCCTGGAACGCTACGACGAGGCGCGTACGGCCGCCACGATGCCCCAGACGCTCACTGCCTGACCACGGGGCCGGCTCACTCGTGATCGAGGATGCTGTGCTCGCCCAGATCAGCGGCGTGCCGCGCCACAGTGCGGTAGTCCGCATCGTCGTGGAGGACCGTGAGGCCGTGGTGTGCGGCCGTCGCCGCGATCATGAGGTCGACCGCGGAGGCACTACGGTGCTGCCCGGCGAGGGCCATGCGCCGCTGAACCGTGTCGATCCAGCGCCCAGCGTTCTTCGGTACCGAGACGTCCGGGTACAGGTCGGCGAACATCTCGGTGATCTCGTCGTACTCCCGGCCGCTGCGCGCGTTGTACAGAAACTCTGCGCGCTGCGGGTAGCACGACGCGATCGAGCCTGCGTCGATCGCGTCGTACCAAACGGCCAGGAGCTTGGGCTCGCCCAACAGCCGGACAAGTCCAGAGGTGTCGAGGAGATAGATCACCGGGCGTCCTTCTCGGCTCGGTGCATCCGCTCTGCGTCCTCGACGGCGCCCCAGTGCTGAGCCCGCTCGAAATGCCGGCTGATCCGGGCAGCACGTTCCTGCCGCTCGGCGTAGAAGCGCAGTGCGAGGTTGACGGCGTCCTTCTTGGTCCGAACTCCGGCGAGCGTCATTGCTCGTTCCAGCGCCTCTTCATCGATGTCGATCTGTGTCACGGACATCCGGATACCTCCGTCGATCGATGTTGGTGATGTACATAGCATTGCACATGACCAACATCAACGGAGGTTCGGACCGCCGCAGGGTGATGGTGTCCGTCAGACAGACGGGCCCCGCGACGAAACGGCCCGGCCCCCTCGGTACGAGGGGGCCGGGCCGTCGGTGGTTCGCCGGGGGTTAGTCGAAGGCGCGGCGCTGGCGGCCGGTGCCGTAGTTGGAGCCGGACTTGGCGCCGCTGCCGGGCTTGGCGCGGCCGGAGGAGCGGCCGATGAAGCCTGCCGCCTGGGGGCGGTCGCCCTGGGCGGCGGCGCCGCCCATGCGCTGCTTGGGGCGGGGGCGGCGCGGGTTGCCGTTCATGTCGACGTCGGCGGGCAGCGCGGAGCGCTTGCCGGGGCGGCGGCGCGGGTTGCCGGACTTGGCGTCGGCCTTGGCCGCGGGGGCCTCGGCGGGCGCGGGGACGGCGACGGCGACCGCGACGCCGCTGGGGGTGCGGGCGCCGGTGATCTTGGCGAGGTCGGCGTCGCCGGGGCGGACCTTGGTGACGGTGGGGCGGATGCCCGCGACCGTCATCAGCCGGTTGACCTCGCGGCGCTGCTCGGGCAGGACGAGGGTGACGACGGTGCCGGACTCGCCGGCCCGGGCGGTGCGGCCGCCGCGGTGCAGGTAGTCCTTGTGGTCGACCGGCGGGTCGACGTTGACGACCAGGTCGAGGCCTTCGATGTGGATGCCGCGGGCGGCGACGTTGGTGGCGATCAGCGCGGTGACGTGACCGTCGCGGAACTGGTCGAGGACCCGGTTGCGCTGCGGCTGGGACTTGCCGCCGTGCAGGGCCGCGGCCCGGACGCCGGTGGCGAGCAGCTGCTTGGCGAGGCGGTCGGCGCCGTGCTTGGTGTGCACGAACATGATCACGCGCCCGTCGCGGGAGGCGATGTGCGCGGTGGTGGACGCCTTGTCGGCCTGGTCCAGCTGGAGGACGTGGTGGTCCATGGTGGTGACCGCGCCGGCCGACGGGTCGACCGAGTGGGTGACCGGGTCGGTGAGGAAGCGCTTGACCAGGCGGTCGACGTTGCGGTCCAGGGTCGCGGAGAACAGCATCCGCTGCCCGCCCTCGGCGACCTGCTCCAGCAGCTTGCTGACCTGCGGGAGGAAACCCATGTCGGCCATCTGGTCGGCCTCGTCGAGGACGGTGATGGCGACGTCGGACAGGTTGACGTCACCGCGGCCGATCAGGTCGTCGAGCCGGCCGGGGGTGGCGACCAGGACCTCGGTGCCACGGCGGACGGCGTTGGCCTGGCGGTTGATCGACATGCCGCCGACGACGGTGGTGATCCGCAGGTTGACGGCGGTCGCGTAGGGGGTGAGCGCGTCGGTGACCTGCTGGGCGAGCTCGCGGGTGGGCACCAGGACGAGCGCCAGCGGGTAGCGGGCGACGGCGCGGCGCCCGGCGGTGCGGGCGAGCAGCGGCAGGCCGAAGGCGAGGGTCTTGCCGGAGCCGGTGCGGCCGCGGCCGAGCACGTCGCGGCCGGCGATCGAGTCGGGCAGCGTGGCGCCCTGGATCGGGAACGGCGCGATGACGCCTTCGCGGGTGAGCGTGCTGAGGATGCCCTTGGGCAGGTCCAGCTCGGCGAAGGTGTCCGCCGGGGGCCGGGCCGGGGTGCCCTCGACGACGGTGAATTCGGCGGCCTCGGGCACGGCGGCGGCGCGGGTGTTCTTGGGGGCGCCGGTGCGGCCGCGCGGCTTGCGGGCGCGCTCGGCGTCGCCGGTACCACGCGGGTTCTCGCCGCGGCGGGCGCGGTCTCCGGCGCCGGTGCGGCCGGCGTTCTCGCCACGGCCGGTGTTCTCGGCACGGCCGGCGCCGGCGCTGCGGCGCGGGTTCTCGCCGCGGCGGGCCTGGTCGGTGGTGCGGGCGGCGCGGTCACGCGGCGGGCGGGCAGGGGTGGTCACGAAGTCTCCGTACGTCGGTCGGCAGCCCCGGGTGGGGGCTGGTCGGCCGTCGGTAGGAAATTCGCCGCCCCGGCCGTACGGCGGCATGCGCGGGGGCCCGCACCGTCTGGTACGGGCCCCCGCTTCGCGAGATCGCGAGTCAGCGTGGAGGCTGACGTCAGATGACGCGGATGTTCTCGGCCTGCGGGCCCTTCTGGCCCTGGGTGACGTCGAACTCGACCTGCTGGCCCTCGACGAGCTCACGGAAGCCGTTCGCCACGATGTTCGAGTAGTGGGCGAACACGTCCGGGCCGCCCTCGGCCTGCTCGATGAAGCCGAAGCCCTTTTCGCTGTTGAACCACTTCACGGTGCCGGTAGCCATAACCGTCTCCTCAAAAACTGGGGCATCAGGGATTCACACCGCGTGAACCCCGGAGTAGCCGCGATCCCCATCCGGAGACTGAAACACCGGACAAAACAAATGCGCCTGTTGGTTGGAACCAGCAGGCGCACACATACGTTCATGGGAACCAAAACTGCAACTGGGTCGACTGTAGCACGGCGACACCCCGATTGACCGGGGACTTTTGTGCTCGACAGATCACGTTTGGCGGCCAGGAAAAGGGGGCAAGCGGCGCCCCGCCGAAGCGGGACGCCGCCTGTTTGGCGCGTCGGTCGGGCGTCGCCCGTGTCCGAACGAAGCGATCAGCGCCGTCCGGCCGGCTCCGGCACGCCGTACGCGTCCGCCGCCGGCGCCGGGCCGGCACCGTGGCCCCCGCCGTGGCCCCCGCCGTGGCCATGCTCGGGGTCGGGGTCGGCGCCGTGGCCGGGCCACCAGGCCCGGTTGCCGATCAGCGCGGTGAGCGCCGGGGTGAAGAACATCGCCATCACGAAGGCCGCCAGCACGATGCCGAAGGCCATGGCGAAGCCGAACTCCATCATGAAGGTGTTGCCGGCGAGCATGAACGTCCCGAACGAGGCCGCCAGGATGAAGCCGGCCGCGGCGACGGTCGGGCCTGCGTGGCGCAGCGCCTCGCGGGCCGCCTCGCGCGGGCTGCGGCCCGCGCGGGCCTCCTCGCGCAGACGGGCGATGATCAGGATGTTGTAGTCCGTCCCGATCGCCACCACGAAGAGGTAGATGAGGATCGGCATCATGAACATCAGGCCGGTCTCGTTGCCGATCTTCTGGAAGATCAGCGTGGTGGCGCCCAGCGTGGCGCTGAAGCCGAGGCCGACCGAGGCCATCAGGTACCAGGGGGCGACCACGCTGCGCAGCTGGAGGGCCAGGATGAGCAGGATCAGCAGCCCGGCGATCGGGAAGACCAGCTTGTAGTCGTGGGTCATCGCCAGGTTGATGTCCTTGAACACCGAGGTGAGGCCGCCGACCTTGGCCTCGCTGCCGGCCGGGGCCTGCGCGTGGGCGACGGTGCGCAGCTCGGTCACCGCGTCGATCGCCTCGTTGCTGGCCGGGGCGTCCTTGAGCATGACGGTGAACTGGGCGGTGGCGCCGTCGGCGCTGATGCTCTTGGCGTCGGCGCTCGGCAGGTAGACCTTGGAGACCCCGCCGACGCCCTGCAGCTTGTCGGCGTAGGCCGGGAAGGAGGCCGGGTCGAGCTTCTTGCCGTCGGTGCTGCTCAGGTAGACCTGGCTCGGGTCGGCGGCGCCGGCGGAGAAGCCCTTGGCCATCGTGTCCTGGACGACCATCGACTCCTTGTCCTTGGGCATGGAGCTGCCGGCCATGTCGAAGTTGCCGTTGTAGCCGAGCGCGCCCACGGACAGGGCGAGCAGTACGCCGCCGGAGGCGACGGCGGCCAGCGCCGGGCGCTTCTGGACGATCCGGCCGAGCGCGGTGAAGCGCGCGGTGCTCGGCTCGTTCGTCCACTTCTTGCCGGGCCAGAAGACGGCGCGGGCGGGGATGACCGCGAGCAGTGCGGGGGCCAGGGTGATCGAGGCCAGGGCGGTGACCACGACCGCGATCGCCAGCGCGGGGCCGAGCGCCTGGAACATGCCGAGGCTGGAGAGGATCAGCGCGGCGAAGGCGATGGTGACGGCGCCGGCGGCGGAGGCGATCGCCTCGCCGACCCGGCCGACCGCGTTGGCGACGGCGGCGTTGCGGTCGTCGCCGGCCCGCAGCCGCTCGCGGTAGCGGAAGGCGAGGAACAGGAAGTAGTCGGTGCCGACGCCGAGCACGACGACGATCAGGATCGCCATCAGGATGGGTGTGCTCTTGAGGTCGAAGATGTCGGTCGCGTAGTTGATCAGGCCGATGGAGGCGGGCAGCGCGATCATCAGCGAGACCAGGACCGGCAGCAGGCCGGCCAGGATGCCGCGGAAGATGATGCCGACGATCACGATGACCAGCAGGACCGTGGCCATGGTGATGATGCCCTCGGCCGAGCCGGAGGCTTCCTTCTGGTCGAGCGCCTGGGCGGCGGGGCCGCCGAGCTGGAACTTCAGGTCGGTGCCGGAGGCCAGCGCCTTGCCGTCGTCACGGATGGCCTTGGCGATGTCCGCGGTCTTGTTCTGGTCCTGCTGCTTCGACTTGTCGACGGCGATCATGGCCATCGCGTACTTGTGGTCCGGGGATATGCCCAGCTGGTCGGACGGCGGGATGATCTTCTCGACGCCGTCGATCTTCTTGGCCGTCAGGTCCTGGACGAGCTTGCCCATCGCGGCCTTGTCCGCGTCGGTGAACGCGGCGCCGTCGTTGCGCTCGAAGAGTGCGAGCGCGCCCGGGGTGAAGGCGGCCGGGAAGGCCCGCTCCTGCACCTGTGCGGCCTGGATGGACTCGTAGTGCTTGGGGAGGAACGCGGCTTCGTCGGTCTGCGAGCTGACCTTCGGCGCGGTCATGATGACGGCGATCATTCCGATCACCCACGCGATGATCACCCACCACGCGCGGCGTACGACGAATTGTCCTAGTCGGTGGAACATGCTCGATGCCTCCTGGGCATGGTTCACCGCAGCCCTTGGGGGACGGGACGCCGGGCGACGGCTGGACCGGTGGGAGACGCGCGGCGGCGCTCCCTAGCCGGTCGGCAGGTAAGTAGGTCTGGGCGTCATCCTACGAGCACTTGCTTGCCGACCGGCAAGGAGCCCCCGTGGTCCAACCCCCGTCGGGGCCGCCGCTCAGCGGCCCCGACCCAGTTTCCCCCGGGCGCACCCCCCTTGACCTCGTGCTCCGGGTGGAGACAGCTCCCCCTCAGGGTGGATCTCTCCCCCTACCCCCTAGGAGGAGATGTCAGGGTAGGAAGGTAGGGAAAACCCCACCCCGGTCCGTCATGATGATCACCGTCCGGAGGCCTCCGGATGAACGCCGCCCCAACGGAGCACCGCCATGATCCCCTTCGACGAAGGCCGCGCCCGGCTGCTGCTCGCCCACGCCTGCGAGTCCGCCGGACTGCCCGGCCCCGGCGACGCCCGGCTGCTCGCACTCGGCGAGAACGCCGTCTTCGACCTCGGCGACCCTGCCGTCGTCGCCAAGGTCGGCCGCGGCCCCGAACTGTACGAACGGGCGCGACACGAACTCGCCGTCGCCCACTGGCTCGCCGCCCAGGACGTCCCGGTGGTCCGCCCGTACGACGCGGTGGAAGCCGAGCCCCAGCTCGCCCACGGGCACCCCGTCACCTTCTGGCACCGGCTCGCCCCCGCCGTCCGCCCCGCCCGCCCCGCCGACCTCGCCCCGCTGCTGCGCACCCTGCACCGGCTGCCGCTGCCGCCCTTCCCACTCGCCCACCGCGACCTGCTGGCCCCCGTCGAACGCTGGCTGGCCTCCGCCGAGGGCCACGTCGACCCGGCCGACGTCTCCTTCCTGCGCCACCGCCGCGACGGCTTCGCCGCCGCCCTGCCCGACCTCGCCCCGCACCTGCACCCCGGCGTGATCCACGGCGACGCACTGCCCCGCAACGTCCACGTCGGCCCGGACGGGCCCGTCCTGCTCGACCTGGAGAACGTCTCGCACGACCTGCGCGAACACGACCTGGTGGTCCTCGCGCTCAGCCACGACCGGTACGGCGTGCCCGGCGAGGAGTACCGGGCCTTCGTCGAGGCGTACGGCTGGGACGTGCGCGCCTGGCCCGGCTTCGCGGTGCTGCGCGGGGCCCGGGAGACCGCCAGCGCCTCCTGGGTCGCCCAGCAGGTACCCGGCAACCCGGCCGCGCTGGCGGAGTTCCGGCGCCGGGTCGCCTCACTGCGGGAGGGCGCCACCGAGGTGCGCTGGTACCCGTTCTGAGGCGTCGGGCTCCTGGGGCGTCGAGCTTCCGAAGTGACGGCTCCTGAAGGGACGGGCCCCTGAGGTGCCGGGCCTCTGAAGTGCCGGGACGCCCCCGGCGCGGCCCCCGGGATACCCGGCGGGCCGCGGGGGCGCCAACCCGGGCGCGTGTGAGAAGACTCCTACGGCGCTGCGGTCCGCTCCGCAACCGGGGCACGTACGCTCGGCGTCCTATCGGACAGTCATCCTGACCGAGGGATCGGCGCCCGTCCTCTGCACCCCTCTGCACCACAGGAGCCGCCGCCATGCCCCACTCCGCCACCCGCCGGCCCTCCCCCCCGACCCGTACCGCGCTCACGGCCCGCCGCCGGCTGGTCGCAGGCTGCGTCGTGGCGGCCGCCGCCCTGGGACTGGCCGCGTGCGGCACCGCCAGCGGAGCCCTCCAGCCGACGGCCGGCGTCAGCACCCAGCCCCCGATCACCCTCGCGCCGACCGACGGCCGGCCGACCGACGGGCCCGTCGCCACCGTCGCGCCCACCCCCGGCTCCGACGGCGCACCCGCCTCCGCCGCCCCGCCGGCCGTCCCGAAGCCGCACACGCCCCAGGCGCCGGCCGGGACGAGCGCCCCGCCCCACGGCGGCACGCCGAGCACCCCGGTCACCACCACGGCCGTCGCGGGCACCCCCACGGGCACCCCCGCGCCGCCGCCCGCGCCGGTCAAGCCGGGCACCGTCATCGGCTCCACCGCCTCCGGCGGCCGCACCGTGGCGCTCACCTTCGACGACGGCCCCGGCCCCGCCACCGGCCAGATCCTCGACCTGCTCGCCCAGTACCACGCCAAGGCCACCTTCTGCGAGATCGGCCAGAACGCCGCCGCCAACCCGGCCCTGGTCAAGCGCGTCCTCGCGGCCGGCCACCGGCTCTGCGACCACAGCGTCCACCACCCGCAGCCGTTCGCGAAGCTCCCCCACGACAAGGCCGTCTACGAGATCTCCGCCGCCAGGGACATGATCGTCAAGGCCGGCGGCCCCGGCACCCGGGTCGACTGGTTCCGCGCCCCCGGCGGCGGCTTCAACGCCGACAACGAACAGATCACCGCGAGCCTCGGCATGTCCTCGCTCGGCTGGTCCGTCGACCCGCGCGACTGGTCCCGCCCGGGCGTGCCCGCCATCGTCTCCACCGTGCAGAAGCAGCTCAAGCCCGGCGGCGTGATCCTGATGCACGACGGCGGCGGCGACCGCACCCAGACCGTGGCCGCGCTCAAGCAGCTGCTGCCCTGGCTGGTCGCCCAGGGCTACGCCTTCGACTGGCCCGCCGAATAGCCGACTCACCGGCCACACCGGGGGCGGCTACCTCATCGGCCACCGCGGGTCGACCACGGCCTGCGGGTCCTTGCCGCGGCGCAGCCACGCCTGCAAGCCCTCCGCCCACTCCCGGTACCAGCCGATCTGGCGCCCGTGCAGCTCGGCCGGCGCGACGTCGCCGACCTCGGCCCGGTAGCGCTCGGCGAGCGCGACGGCGACCCGGACGGCCGCCAGCGCATCGCTGCCCGCCTCGTGCGCGTCCGTCAGCTCGACGCCGTACACCTCGCAGACCCGCTGCAGGGTGCGCGAGCCCTTGCGGTACTTGTCCACCGCCCGGTCGACGACCAGCGCGTCCAGCACCGGCCCGACCGGGGCGCCGAGGCGCTCGGCGAGCGGCACCAGCCCGTACCGGCGCAGCTCGGCGTCGAGCAGCGACAGGTCGAACGGCGCGTTGAACGCGACCACCGGGCGCCCTGCGGCGAGCCGCTCGCAGAGCGCGCCGGCTATCTCTTCCACCGCCTCCTTGGCCGGCCGGCCCTTGCCGCGGGCCAGGTCGTCGCCGATGCCGTGGATCGCCTCCGCCTCGGCCGGGATCGGGACCCCGGGGTCGAGCAGCCAGTGCACGGCCCCCACCCGGCGGGCCCCGACGGTGTCCACGAGCGCGGCCGTGACGATGCGGTCCACGGCCGGGTCGGTGCCCGTGGTCTCCAGGTCGAAGCCGACCAGTGGCTGCTGCCACCAGCTCATAAGGGGGTGTCCTTCCGTCCTGCCTCTCGAAACAGCCCCCATCATCACCCGCCCCACCGACAACCCGGCCGCTGGGGCGGTCGGGGTGCGGGCCGGTGCGGCGGCGGACGGCCCTCCTCGGTTTCGGCAGGTCGCCCCAACGGCGGGCGCCCGCGCCCCGGTTGGGGCGACGGGCGCGCGGACCGGGGCGTTCAGGTGGTGGTGAGGAGGGTGCGGCCGAGCCAGTCGGTGGTGTCGTGGGCGCCGGGGAGGACGTAGAAGTAGCCGCCGCCGGTGGGGCGGAGGTGGCGGGCGAGGGGTTCGGTGTTGAGGCGGGTCTGGACGGCTTCGAACTGGCGGGCCACGTCCTGCTGGTAGCAGCAGAAGGCGAGGCCGAGGTCGGGTTCGCCGTCGGGGTCGAGGCCGCGGTCGTAGTTGAAGGCGCGGCGCAGGATGCGGCTGTCGCGGGTGCCGTCGGTGCGGGGGTTGGCGAGGCGGATGTGGGAGTCGAGGGGGATGACGGCGCCGTCGGGGTCGTTGCGGTAGTCGGGGGTGTCGGTCTCGCCGGCGGCGCCGAGCGGGGCGCCGTCGTTCTTGCGCCGGCCGATCAGGCGTTCCTGCTGCTGGAGCGGCACCTCGTCCCAGCCGGCGACGAGGGTGCGGATGGCGCGGATGACCTGGTAGCTGCCGCCGGCGGCCCAGCGCGGTTCGTCGCCGCCCTCACCGACCCAGACGAGGGCGTCCAGTTCGCGGGCGTTCGCGGTGTCGGGGTTCTCGATGCCGTCCTTGAAGCCGAGCAGGTTGCGGGCGGCGCCGGTGGGGCGGGAGCGGTTCTGGAAGCCGTCGAGCTGCCAGCGCGGGCGGATCAGGCCGTTGGTGCTGCGCAGCAGGTCGCGGATGGTGTGCTGGACGGTGTCGCGGTTCTCGGCGCAGATCTGGAGCGAGAGGTCGCCGTGGCATTCGGCGGGGCGCAGCGCGTCGACGGGGAAGGGGCGCATGGCGGTGAGCCGGCGGGGGCGGTGGCGGGTGAGGCCGTAGCGGGTGTCGAAGAGGGAGGCGCCGACGGCGACGGTGACGGTGAGGTCGTCGGCGGGCAGGTCGGGGCCGAGGGTGCCGCTGTCGGAGGGGGCGGTGGCGGGGCCGAGGTCGGGCGGGGTGCCGCCGGTGGTGAGGAAGCGGATGCGGTCGGTGAGGGTGCGCAGGAGGGTTTCGAGGGCCTTGCGGTCGCGGGCCTTGACGTCGAGGGCGAGGAAGGTGCCGTAGCCGGGGGGCGGGTTGGTGATGCCGGCCTGGTGGCGGCCGTGGAAGTCGATGCGCCGGGTGGCGGGGCGGGGCTCGGCCTGGGCTGGGTGGGCGCCGGTGAGGGTGAGGGCTCCGGCGGTGGTGGCGCCGAGGGCGGTGCGCAGGAGGCCGCGGCGGGTGGCGCGGGGGTGTTCGGAGCCGGTGGAGTGCGGGCTGTCGATCATGGACGGGACGCTAACAAGCGGTCGGGCCCGGTGCTCGGGTGAGCGCCGCGCCCGACCGCCGGTCACCATCCGTCCGGCCTACTCCCCTCACCCGGGCGAGGGTCACCCGGGTGAGGGGCACCCGGGCGAGCGCCACTGAGCGAACGTCACCAGGAGACCGGCACCGGGCGAACGTCACCGGGCGAACGTCACCGGGCGCGGGCGAGGGCGATCCGGCTGGGCAGCACGCTGGCGGCGACGGCCAGGGCGAGGCAGACGGCCGCGGCGGCGCCGAGCGGGAGCCAGGGCAGGTGCGGGTCGATGGCGGCCTGGCCGGCCAGGATGCGGTGGTTGAGCAGGGCGGTGGTGCCGTACTGGGTGAGGGCGGTGACGGCGAGGGCCAGGACGGCGGCGGTGGCGACGACCAGGACGGCTTCCAGGGCGACCATGTGCAGCACCTGGCGGCGCAGGGTGCCGGCCAGCCGCAGGACGGTGAAGTCGCGTCGGCGGTCGGCGGCGGACATCACCATGGTGTTGGCGATCGCGATGAGCGCGTACAGCAGGGCGGGGCCGAGGATGGTCGTGGTGGCGATCCACGCGTAGTGGGCGCCGGGGTCGGGGCCGGGGGCGCGGGCGTCGGTGAGTTCGCCGCCGAGCCGGTCGGCGGCCGGGGGTTCGGCGGAGAGGTGGACGGCGCCGGGGTGGGCGCCGGCCAGGTGGGCGGTGGTGGCGTCGCCGCTGAGCAGGATCTCGTCGAGGCCCAGCTGGGTGCGGTAGACGAGGGCGAGGCGCAGTGCGGTGACGGTGCCGTCGGCGAGGCGCAGGTGGACCTGGTCGCCGAGGGTCCAGCCGTGGCCGCGGGCCTGGTCGGTGGAGGCGGCGAGGGTGGCGCCGTGCAGGTCGGCGGCGGCGCCCTGGACGACGGGCAGGGTCCAGGCGGTGGCGAGGTCGCCGTCGACGACGGTGGCGGCGGAGGGGGCGGAGGCGGGTGAGTCCTCGCCGGGGTCGGCGAAGTCGGCGGGGGCGGCGCCGAGGCCGGTGACCACGGTGGAGGTAGTGGCGGTGGCGCGCAGGCCGGGCCGGTCGGCGGTGAGCCGGTGTGCGGCGTCGTCGGGCAGCGGGGTGGCGCCGGGGCGCAGCACGTACCGGGCGGCGGTGGTGGCCCGGTTCTGGGCGGTCATGGCGTCGGCGAAGGCGGCGGTGGAGCCGATGACGGTGCCGGTGAGGGCGATGGTGAGGAAGGCGGGGGTGGCGGTGGAGACGGTGCGGCGGACGGCGGTGAGCGCGTTCTGCCGGGCGAGCAGGGGTGCGGCGCCGACGGCGCGGGCCAGTGGCGCGCTGAGCGCCCGGACCAGGGGCGGGACGATCAGCGGGGCGAACAGGGCGAGGGCGGTGATCGTCAGCAGGTCGGCGCCGAGGACCCACTGGGAGGCGAGCTGCGGGTCGGCCGGCTGGTCGCCGGGGGCGGCGGGCATGGTCGGGGCGGCCAGGTAGTAGCCGACGGTGCCGGCCAGGGCGAGCAGTCCGGCGAGGGCGCAGGCCCAGCGCACGGGCGTCATGACCGTGCGGTCGACGGCGGCGTCGCCGAGTGCCTCGACGGCCCGGACCCGGCCGGCGCGCAGGGCGGCGGTGACGGCGCCGAGCAGGGCGACGAGCAGGCCGACGGCGGCGGCGGTGAGCAGCGGGGCGGGGGCCGGGTGCGCCGCGAAGCCGTCCGGGGCGGCGCCGCGGGCGACCAGCCAGGCGGCGAGGGCGGGCGCGCCGGGCAGGGCGAGCAGGCAGCCGGTGACGGCGGCGGCGAGGGCGACGACGGCGGCCTCGCCGGTGATCAGCCCGACGACCTGGCGGGGGGTGGCGCCGACGGCGCGCAGCATCGCGATCTCCTGGCGGCGCTGGGCGACGGCGAAGGCGAAGGTGCCGGCGACGACGAAGACGGCGACGAAGGCGGCCATCGCGGCGCTGAACAGGAGCACCTTGTGGAGGGAGGGCGCGCCGAGCGGGGAGTCGTCGCCGGCGGTGTTGTCGAGCAGGGTGCCGGTGGTGGCGACCAGGGTGACGCCGAGGGTCAGGGCGAGGTAGGAGCCGGCGAAGGCGGCCTTGCGGCGGCGCAGTGCGGCGGCGGCGACGGGCAGCAGGGTGACGAGGGAACTCATGCGCCCACCTCGCTGCGCTCGGCGGGGGCGTTCGCCCACGCGCACCTCTCGATGATGAACTCGCTCCGCTCGTTCATGCCGCCGTCTCCAGGGCGGTCATCCGCTCGGCGATCTGCGGGGCGGTGGGGTGGTCGAGGTCGGCGACGAGGCGGCCGTCGGCGAGGAAGAGCACGCGGTCGGCGTAGGAGGCGGCGACCGGGTCGTGGGTGACCATGACGGTGCTCTGGCCGTCGCGGTCGACGAGTTCGCGCAGCAGGGCGAGGACGTCGCGGCTGCTGGCGCTGTCGAGGGCGCCGGTGGGCTCGTCGGCGAAGAGCACCTGCGGGCGGGTGATCAGGGCGCGGGCGATGGCGACGCGCTGCTGCTGGCCGCCGGAGAGCTGGGAGGGCAGGTGTCCGGTGCGTTCGCCGAGGCCGACCTGGGCGAGGGCGCGGTGGACGTCGGCGCGGTCGGGGCGGCGCCCGGCCAGGCGCAGCGGCAGGCCGACGTTCTGTTCGGCGGTCAGCGAGCCGACCAGGTTGAAGGCCTGGAAGACGAAGCCGAGCTTCTCGCGCCGCAGGACGGTCAGCCGGTTCTCGGTGAGTGCGGCGAGGTCGGCCCCGTCGAGGACGACCCGGCCGCCGTCGGGCCGGTCGAGCCCGGCGGCGCACTGGAGCAGGGTGCTCTTGCCGGAGCCGGAGGGGCCCATGACGGCGGTGAAGGTGCCGCGGGCGAAGTCGACGTCCACTCCCCTGAGCGCGTGGACGGCCTCCGGCCCGGTCCCGTAGGTGCGGTGCAGTTGTTCGAGGCGCAGTACGGCCCCGTCATCCCCCATGATCATCACGGGGGCTATGACTACCACGGCCGCCCCTGCTCCGACCAGCCCTGACCGCCGGGGCGGCCCCGGTTCGGGCGGCGGGCCCGGTTCAGGCGGCGGGCTCGCGGACCAGGTAGACGTCGATCGGGTCCTCGTGGTCGAGGACGAAGCCGTGGCGTTCGTAGAGGCGGCGGGCGGGGCTGCCCTGGAGGACGTCGAGGCGCACGGGCTCGCCGGCGGCGTCGGCCTGGGCGAGGAGGTGGCGCAGGACGGCGCTGCCGAGGCCGCGGCCCTGGTGGGCGGGGGCGAGGTAGAAGTGCTCGATCCAGCGGCCGCCCTGCTCGGCGGGGCGGACGGTGACGGAGCCGGCGAAGGCGCCGTCGACGAGGATGACGGAGCTGTGGCGGCTGGAGAAGCCCGCCCGCAGGCGCCGGCGGACCCGGTCGTCGTCGTAGCGGCCGAGGCGTTCGAGGTCGGCGCGCAGCACGACGGCCTTGAGTTCGGCGACGGGTTCGACGTCGGCGGCGGTGGCGGGGCGCAGGGTCCAGGCGGCGAGGCTGTTCACGGCCCGCAGTGTGGCAGCGGCCGCACCGGCCTGGCCAGCGGGTTTCAGGGGCCGGACACCGGGGCGGGGCGTGCCGAGGGGGCCGGGCGGTGGCCCGGCCCCCTGCTCCGACGGGCCGACGGGCCGGCGGGAAGGCGGGAAGGCGGGAAGGCGGGCCGGCGGGAAGGCCTCAGCGGGTGCCGAGGTCCAGGGCGGGGAAGGAGTAGTCGTCCCAGAGGGCGCGTTCGTCGTCGTGCGGGGCGTACTGGACGCCGGGGTTCAGGTCCCAGATCCGGGTGGCCCGCGCGTCGGCGGTGTAGGACGGCCAGCCCGGGTCGCCCTGGCGGGCGAAGGAGGCCCAGGCGTCGGCCATCCGCGCGGACAGCCGGGTGAGTTCGGGCCGCTGGGCGGCGACGGTCTGCGCGCCGCGCGGGATCGCGCCGAGGTCCAGTCCGCCGAAGACGAAGGGCAGTTCCAGGGTGTGCATGGCGCCCAGGTTCTGGGCGGCGGGCAGGCCGGGGACGTAGGGCACGTGCCAGTCGAACTGGTAGACGTAGGTGGGCCGCCAGCGGGACTGGGCCTCGGCCAGGCGCAGGGTGGGGATCCGCTCGGTCTGGTCGGTGAGCATCGCATTCACCACCCGGCCCTCGGTGGCCCCGGGGCGGTCGGCGGCGTACCGGTCGTACATCTGCTGTTTGCGGTCGGCGAGCACCGGGGGCAGGGTGCGGTAGGCGCTCAGCGGGAGGTCGGGCAGCGTGGGGTCGAACAGCGCCCAGTAGTCGGTCTCGTTCTCGGTGGTGCCGGTCATCACGTCGACGTCGCGGGCGCTGCCGGCGGCGATCCGTTCGACGACCGGGCCGGGAACCAGCGCCCCGTCGATGGAGGGGCCGAAGAAGACCGCGGAGGACAGCCCGGAGAGCCCGTGCTGGACCTGTTCCTGGAGGTCGAGGACCTGTGGGGTGCTCAGCCGGTCGAGGTCCGCGACGGTGTGGATGCCGCCGGTGGCGAAGACCTTTGCGGCGGTGGCCCGCGCGGCGGCCGCGGTGTGCACCAGGTAGCCGGGCCCGCTCTCGACGATGGCGCGCTGGAAGAGCTGCTCGGGGTGGTCGCCGGCCAGCAGGGCGCTGATCGAGATCGCGCCGGCCGACTGGCCGAAGACGGTGACGTTGCCCGGGTCGCCGCCGAAGGCGCCGATGTGCCGGCGCACCCAGGTCAGCGCGGCGCTCTCGTCGCGCAGCCCGTTGTTGCCCGAGCCGGCGTAGGACGGGTCGAGCGCGCCGAGTTCCGTCCAGCCCAGGATGCCGAGCCGGTAGTCCAGGTTCACCACGACCGCGTCGCCGCGTTCGGCCAGCAGGCCGCCGTCGAAGACGGGCTGGCCGGCGGCGCCGAGTTCGTCCGCGCCGCCGTGCAGGAAGACCATGACGGGTTTGCGGGCGCCGCCGCCGTGCGCCGACCACACGTTGAGGTACAGGCAGTCCTCGGTGCCGCCGCCGCCCGCGCTCAGGTCCTGCGGGCAGCCGGGGCGGGCCCGGGTGGCGCGCAGCGTTGCGGGCCAGGGCGCGGCCGGCTGCGGCGGGCGGAACCGGCGCTCGCCGGTGGGCGGCGCCGCGTACGGGACGCCCAGGTAGGCGCACCGGCCGTCCTGGGACACCCCCTGGAGGCGGCCGACGGAGGTCGCCGTACGGCAGCCGCCCGTCTCCCGGGCCTCGGCGGGGACGGCCGGCAGCAGGCCCAGCAGGGCCGCCGCCACACCGGCCAGCGCGAGCGGCCAGCGCGGGGGGACGGTTCGGCGGGCCTTGCCCGGCCGTCTTGCGCGCAGCCCCTCCCCGGGCCCTTCGCGCAGCCTTCCGCGCGCGGCCCCCCATGCTGTTCCGCGCACTGTCCCGCGCTTTGTCCCGCGCTTCGTTCCGCACACCACGGCGCACTCCCCTCGACGTCGTCGCGCCGCTCGTGCGGCCGCGACCCCGCCTCCAGCTTGCGCGGCCCGGCCCGGGGGTGTCGCCGCCGCACGGATGGATTTCCGGGCCTCCACCCGGGGGTGGAGAAGGGAAATCGACGGTCCATCAGGAACGGGGGGTGCGGGTTCAGGACACCGGCCGGGAGTCGCCCCAGGCGCCCTCGAACTCCTCGCGGTAGACCTCCAGCAGGCCCTGTTCGCTGCCTCCGGGCTGCTGGCCGGCGCCGCCGCGCAGCACCAGGGCCGGGGACTCCATGCCCCGGGCGCGGCGCAGGTAGGGCTGGATGACGCCGAGGTCGCGGCTCTGGCGGCGGCCGCCGACCTGGCCGGTCGGGCGGGGGCCCTCGACGAGGTAGGCGGTGAAGCGCGGGGTCTCGTCGAAGACCCGGATCTCGAAGCCGCCCTGGTCGCGCAGCCGGGCCCGCACCCGGCGCACGTGCATGATGTTCATCTCGATGGAGCGCGACAACTCGCCGCGCCCGAGGCCGAGTTCGCGTTCGCGGCGGCGGACGGCGCTGCTCGCCGGGTTGAGGAAGAGCAGGCGGACCCGGCAGCCGTCGCCGGCCAGGCGCACCAGCCGCTTGCCGGTGTAGTTCTGGCAGAGCATGCCGAGGCCGATGCCGAGCGCGTCCAGGCGCCGGGCGCCGTCCAGCAGGTCCTCGACGGGCAGGTCGCGCTGGAGGCGGACGCGGTCGGCGTGCACGGCGACGACGTCCGCGTACCGGCCGGCCACCAGCGACTCGACGACGTCGGCGGGCACGCCGCCGGCGCCGCCGTCCAGGACGGCGAGCAGGCGGGCGGCGGCGCGTTCGGTCTGGGCGAGGACGGTCTGAGTGAGCACCCGGTTGCGGGAGACCACGTGCCGGGCCACCTCCAGTTCGTCCAGGGCGAGTTCGATCTCGCGCCGGTCGGACAGGTAGGGCTCGAAGCAGGGCCAGTGCTGGACCATCAGCTCGCGCAGCTGGGGCAGGGTGAGGAAGACCAGCGGGTCGTCGTCGGCCGGGTCGAGCAGGTAGCCCTTGCGGCGGCTGACCTCGCGGACGGCTCCGGCCCGGTGCGCCCACTCCTCGCCGGCGGGGCCGGCGGCGGCGGTGACCCAGTCCTCGCCGTGGGCGGGGGCGTAGATGGGGTGCAGCACCTCGTCGACGAGGGAGCGCAGCCGCTGCTCGACGAGGTTGAGCCAGACGTAGGCGCGGCCGGACAGCCGGACCCGCTGGTAGGCGTCCTCCCATTCGGCGGCGGACCAGGCGAGGGCGGGGATCTCGACCGGGCCGCCCTGGGCGGGCACCAGGGGGCGGCCGGACAGGGTGGGGCGCATGACGACCGTGGGCGCCTCGCTGCGGGCGCCGCCCCGGTCGGGGCCGTCGGGCCCCGGGCCGCGGCCGCCGGCGGGGAACACCATGCGCCACCTCACCTGGTCTGCTGCTCTACGCTCCGCCCCTGCGCGGCTGATGGAGCGCCACCGGCCCGGGGGCGGCCGGACGATCAAGGGTACTGCCCGCCGCGAGCGGTGCGCAGCCGGATGGCCCCCGGGGCCCGGCACCACCACCAGGCCCACCCTTCACAGACCCGCGCCCATCGCAAGCCCCGCCCATCGCCGGCCCCGCCCGCCGCGAGCCCGGCACCGCTTATCACAGGAATCCCGGCTGGACACCCGTTCGGGCGAACCGGCCGCACATGTCCCAGCCGCCGGGGGAAGGCTCGGGGAGTATGCGCACTGTGCCGTGCGTCACGGCGCGCGAGCGCCGCACATGCCCGGACGCCCGGCCGGGAAGAGAGCGTCCGGGTCCGGGCACGTTATCGGACTACACGTCAGTTTCCGTTGAGTGCAAGGAAGTTGAGGACTCATGCAGGTCTGGCCCGGTAAGCCCTACCCCCTCGGCGCCACCTACGACGGGGCCGGCACCAACTTCGCGGTGTTCTCCGAGAGTGCCGACCGGATCGAGCTGTGCCTGATCGACGAGGACGGCTCGGAGACGGCCGTCGAACTGCGCGAGACGGACGCCTTCGTCCGGCACGCCTACCTCCCCGGCGTCCAGCCCGGCCAGCGCTACGGCTTCCGCGTCCACGGCCCGTACAACCCCGGCCTCGGCCAGCGCCACAACAGCGCCAAACTGCTGCTGGACCCGTACGCCAAGGCGATGAGCGGGCACATCGACTGGGACGAGGCCGTCTACGGCTACCACTTCGGCGCGCCCGAGCGCCGCAACGACCTCGACTCCGCCCCGCACACCATGCACTCGGTCGTGATCAACCCGTACTTCGACTGGGGCACCGACCACCCGCCGCGCACCGACTACCACCGCACCGTCATCTACGAGGCGCACGTCAAGGGCCTCACCCGACTGCACCCGGGCATCCCCGAGGAGATCCGCGGCACCTACGCGGGCCTGGCCCACCCGGCGGTGATCGAGCACCTGGCCAAGCTCGGCGTCACCGCGATCGAGCTGATGCCGGTGCACCAGTTCGTCCGCGACCACCGGCTGCGCGACCTGGGCCTGTCCAACTACTGGGGCTACAACACCATCGGCTTCTTCGCCCCGCACTCCTCCTACGCCTCCAGCGGCGACCGGGGCCAGCAGGTGCAGGAGTTCAAGTCGATGGTCAAGGCGCTGCACGCGGCCGGGATCGAGGTGATCCTGGACGTCGTCTACAACCACACCGCCGAGGGCAACCACCTCGGGCCGACGCTGTCCCTGCGCGGGCTGGACAACGTCTCCTACTACCGCCTCGCCCGGGACCAGCGCTTCTACGAGGACACCACCGGCACCGGCAACAGCCTGCTGATGCGCAGCCCGCACGTGCTCCAGCTGATCATGGACTCGCTGCGCTACTGGGTCACCGAGATGCACGTCGACGGCTTCCGCTTCGACCTCGCCGCCACCCTGGCCCGGCAGTTCCACGAGGTCGACCGGCTCTCCTCCTTCTTCGACCTCGTCCAGCAGGACCCGGTGGTCTCCCAGGCCAAGCTGATCGCCGAACCCTGGGACCTCGGCGAGGGCGGCTACCAGGTCGGCAACTTCCCGCCGCTGTGGACCGAGTGGAACGGCATGTACCGGGACACCGTGCGCGACCTGTGGCGCGGCGAGACCGCCGCCCTCGCCGAGTTCGGCTCCAGGCTCACCGGCTCCTCCGACCTCTACCAGGACGACGGCCGCCGCCCCATCGCCTCCATCAACTTCGTGACCTGCCACGACGGTTTCACCCTGCGCGACCTCGTCTCCTACAATGACAAGCACAACGAGGCCAACGGCGAGGACAACCGCGACGGCGAGTCCTTCAACCGCTCCTGGAACTGCGGCGTCGAGGGCCCCGGCACCGACCCGGCCGTCGAGGAGCTCAGAGCCCGCCAGCAGCGCAACCTCATCGCCACCCTGATGCTCTCCCAGGGCGTGCCGATGCTCTCCCACGGCGACGAACTCGGCCGCACCCAGCAGGGCAACAACAACGCCTACTGCCAGGACAACGAACTCACCTGGGTGCACTGGCCGGACGGCGACGGGCCCGAGGCTCGGCTGCTGGAGTTCACCCAGGGGATGATCTGGCTGCGCCGCGACCACCCGGTGTTCCGGCGGCGGCGCTTCTTCCACGGGCGGCCGGTCCCCGGGCGCCCCGGGCCGGGGACGCTCGCCGCCGGCGGCCGCCCCTCCGGCGGTCACGCCTCCGGCCGTCACCCCTCGGGCGGTCACCTCTCGGGCGGCTACGACTCGGGCGGCTACGACGACCTCACCGACATCGCCTGGTTCACCCCCGGCGGGGAGGAGATGACCAAGCGCAACTGGGGCGCCAGCTACGCCAAGTCGCTGACCGTCTTCCTCAACGGCTACGCCATCTCCGAGCCGGACCGGCGCGGCGGGCGGATCGTCGACGACTCCTTCCTGCTGATGTTCAACGCGCACTTCGAGCCGCTGGAGTTCACCCTGCCCGCCGACCACGGGCAGGAATGGCAGGTCGTGGTCGACACCGCGCAGGCCCGGCTGCCCGCCCCGGGCGCGGGCGCGCGGGTCAAGGCCGGGGACGCGCTGTGGCTCACCGACCGCTCGCTGATGGTGCTCCAGCGGCCGGCCTGACACCCTGCGCTCACCTGTTCGGACCAGCAGCGGGTCTTGGCGGCGGGCTCCCCCGGGTACTCATGGACCTATGACCTCCGCCGCCGAGCCCGCACCGCCCCGCCCGGCCGCCGCCTCCCCCTCATCCGCCACCGCTACCGCCACGGCCCCCACGGCCAGCTACCGCCTCCAGCTGCAACCCGGCTTCACCCTCCACGACGCCGCCGCCGCCGTCCCCTACCTCGCCGCCCTCGGCGTCTCCCACCTGCACCTGTCCCCGCTGCTGGAGGCCGCCCCCGGCTCCACCCACGGCTACGACACCGTCGACCACGGCCGGGTCAGCGAGCAGCTCGGCGGCGAGGGCGCCCTGCGCGCGCTGGCCGCCGCCGCCCACCGGCACGGCCTGCGGCTGCTCGTCGACGTGGTGCCCAACCACATGGCGGTGCCCGTCCCCGAGCGGCTCAACCAGCCGCTGTGGCAGGTGCTGCGCGACGGCCCCGACTCGCCGTACGCGCGCTGGTTCGACATCGACTGGGCGGCCCAGCCCGGCCCCGTCGACGCCCCCGCGCGCGGCCGGGTGCTGCTGCCGCTGCTCGGCGACCGGCTCGGCGCCGTGCTGGACCAGCTGGTGGTGGACGGCGAGGTGCTGCGCTACCACGACCACGAGCTGCCGCTGCGGCCCGGCACCTCGGGGCTGCCGCTCGACGAGCTGCTCGCCCGCCAGTGGTACCGGCTCGCCTGGTGGCGGCTGGCCCGCACCGAACTGAACTACCGGCGCTTCTTCACCGTCAACGACCTGATCGCCGTCCGGGTCGAGGAGCCCGAGGTGTTCGCCGCCACCCACGCCACCCTGCTGCGGCTGCACGCCGACGGCGTCGTCGACGGCTTCCGGATCGACCACCCCGACGGGCTCGCCGACCCGCGCGGCTACCTGCGCCGCCTCGCCGGCGCCACCGGCGGGGCGTACACCGTCGTCGAGAAGATCCTCACCGGCGACGAGCGGCTGCCCGCGGACTGGCCTGTCGCCGGGACGACCGGCTACGACGCGCTGCGCCGCATCGACGGCGTGCTCACCGACCACGCGGGCGCCTGCCGGCTGGCCGGGGCGTACGCGGCGTTCCTGGCCGGCTCCGCGCCGGACGGCCAACCCTGCGCCGACCCCCACCCGGCGGTCGCCGCCGCCCGGCGCGGGCGGGCCGACATGACCGCGCCGCACGGCGAGCTGGCCGCCGAGGTCGACCGGCTGGTGCGGATCGCGCTGCGGATCGGCGCCGCCGAACCCGCGCACTCCGACCACGCGCCCTGGCAGCTGCGCGCGGCGCTGCGGCGGCTGTTCACCGGCTACCCGGCGTACCGGCCGTACGCCCGGCCCGGGGAGCCGGTGCCGCCGGCCTCCGCCGAGCAGCTGCGCGCGGCGCTGGACGGCTCGGCCGACCCGACGGACCGGCTGGTCGCCGCCCTGGCCCTCGGGGAACTGGGGAGCGGGCCGCAGAAGGACGAGTTCTGCGAGCGCTTCGCGCAGACCGCCGCCGCCGTCGCCGCCAAGGGCGTCGAGGACACCGCCTTCTACCGGTGGAACGCGCTGCCCGGCCTCAACGAGGTCGGCGGCGAGCCCGGCCGGCCGGGGCTGCCCCCGGCCCGGTTCCACGACTGGTGCCGCTACCTGGAGCGCGCCTGGCCGCACAGCATGACCGTGCTGTCCACCCACGACACCAAGCGCAGCGCCGACGCCCGCGCCCGGCTCGCCGTCCTCGCCGAGCAGCCCGAGGCCTGGGCCGCCGAGGCCGCCGCCTGGTCCACCGCCGCCGGGCCCGGCCCCCGCGGCGATCACGACCGCGAAGGCCGCCACGACGGCGAAAGCGGCCCCGACCCCGGTGCCCGCGACGGCGACTGGCTGCTCTGGCACACCCTCGTCGCCGCCTGGCCGATCGACCCCGACCGGCTCGTCGCCGCCCTCCTCAAGGCCGCCCGCGAGGCCAAGCTGCACACCTCCTGGACCACCCCCGACGCCCGCTTCGAGCAGGCGCTCACCGCGCGCGCCCGCGCCGTCCACACCAACCCCGGCCTGCTGCCCCGGATCGAGGGCCTGGTGCACGCCCTCGCCCCGTACGCCCGCGCCAACACCCTCGCCGCCGCGCTGCTGCACCTCACCGTCCCGGGCGTGCCCGACCTCTACCAGGGCAGCGAGGAGCCGCTGTACACCCTCGTCGACCCGGACAACCGGGGCGTGGTGGACCTCGGCGCGCTCGCCGTCCGGCTCACCGACGCGGCCGCCCCGCGCCCCGGCGACCTCGCCCGCGAGAAGCTGCACCTCACCAGGGCGGCGCTGCACCTGCGGCGCGACCGCCCGCTCGGGCCCTACCGGCCGCTGGCCGCCGCCGGCCCCGCCGCCGACCACCTGCTGGCCTTCGCCCGCGGCGCCGACGTGGTCACCGCCGTCACCCGGCTCCCGTACGGGCTGGACCGCGCCGGCGGCTGGCGCGGCACCGTCCTGGAGCTGCCCGAGGGCGGGCCCTGGACGGACCAGCTGACGCTGCGGACCCACCCGGCGGGCCCGGTGCCCGTCGCGCGGCTGCTGGCGGACCGGCCGGTGGCGCTGCTGACGAGGAGGAGCTGAGCGTGCGGATCTACGAGGTGTGGGCGCCCCTGGCCACCGACCGGGTCGAGGTCGAGGTCGACGGCTCCGCCCATCCACTGGCCCGGTGCCCGCAGCGCCCGGGCTGGTGGACCGGCGGCGCTCCAACCGGCGACTACGCCTTCCGCCTCGACGGCGGGCCGCCGCTGCCCGACCCGCGCTCCCCCTGGCAGCCGCACGGGCCCGACGGCCCCAGCCGCCCGGTCGACCACGCCGCGTTCCGCTGGTCGCAGACCGGCTGGCGCGGCCGCGCGCTGCCCGGCGCCGTGCTGTACGAGCTGCACATCGGCACCTTCACCCCCCGCGGCACCTTCGACGCCGCCGCCGAACACCTCGACCACCTCGTCGAGTTGGGCGTCGACTTCGTCGAACTGATGCCAGTCTGCCCGTTCCCCGGCCGGCACGGCTGGGGCTACGACGGGGTCTCGCCGTGGGCCGTGCACGAGCCGTACGGCGGGCCCGAAGGGCTGAAGCGCTTCGTCGACGCCGCCCACCGCAAGGGCCTCGGCGTGGTGCTGGACGTCGTCCACAACCACCTCGGCCCCTCCGGCAACCACCTTCCCGCGTACGGCCCGTACTTCACCGACCGGCACCACACGCCGTGGGGGGCGGCGGTCAACCTGGACGCCCCCGGCTCCGACGAGGTGCGCCGCTACCTGATCGGCAGCGTGCTCGGCTGGCTGCGCGACTACCGGATCGACGGCCTGCGGCTGGACGCCGTGCACGCCCTCGCGGACGACCGGGCCGTCCACTTCCTGGAGGAACTGTCCCACCAGGTCGAGAAGTTGGCCGTCGCGACCAACCGCCCGCTGTTCCTGATCGCCGAATCCGACCTCAACACCCCGCACACCACCGCCCCGCGCGCGGCCGGCGGCCAGGGCCTCACCGCGCAGTGGAGCGACGACTTCCACCACGCCCTGCACTGCGCGCTCACCGGCGAATCCCAGGGCTACTACGGCGACTTCGCGCGCCACCCGCTCGCCGCCCTCGCCAAGACGCTCACCCGCGGCTTCTTCCACGACGGCACCTGGTCCGGCTTCCGCGGCCGCGGCCACGGCCGCCCCTTCCCGCCGGACGGCGGACACCGGCTGCTCGGCTACCTCCAGACCCACGACCAGATCGGCAACCGGGCCCTCGGGGACCGCATCTCCACCTGCCTCACCACCGGTCGGCTCGCCTGCGGCGCCGCGCTGGTGCTCACCTCGCCGTTCACCCCGATGCTGTTCATGGGCGAGGAGTGGGGCGCGGCCACCCCCTGGCAGTACTTCACCGACCACACCGACCCGCAGCTCGCCGAGGCCGTCCGGCAGGGCAGGCGCCGGGAGTTCACCGACCACGGCTGGGCCGCCGAGTCCGTCCCCGACCCGCAGGAGCCCGCCACCGTCCTGCGCTCCGTCCTCGACTGGACCGAGCCCCGGCGCGCCCCGCACGCCGAACTCCTCACCTGGCACCGGACGTTGATCCGGCTGCGCCGCGACCGGCCGGAGCTGTCCGACCCCGGCCTCGACGCGGTACGGGTGGCGTACGACGAGGCGGCGCGCTGGCTGGTCGTGCACCGGGGCCGGTACCGGATCGCCGTCAACCTCGGCCCCACCGAGGCCGCCCTGCCACTGGACGGGACCGGGCGCGAACTGGTCGCGGCCTTCGGGGCGGCGGCACTGGACGGGACGGCGACACTGGACCGGACGGCGGTACGGCTGGGGGCGGACGCGGTGGCCATCGTCGCGGTGGCGGTCGGCGCGGTCTGACCCGCCACGCGCGTCACCAGAGGAAGGTGCCGATCCGCTCCCGCAGCGAGGCCGCGTCCAAGCCGTAGGCGCTCAGGTGCTCCGGGATCGAGCCGTAGTGCCGGTGCTCCTCGCGCGGCACGCCCAGGCCCAGCACCCGGTGCGGGCGGTCGGCCAACGCGGCGTGCGCCTCGTTCGCCGAGGTGCCCGCCAGGTACGGCTCCACCAGCACCACGTCCGCCCGCTCCCCCACTGCCGCCCGCAGCCCGGCCGCGTCGAAGGGGCGCACCGTCGCCGCGTACAGCACGGTGGCGTCCAGGCCCTCGGTGGCCGCGAGCACCGCGTCCAGCATCGGCCCGACCGCGAGGACCACGCCGCGCGAGCCCTGCCGCGCAGTGGTGAACCGGCCCGCCTCGACCGGCAGGGCCTGCGCGTTCTGGTGCGCCGAGAGGCGGACGTAGACGTTGCGGTCGCCGTCCGCGACGGCGTGGCGCAGCAGCTGCTCGGCCTCGTCCGGGTGGCCCGGCACATGGACCGTCCAGTCCGGCAGGGTGTCCAGCAGGGCGACGTCGCCCGGGGACATGTGGGTGCGGCCGCCGGCCGGCCAGTCGTAGGAGCCGGCCGCGCTCACCAGGACGGCGCCGACGCCCTGGTGGACGAGGTCCAACTTGACCTGCTCAAAAGGCCGTTCGATCAGGAAGCTGGCGAAGGTGTGGGCGATCGGACGCATCCCGGTCAGCGCCAGGCCGCCGGCCGCGCCGATCAGCAGCTGCTCGCGGATGCCGACGTTGACCACCCGGTCCGGGTGGCGCTGCTGGGCCGGGGCGAAGGCGGCCGCGGTGATGTCGGCGAGCACCACGGCCAGCCGGGGGTCCTCGTCCAGCAGGCGGCTGGTGACGTCGATGAAGCGGTCGCGCATGGTGTCCATCGGTGAAGTGCCTTTCGGTGCGTGCTGGTTGGCGCGTGCGTGCTGGTTTGGCGCTTGCGTGAGGGTTCGCGGGCTCAAGGGTTCTCGGGCTCAGGAGGTCTCGGGCTCAGGAGTCCTTGGGCTCGACCCGGGCGACCACCACGTGCGGGCGGCCCGGGTGCTCGGCGGTGTAGGCGCGGTACAGCGCCTCCTGGTCGCGGCCGTCCACCGTCGCGGTGGACCAGCCCTCGGCCGCGAACCGGGCCGCGATGCCGCCGTGCCAGCCGTGCGTGGCCGAGGAGTTGTCGATCACCACCACGTGCAGCCGCTCCAGCCCGTACGCACCGGCGAAGGCCACCGCCTCATGGTTGGAGCCCTCGTCGAACTCGGCGTCGCCGACCAGCACCCACACCGCCGGGTCGGTCAGGCCCTGCGCCCGCAGCCCGAGCGCCGTGCCGACGCCCAGCGGCAGGCCGTGCCCGAGCGAGCCGGAGGCGATCTCCACCCCGGGGACGAGCATCCGGTCCGGGTGGTGGCCGAGCGGAGAGTCGTAGCCGCCGAAGCTCGGCAGCACCCCGGGGTCGATGAAGCCCTTGGCCGCGAGCACCGCGTAGTACGCCATCGGGCCGTGGCCCTTGGAGAGCAGGAAGCGGTCCCGGTCCTGCGCCCCGGCCCGCTCCGGGCTCACCCGCAGGACCCGGTCGTAGAGCACCCAGAGCGCGTCCAGGGTGGAGGTGGCGGCCGGGCCGTGCTTCTCGTCGCCGGTCATCAGGCCCATCAGCGCCGGCAGGTCCTCGAAGCGGGTGGTTTCCGCGAGGTCCGCGGTTGCGTTCGTCGTCATGACCACGATGGTGCAACTTAAAGTCGACTTGAGGTCAAGCGGCTAGAGTGGGTGCCCATGACCGCGACCCCGGACCACGGCCGAGCACCCGGCCCGCACCGCGACGACCTGCTCACCATCGGCCAACTCGGCCACCGCAGCGGCCTCGCCGCCTCCGCCCTGCGCTACTACGAGAGCCTCGGCCTCATCCACGCCACCCGCACCGCCGGCGGCCAGCGCCGCTACCCCCGCGGCACGCTGCGCCGGATCGCCTTCGTCCGCGCCGCCCAGCGCGTCGGACTCTCCCTCGACGAGGCCCGCGTCGCCCTCGACCGGCTCCCCGAGCGCCCCGCCCCCAGCGGCGCCGAGTGGGACCGGGTCGCCGAATCCTGGCAGAGCCGCATCGACGAGCAGATCGCCGAACTCCAGCGCCTCAAGGCCAAGCTGACCGGCTGCATCGGCTGCGGCTGCCTCTCCCTCTCCCGCTGCTCCCTCTACAACGCCGCCGACCGCGCCGCCGACACCGGCCCCGGCGCCCGCTACCTGCTCACCCGCGACCCGGCCGGCGGCCCGGAACCCCTCTCCCCCGCCGCCACCGACGCCTGCGGGCCCCACTGAACCGCTCCTTCCCGCTCCCGCCCCACCTCGGTCGGGCGCCGGGTCAACCGGCCCCGGCCGTGAAAAGCCTTTGCCGCAGCGGCGCCGGCCTGCCTACCGTGCGCCCATGCTGCCGGTGGTGGAGACGGAAGAACAGTGGGCCGCGATCGTGCGCGACGAGGCGGTGATGCGCCCCGGAGCCGAGGCACTCTGCGCCGAACTCGGCCTCGCCGGGCTGCCGTTGGAGCGCTTCGCGGAAGGGTCCGTCCCCGTCTACGCGGTGGGCGACGCGCACGTCCTCAAGCTGTTCCCCGCCTCCGGCGCCGAGGGCGGCGTCACCGAGGAGCGCGTCCTCACCCGCCTCCAGGGCGCCCTGCCGATCCCCACTCCCGACGTACGGGCCGCCGGCGCCCACGTCAACGGCTGGCGCTACGTGCTGATGTCACGGCTGTCCGGCGAGGGCCTGGCCCCCGCCTGGCCGCGGATCCCGCAGGCCGACCGGGAGCGGATCGCCCACGACTGCGGCCGGGCCCTGGCCGCCCTGCACGCCCTCGACCCCGGACCGCTCGCCGACACCCTCGGCCCCGGCGACTGGGGCGCCTTCCTGGGCCGCCAGCGGGCCGGGGCGGTGGCCCGCCAGCGCGAACGCGGCCTGTCCGAAGCCTGGCTGGAGCAGATCCCGGACTTCCTGGCCGCCGCGCCGCTGCCCCGGGCGCCGCAACGCGCCCTGCTGCACACCGAGTTCATGCGCGAGCACCTGCTCGTCGACCCGGCCGACGGCTGGCGCCTCACCGGCCTGCTCGACTTCGAACCCGCCATGGTCGGCGACCCGGCCTACGACCTCGTCGCCGTCGGCCTGTTCACCACCCGCGCCGACCGCCGCCTGCTCGGCCGCCTCCTCGCCGGCTACGGGCGCGGCTTCGACCCGCGCCTGCTGATGGCGTACACGCTGCTCCACGTGTACAGCCACCTGCCGTGGTACCTGAGGGAGTTGAAGCCCTCCGCGCGGACGCTGGACGCCCTCGCGGAGGAGTGGTTCGGGGTCGCCTAGGTCTCAGGAAGCGGCCGGGGGTCGGTGCGCAGCAGGCTGTAGAGGACCATGTCCCGCCATTGGCCGTCCCGGAAGCCCCTGCTGCGCTGGACGCCCTCGCGGACGAAGCCGCACTTCTCCAGCGCGCGCTGCTCGGCGAGGTTGGCGTCCTCGGTGTCCGCCTCCAGCCGCATCACCGGGGTGTGGGCGAACAGGTATTCCACCAGCAGCCGTTGGGCCTGCGTGCCGACGCCCCGGCCGCGTGCCTCCGGGCGGAGCATGATGCCGAGGTTCCAGTACGGCGCCAGGTCCACCAGGCCGGCCCGCCGCCAGCCGACGAATCCGGCGAACTCGCCCCCCACGAGCACCGCGAGCATCGACTGCTCGGGCGCCAGCAGGCCGCTCTCCCTCCAGAGGCGCCGGATCCGCCCGGGGTCGCGCCACCCGAACCACTGGAACGGGCCCACCGCCTGGGGGTCATGCAGCAGCGCTTCGAGCGGGTCGAGGTCGGCTTCGCCGATCGGTCTGAGGGACACCGGTGCGTCGTTCATGCAGACCCCAACGGTCCGCGACCGGGCCCGGGTTCCCCGCGGCGCACGCCTTCAGGCGGTGATCGACCGGGCGAGCCGGAAGCCGACGTCGTCGATCCGCAGGGTGGGGTGGCTGCGGCGGCGGACGGAGGCGCGGCAGCTCCAGTGCTCGTCGAACCAGCCGCCGCCGCGCAGCACGCGGTAGCCGCCGTACACCTCGGCGTCGTACACGTCCCAGCACCACTCCCACACGTTGCCGAGCAGGTCGTACAGGCCGAAGCCGTTGGGGCGCAGGCCGCCCACCGGGTGCGGGCGCTCGTCCGAGTTGCCGCGGTGCCACGCGATCTCGTCGAGCGGCCCGTAGCGGGGGCCGTCCGTTCCGGCGCGGCAGGCGTGCTCCCACTCGGCCTCGGTGGGCAGCCGGTAGCCGTCGGCGGCGCGGTCCCAGGTGGCGGACTCGCCGTCGAGCCGGTAGGCCGGCGCCAGCCCGTCCCGCCGGGACAGGTCGTTGCAGTAGCGGACGGCGTCGTACCAGGAGACGCTGTCGGCGGGGAGCCGGTCGCCGGCCCCGGCGCCGTACTGCTCGCGGGTGACCGGACAGGCCGCCAGCTCGTAGGGGGCGAGCTCGACGGTCCAGCTCCGCTGCGTACGGCGGTCCGACAGCGTGACGCGGCCGGGCGGGACGGCGATCAGGTCGGTTCGGGTGCTCGCATCCATGGGCCGCGATCCTAGCCCGTGGGATGATCAATGTCCTTTCCGCTCTTCACACCTGACGATCAGGAGTGGCACCGCCATGAGTTCCGTCCCGCCGGACCCTTCGACTCTCCACCCGGTGGCCGGGCAGCCGCGCGTGGTGCTCCTCAAGCCGTTGGTGACGTCCCCGCTGATCGACGTCGGCGACTACTCCTACTACGACGACCCGGACGACGCGACCGCGTTCGAGACGCGCAACGTGCTCTACCACTACGGCCCGGAGCGGCTGGTCATCGGGAAGTTCTGCGCGCTGGGCACGGGGGTCCGGTTCATCATGAACGGGGCGAACCACCGCATGGACGGCCCCTCGACCTTCCCGTTCCCCATCATGGGCGGAAGCTGGGCCGAGCACTTCGACCTGATCACCGGCCTCGCCGGCCGGGGGGACACGGTGGTCGGCAACGACGTCTGGATCGGCTACGGCGCCATGGTGATGCCCGGCGTGCGCATCGGCCACGGCGCGATCATCGCCTCCGGCGCCGTCGTCGTCGACGACGTCCCCGACTACGGGATCGTCGGCGGCAACCCGGCCAAGCTCATCCGCACCCGCTACGCCGAGGCGGACATCGCCCGCCTGCTCGCCCTCGCCTGGTGGGACTGGCCGACCGAGCACCTCACCCGGCACCTGCGCACCGTCATGTCCGGCACCGTCGACGACCTCGAAGCGGCCGCGCCGGGAAGGTGAACATGCCGCGCTCATCGCCAGGCCCCCTGGCATCACCCGTACGCCGGCCCGAGGATGGTGTCCGTCCGTACGAAGGCCGGCGAAAGGCGACGACGATGGCGGGTACGAAGGTCAGCACGGTCGTGGAGGCTCCGGCCGAACAGGTGTGGGAGCTGCTGGGGGACTTCCACAACCTCGGCGGCTGGCACCCGGGCCTGCCGGCCAGCAGCCTCGGCAACGAGCTGACGGGCAACGCGATCGGGTCGGTCCGGGTGTTCGAGATCGACGGCGCGGCGCTGCACGAGACGCTGGTCGCCTACGACGAGGACGCCCGCAGCTACACCTACAGCTTCCCCGAGGGGACGTTCGAGCTGTACGGCTACCGGGCGACACTGCGGGTCACCCCGGTCACCGCGCTCGACGCCAGCTTCGTGGAGTGGAGCGCCACCTACGACGTCGACGCCGAGCACCGCAAGGACTCCACCGACCGCCTCCACGGGGTGTTCACGGCCGGCCTGGCGGCCCTGCGCGAGCGGTTCGCCGGCTGACGGCGGCGGGCCGTCCGGGACGTCAGCGCCCCATCACCGCGTAGAGCGCGACCAGCGACCAGCCCAGCAGCGACAGCACCCCCACGGTCCACCCGAGGACGGCCGCCGTCTGGCCGTACTCGGGGCCGCGGGCGCGCTGGAACGCGGCCACCAGCGCGGGGATCGCGGCGACCGGCAGGAACAGGAAGGCCGCCAGCATGAGCCACGCGCCGAACCCGATCACGAACCAGATGCCCACGAACAGCAGCGGCACCGAGGCGACCGCCACCACCGCGCCCGCCGCCGCACAGGCGATCCGGAACGGGCCGAGCTCCCGGTAGCACACCGGCACGGCGGCGGCCGCAGCGCTGACCAGCGCGATCACGTGCAGGAACGAGAACGAGCCGCCCAGGCCGAACGCCACCGCCACGAGCGCCAGCGGGAGCAGACACACCGCGGCCGCCAGCCCCGCCAGCACCCTCGCACTCCCCGGCACCACGGCCACGGCTCCCCCTTGCGCCCACTTATTTGAACGCGTTCAAAGCTAGCACGCACCACGCCGGGAGGAGCGACAGGGCCGGCCCGTCGCGCGACGGCTCACCATTCGCCTCCGGAGGGCGTCCAGCCGAGACGCAGGTGGTGGAGGGAGTCGGGGAGAACGACAGGGAGGTCGAGCGGGCCCGCACTGGCGAGGTGACCGGCGACGAAGCGGTCGGCGGACGGGCCGGTGAGGTAGCGCTCGAACCAGAGCCACTGGGGGCGGCTCATGGGCTGGAACTGGAGGGAACGCCAGAGGGCGTCGAGCGCCTTGGGGAGGAGGGCGTAGATCGTCGGCGGCATCAGACCGCCGGTGATCTCGGCGGTGACCAGGCGGTCCTCGTTCACGCCACACGCTCCACGGGGGCGGAGGAGGCGGCGGCGGAACCGATCTCCGACCACACGATCTTGCCGATGGGCACGCGCGGGCAGCAACCCCAGCGCTCGGACAGGAGCTTGACGAGGAGAAGGCCCCGCCCGGACTCGTCTTCGGCGGACGCAGGGCGAAGGAGCGGCGCGCGGTCACGGCGCGCGTCGTGCACCTCGATGCGCAGTCGCGAGGGGATGAGGGAGAGGGAGAGCCACAGCCGGTTGCCGATCGGAGTGCCATGCACGACGGCATTGGTGACGAGCTCGGAGACCACCAACAGACCGGAGTCCGCGAAGAGTTCACCGGCGGGGGTCGAGTCGAGGAGCCGCAAGAGCACCTGCCGGGCCTTCGCCGGCGACCGCCGACTGCGCAGCAGCCAGCAGCTGGACACGAACTCGGGGGGATTGTCAGGCGATTCGAACATGGCGAAGCCACCTTCGGGAGCGAGTGGAGAAGATCCAAGGCCGAGCTGCCGACTCGGCGGGCTTCCACGACCAGCGCAGCACCCAGCACGAGGCGCCGGAATGCGCGCCCACCGACCTGCACAGGTGTTCACAGTCAGCTAGCACTCCGTTACTCAAAGCATGATGCACGCCACATCGGAAGCGCAAGGCAAGTCGAGCAAATATGAAAACTTTCACCTTGAACGGCAAGGCGTCGCCCTTAGACTCCCCGAAGGTGGTGGCGAAGCATCACATACGCCGTGCACACTGGTTCTTGGAAGCTTTGAAGGGGTCACATAGATGGCGGTCGCAGTACCAGCCGTGCGATACCGGCGCATCGCAGCCGAGCTCAGGCGACTTCGCGAGCTCAAGAACCTGTCGGCCGAAGAGGTGGCGGCCCAGGTCGACGGCGTCAACCTGGTGAAGCTCAGCAGATACGAGAACGCCCGCGTCCAGCTCAAGCCGGATGTCGTCCGCGCGCTGCTCGACTTCTACGAGTGCGACGAGGAGCTCAAAGAGGTCCTCGTCGAGATCCTTCGAGACAAGCGGCGTCCCGGCTGGATCGCGGGCTACGAGCAGTTGAACCCGCTCTACACGGATCTGATCCGCCTCGAAGAAACCGCAGTGGGTAACAAGTCATATCAGTCTGCCTACATCCCTGGCCTGCTCCAGACGCGCCAGTACGCTCACGCCATCATCTCCAGCGGCGTCATAGAGAAGCCCAGCGTCGAAGAGCGAGTCGAAGTCCGGATCAACAGGCAGTCCGTCCTGACTCGATCCGAGAACCCGCTGAAGCTATGGGCCGTGATCCACGAGTCGGCCCTGACCATGAGCGCCGCCCCAGGCGTGATGGCTGACCAGCTGGACAAGCTGCTGCAGTTCAGCCGGCTCCCCAACATCAGGATCCAGGTCATGCCGGCCATGGCTCCGCCGCACCCCGGCATGACCGGGCCGTTCGCACTCCTGGAGTTTCGGCAACGCGATCTCGACCTGGTTCTGCTCAGCGGAATGCTCAGCAGCGACTGGGTCGAGGACCCGGACCAAGTCGATGTCTATCGAGCGGCGTTCGACGAAATCATGGCAACCGCCTTGGCCCTCGACGAGTCGCGTAGCCTCATCACACAGAAGAGAGACATGCTCAAGTGACCCACTTCCCTGTCGCCTCCGCACTCCCCGTCCAGTGGAGGAAGGCAAGCGCCAGTAACCCGAACGACGACTGCGTCGAAGTAGCCGACGGCTTCACCGGCGTCGTCCCGGTCCGCGACAGCAAGGACCCGCACGGCCCGGCCCTCAGCTTCAGCCCCGAGGCCTGGCAGTCCTTCATCGCCGCCGTCCAGGCGGGCGAGCTCCCGGCAGCTCGCTAGCCTCAACTGTCCTGGGCGGCCCCATGCCGAGCACGGGGCCGCCCCCGGATTGACGTCCACACCCGGTCCACGACACCGTTCCAAGTGCATCGACTCGCGCTCCCAGCCTTCTTCCAGCGACCTGCCAGCCTCTCATCGACTTCTCATCCGGCACCCCTAGCCTCCGCCAGATGAACGTCTCCCTGCTCGGCGGCTGGTTCCCCTGGGCCGTCCAGGCCGTGGCCCTCGCCCTGTTCCTGGCCGCGCTCGGCTGGCGGGACCGGGCCTGGCGGCTGAAGTGGGGCCCGGTCGCCCTCGGGACGGCGCTGCTGCTCACCGCCCTCGCCGCCGTCGGGGTGCTCACGCTCGCCGGGATCACCGATCCGATCCCGTTCGGGGTGTGGCTGTGGGGCGGGATCGCGGTCGCGGCGGTCAGCGCGCTCGGGTTCGGCTGGCGGGGCGCCCGCTGGTGGCGCCGGGCGCTCGCGCCGCCGGCCGCGCTGCTCGCCCTGTTCTGCGCCGCCAACAGCGTGAACATCGCCACCGGCTACTACCCGACCCTCGACGACGCGATCGGCGAACTGAGCGGGCAGCCGCTGCCGGAGCAGATCACGCTCGCCGAACTCGGCTCCCTGCACGGGAAGACGAAGACCGGCCGCATCGTCCAGGTGGACATCCCGAGCACGGCCAGCGGCTTCACCCACCGCCAGGAGCTCGTCTACCTGCCGCCCGCGTGGTTCCGCAGCCAGAACCGGCCGAAGCTGCCGGCGCTGGAGCTGATCGGCGGCGAGTTCGCCGCGCCCGACAACTGGATCCGCTCCGGCAACGCCGTGAGGACCGCGGACGACTTCGCCGCGAAGCACAACGGTTTCGCGCCGATCCTCGTCTTCGTCGACGCGACCGGCGGCTTCCGGGTCGACACCGAGTGCGTCGACGGCCCGCACGGCAACTCCGAGAGCCACCTGCTCAAGGACGTCCCGCCGTTCGTCCAGAAGACCTTCAACGCCGCCACCGACCCGCACAAGTGGGGCGTGGCCGGCTGGTCCATGGGCGGCACCTGCGCCGTCGACCTCACCGTCGAACACCCCAACGTCTTCACCCACTTCGGCGACTTCTCCGGCGACAAGGGCCCCTCCACCGGCGACAAGGACCACACCGTCCAGGAGCTGTACGGCGGCGACGCGGCCGCCTGGGCCGCCCACGACCCGCTGACCGTCCTCGCCCACCACCCCAAGTACCAGGGCGTCTCCGGCTACTTCGGGCAGGGCGACGAGGAGCACGGCCAGATCGAGTCCGCCAAGGCCCTCAACGACGCCGCCCGGAAGGACGGCATCCGCACCACCACCGCCGTCGGCTCCGGCAAGCACACCTGGCAGACCGGCGCCGCCACCTTCGCCCAGGCCCTCCCCTGGCTCGCCCAGCAGCTCGGCGTCCCCGGCACCCACGCCTGATCCGCCACCGGTCCGGGGGCGCGCCGTGCCGGGCCGGGCCTGGCGGGCCACCCGGCGGGAGGGCGGCGGATCCGGTCGGGGGAAAGCCTTGGCATCGGCCGTCCGCCGCGACCGGCCGCGGGCCCGCACGGGCGGGTCGGCCGGGGCTGCGGCCGACCGGCAAACCCCCGCCCGACAGGGGGAATCCGCGACCGCGCGCCGTCCCGCCGACCGGTCGGGCGCCGAGGGCCCGCCATACCTTCCGACACGCCCGCACACACGTTCACCACCAACGCCCCCGCAGCGGCCGGGGAAGGCGGCCTACCCGCCGGTATCCCGCTTTGCTCCCGGCGGCCCGGTGGCATAAGTTTCGACCGCCGTCGACGCAGCCGACCCCGACCGCCCCTCGGAACAGAGGAGCGCAGCGGGCCGGCGGCCGGGCGGCAGAACGTACGGGGGAAGGGAACAGCCATGCCGAGTGCCCGCATCCGCGAGGCGACCGGGCAACGGGAACGGGCGGACGGCGCCGCGCACACACGGCCCGGGACCACCGCGGGCCCGGCCCCGGGCCACTCGGCCCGCTCGGGCCGCTCGGGCCGCTGACCCGGCGCCACGCCCCGACCACCACCACAGAACCACCACAGACGGCCCCGCGCACCGCCGAGGCGGCGCACGGGGCGGACGGCAGGTCGGCCCGTCCGGCACAGGGGACCGGACGGACCGACCGCCGCACCAGCACAAAAACCAAAGGGTCAGAGGCCGAGGCTGCTGAGCGCGGTGGTCCAGTCGGTCACGATGGCGCTGCGGGCGTCGTCGAGGCCGACCGTGCCCTTGCAGACCGCGTTCTTCAGCTTGGTCTCGACGCCGTCCTTGCCGGTCGCGGTCTGGCTGCCGTAGCGGGGCTCGGGCCAGAGGTTGCGCGGGTCGCGCGGGGCGCCGCCGAGCTCCAGCGGGACGAAGTGGTCCTCCTCGTAGTCGGACAGGTTGGTGTCCGCGTAGCCGTACTGCGCGATCTGCTGCGCCTTCAGCGCGTTGGTGTAGCTGGTCGGCGGGCGGACGGTGGAGGTCCAGCCGGAGACGCAGATGGTCTGGCCGATGGTGGCCTGGGTGACGTCCGGGTTGTAGGCGCCCGGCGTGCAGGACGGGTCGGGCAGCGGCAGGTAGGCCTGCGAACAACTCGCCGCGAGCGGACGGATCTTGACGGGTGAGCCCTTCGCGGGGGCGGCCTGCGCGGTGCCGGCCGCGAGCCCGGCGGCGGCGAGGACGGCCGCCGCGGCGACGACGGTGAGACGCTGACGGAGCATCATGTGGGGAGATCTCCTAGGCCTTGCCCGGCCTCTCGCCGGACGACTGTGCCCATGACAGCACCACCCATGCGACCACCGTCAGTCCCAGGACGTGAACGACCGGTGATCGCGCCTCCACAAACACCGCGGGCGCCCGGCGCGATCCGGGGAGCGGGCTCAGGGCGTGCCCGACAGCAGCCGCGCCAGCAGCGCGGCCGGCCCCTCCGGCAGGCTGCCGTGCACCAGTTCGGTGCGGTGCACCAGCCGCGGGGCGGCGATCGGCACGGACGCGACGCCGGGCGCCCCGGCGAGGACGGACGCCGGGAGGAGGCTGAGCCCGTGTCCGGTGGCGACCAGGGCGAGCAGCCCGTGCACGTCGGTGCCCCGGTAGCGGGTGGCGGGGCGGAAGCCGTCGACGCCGGCGGCGGCGCGCAGCCGGGCGGCGGTCGGGGTGAGGTCGGGGGCGTCGAGCCAGCGGGCGGCGGAGAGGTCGGCGAGCGCGACGCCGGTGCGGCCCGCGAGGGGGTGGCCGGCCGGGAGGGCGACGGCGACGGGCTGCTCGTCGACGGCGACGGTGGTGAGCGGGCCGACGTCGGGCAGCGGCAGCGGGTCGCTGGGGGCGGCGAGGCCGTCGATCAGGGCGAGGTCGACCTCGCCGGTGGCGACCTGGGCGGGCAGCGCGTCCTGGGCGAGGACCCGGACGACGAGGTCGGCCGCCGGGTGGGCCCGGCGCACCTCGCCGAGTGCGCGCCCCAGGGTCGCTCCGACTGCCAGCGGGGTGGCGCCGAGCACCAGCCGGGCGCTCGGGGCGCCGGCCAGGCGTGCGACGTCGGCGCGCGCCGCCTCCAGTCGGACCAGCAGGGGCGCCGCGTGCTCCAGCAGCCGCAGGCCGGCCTCGGTCGGGCCGACCGGGCGGCGGCTGAGCAGGCCGGTCCCGAGGTCGGCCTCCAGGGCGGCGATCTGCTGGGAGACCGCGGACTGGGTGTATCCGAGTTCCCGCGCGGCCTCGGAGAAGGAGCCGAGGCGGGTGACGGTGACGAAGGTGCGCAGCTGCTGCGGATCCACGGCAGTCATCAACTCTTCTGATCGATGGGTAAGAAATCATCGTTGGCGCTGATCTCGGGTGCGGGGTCAGGATAGTCCCATGACCTACCTCACCCCGCGGATCGCCCTGGTCGGCGACCGCTCCCCCGCCGTCCGCTCGCACGCCCGCATCCCCGGGCTGCTCGACGCCCTCGCCGAGCGCGAGCAGCTCGTCCTGGACGCCTACTGGATCCCCACCGAGGACGCCGGGGCGCCCGGCGCCCTGGACGGCTTCGACGCCGTCTGGCTGCTCCCCGGCAGCCCCTACCGCAGCGAGGCGGGCGCGCTGGCCGCCGTCCGGACCGCCCGCGAGCGCGGCATCCCCTTCCTCGGCACCTGCGCCGGGTTCCAGCACGCGGTGCTGGAGTACGCCCGCAACGTCTGCGGCCTCGGCGGGGCCGTCCACGGCGAGGAGCACCCGGAGCGGGACGAGCAGGTGATCGTGCCGCTGGCCTGCTCCCTGGTCGGCCACGAGGGGGCGGTCGCGATCACCCCCGGCACGCTCGCCGAGCGCGTCCTCGGCACCACCCGCACCCTGGAGCGCTACCACTGCGCGTACGGCCTCAACACCGACTACCTGGACCGGCTGCGCGCGCACGGGCTGCGGTTCAGCGGCGCGGACGGCGCGGGCGAGGTGCGCGTCCTGGAACTGCCGGGCCACCCGTTCTTCCTCGCCTCGCTGTTCCAGCCGGAGCTGTCCGGCGACGGCACCCGGGCGCACGCCATGATCCGCGCGCTGGCCGGCGCCGCCGTCGCCCACGCGGCGGGCTCGCCGGCCTCGACCGACCGAACGGCCACCGACCCGACCGCCACCGACCCGGGCACCGACCCGAGCACCACCACCTTGGAGGCCACCGCATGACCGCCACCGAGATCGCCGGAGTCCGGATCCCCGACAGCCGCCTCGCCACCGAGGCCACCGAGCTGGTCCGGGACGCCACCACCGAGCTGCTGTACCACCACTCCCGCCGGGTCTACCTGTTCGGCGCCCTCCAGGGCCGCCGCCGGGGGCTCGACTTCGATCCCGAACTGCTGTACCTGGCCGCGATGTTCCACGATCTCGGCCTGGGCCCCGAGCACCACGCCTCCGGTCGGCGCTTCGAGGTGGACGGCGCCGAGGCCGCCGCCGCGTTCCTGCGCGGGCACGGGGTGGACGAGCGGCGGGTGCGCCTGGTGTGGGAGGCGATCGCCCTGCACACCACGCCCGGCATCCCGGAGTTCCTGGAGCCGGAGATCGCGCTGACCACCGCCGGGGTGGAGCTGGACGTGCTCGGCATCGGGTACGCGGACCTCGCCGCCGCCGACCGGGACGCGGTGGTCGCCGCCCATCCGCGCCCGGACTTCAAGCGCGGCATCCTGCGCGCCTTCCACGACGGCGTCGCGCCCAAGCCGGAGACCACCTTCGGCAACGTCAAGGCGGACGTCCTCGCCCACTTCGACCCGGACTTCGAGCGGACCGACTTCGTCGCCGTGATCGAGAACTCCGCCTGGCCGGAGTGACCCCGCCCGGCCCCGCGCCCGCCCAACCCCCGCCCCCACTCCCACTCCCACCCCCACCCCCACCCCCACAGGGCACGTCACATCGGCAGCGAGCGCAACCGCACCGGCCCCTCCGGCCACCCGGCGCCCTCCGCCAGCGGCGCCCACATGGTGCGCAGCGGCATCACCGCCAGCCGCCCCTCGGGCTGCTCCACCGTCACCTCCTCCGCGACCTCGCGGAATCCGAGCCCCCGGTAGAACGTGGCCAGCGGCGGGCGGCAGAACAGCAGCGCGTGGCGGTGGCCGAGGGCGCGGGCATGGCCGAGGGCGGCCCGGACCAAGGCCTGCGCGAGGCCGGCGCCGCGCCGGTCGGGGGCGACGGCGACGCCGCCGACGCCGACCGCCGTCAGGTCGGTGCCGCCGACGGTGAGCGGGAGCGGCAGCAGCCCGGTGTGCGCGACGAGCCGGCCGTCGGCGGCCCGGACGCCGAAGTGGATGTCCTTGGGCAGCCAGGCCAGTCCGGTGTAGGCGACGCCGTACGGGTCGTCGCCGGGGCCGAGGATCTCGTCCTGGTCGGCGCGGGTGTACTGCGGCAGCCGGACGACGGTCGGCGGCTCGGGAGAGAAACGATCATCCATCCGACCATGATCCCTTCCGGGGAAGGCGAATTCCAGGCTGTTCCCGGCCACTGCGGCCCGCTCGCCACCCCGGGCCGGACGGGGTGTGCGAGCATGCCCCCATGCGCCAGCCCACCCAGCAGCGGCCCCGACTCCGGCGCCCCACCGGCCGGTTGGACCCCACCCGTCACCAGCACCACCCGTCCACCGACCAGCCCCACGCCGCCCACCACGCCGACGCCACCCACCAGACCGACGCCGCCGACCAGTTGGACTCCGCCCTCGCCGCGGTGCCGCTGCCGGGCCCGCCGCTGCGCCTGCCCGGCCCGGTCGTCGCACTCGGGCCGACCGCCCTGGTGCTGCTGGTGCTCGTCCCGCTCGCCGCGGGCGACCCCGACATCGGGCCGACCACCTCGGCGCCGGTCAACGCGGGCCTGGTGGCGGCCGGCGCGCTCGCCCTCGCCGTCCGCCGTCGGTACCCGGCGGCCGTCGCCGCCGTCACCCTGCTGGGCGGCCAACTCCCACTCGCCGTCGCCCTCTACGGGCTGGCCACACGGCGCGGCGCCACCCGGGTGCTGGCCGTCCTGGCCGCGCTGGCCGGGGTGCGCCTGCTCGTCCCCATGGACCTCGGGGACGTCAGCAGCCTCTCCGCCCTCGCCAACCTGGCCGAGGACCCGCTGGTCTTCGGCGCCGTCCCGCTCGCGCTCGGCCTCACCGCCCACCAGCGCGCCCGCGCCGTCACCGCGCTCGCCGAACGCAACCGGCTGCTGGAAGCAGCCCGCCGGTACGCCGAGGAGCGCGCCGCCGCCGCCGAACGCGCCCGGCTCGCCCGGGAGATGCACGACGTCGTCTCCAACCGCGTCTCCCTCATCACCCTGCACGCCGGCGCCTGCCAGGTCGCGGCCGCCGACGACCCGACGGCCGTCCGGGAGACCCTCGGCCTGATCCGCGCCCTCGGCCTCCAGGCCCTCACCGAACTGCGCGGCCTGCTCGGCGTCCTCACCCCGGCCTCCGACCAGGGCCCCTCACTGCACGGGCTGCCCGCCCTGGTCGAGGAGTCCCGCCAGGCCGGACTCGCCGTCGACCTCACCCTCACCGGCCCCGCCGAAGGACTGCCCGCACCCGGACCGGCCGTGCAGTACGCCACCTACCGGATCGTCCAGGAAGCCCTGACCAACGCCCACAAGCACGCCCCGGCCGCCGAGGTCGCCGTCACCGTCGAGGTCCACCCGGACGGGCTGCGCCTGGACATCGTCAACTCCCCCGCCACGGCCGCCGACCCGGACGGGCCCCGGCTGCCCTCCGGCGGCCACGGCCTGGACGGCATGCGCACCCGCGCCGACGACCTCGGCGGCACGCTGCAGGCCGGCCCCACCACCGAGGGCGGCTTCGCCGTCCGGGCCCGCCTGCCGCTGACCGCCGCCTGAACCTCAGGCAGCGGCGGCGCGCTTCACCAGCTCCGCCCACACCTCGTCGACCCGGGGCGCGAGCGCCTCCAGCGGCCCGCCGTTGTCGATCACCACGTCGGCGATCGCCAGCCGGTCCGCCCGCGAGGCCTGCGCGGCCATCCGGGCCCGGGCCTCCTCCTCGGCCATCCCGCGCAGCCGCACCAGCCGCTCCACCCGCACGTCGTCGGCCGCGTCGACCACCACGACCAGGTCGTACAGGGGGGCGAGGCCGTTCTCAGCGAGCAGCGGCACGTCGTGCACCACCACCGCGTCCGGCGCGGCCGCGGCCTCCAGTTCGGCGGACCGGGCGCGCACCAGCGGGTGGACGATCGCGTTCAGCGCCTGGAGCCGCGCCGGGTCGGCGAACACGATCGCGCCGAGGGCCGGGCGGTCGAGCGCGCCGTCCTCGCGCAGCACCTGCGGCCCGAACTCGGCGGCCACGGCCGCCAGACCGTCCGTCCCGGGCGCGACCACCTCGCGGGCGATCACGTCGGAGTCCACGATCACCGCGCCGTGGGCGGCGAAGAGCCGGGACACCTCGCTCTTGCCGGCGCCGATGCCACCCGTCAGTCCGATCTTCAGCATGGCGTCAGGCTACCGGCGCCCGGACCGCCGACGCCATGGACCGGCCACCCGGCCCAGGCCCCCGGCACCGTCAGCCCAGCTCCAGGCTCTCGCCCTCCCCCAGCACGGTCAGCTCCGCGCCGGTGCCCGGCCCGTCGGGCCCGAGCAGCCGGGTGGCGATCATGTGCCCGATCGGGCTGAGGGTCGCCTCGTGCACCGGCACCGCCACCCGCGGGCCCGCCTCCCGGACGTAGTCGACGACCTCACCGGCCTTGCTCCACGGCGCCGCGAGCGGCAGCAGCAGGGTGTCCACCGCGTGCGGCGGCACGGTGAAGGCGTCGCCGGGGTGGAACAGCCGGCCGTCGAAGAGGAAGCCGATGTTCTTCACCTGCGGGATGTCCCGGTGGATGACCGCGTGCCATTCGCCGTGCACACTCACCCCGACCCCGCCGACCTCGAAGGCGTCGCCCTCGCCGACCACGGCGACGCGCTGCGCCACGCCGTCCAGTTGGGCGGCCACCGCGCTGTTGGTCCACACCCGAAGGGCCGGGTCGGCCTCCAGGGCGGCGCGCAGCCGGGCCTCCTCGAAGTGGTCCATGTGCTCGTGGGTGATCAGGACGGCGTCGGCCCCGGTCAGCGCGGCGGGGTCGGTGAACGCCCCGGGGTCGACGACGACGGTCGTCCCGTCGTGCTCCAGGCGTACGCAGGCGTGTCCGAACTTGGTGATCCTCATGCGGCCGACCATACAGCAGGACTGCACAGTTTTGCTGTGGAGATTCCCGGTAGGCTTCTCCCATGAACAGTCCGGCTCCCGAAACCCTCGAACTCGCCGCCGAGCTGCGCGCCGCCATCGGCGACCTGGTCCGCTCCCTGCGCCCGGGCGACGAGCTGCCGCAGAACCAGGCCGGCGTCCTCGGCGTCCTCGTCCGCGACGAACGCGCCTGCACCGTCGCCGAACTCGCCGAGCACCAGCGCGTCCGCCACCAGTCGATGGCCCGCACCGTCGCCCTGCTGACCGAGGCCGGGCTCGTCGCCCAGCAGCCCCACCCCACCGACGGCCGGAAACTGCTGGTCACCGCGACCGGAGCGGGCCGCGCCGCCCTGCTGGAGCAGCGCGCCCGCCGGGAGGAGCGGATCGCCACCGCCATCGAGGCCCGCCTCACCCCCGAGGAGCGGCTGGCCCTGAGGGCGGGCGTCGACCTACTGCGCCGACTGCGCTGAGCCCACCAGGTCCCTGGCCTCCGGCCGCGGGGCCGGGACGGCCGTCGCGCCGAGGGCCGCCTCGCCGACAGCCGCCTCGCCGACGGTCGGCAGTTCGACGTGCTCGCTCAGCCCGAAGCGCCGGTGCAGGCGCCGCAGCGGGGCGGGCGCCCACCAGTTGAACTCGCCGAACAGGCTCATCGCGGCGGGCACCAGCAGGCAGCGCACCAGGGTGGCGTCCACCGCGACGGCGACGGCCAGCGCGATGCCCATCTGCTTGACCATGAGCATGTCCCCGAGGGCGAACCCGGCGAACACGATCACCATCAGCAGCGCCGCCGAGGTGATGATCCGGCCACTGCGCTGGACCCCGAGCTCCACCGCCCGGGTGCAGCTGTGGCCCTTGTCCCGCAGTTCCTTGATCCGGGCGAGCAGGAACACCTCGTAGTCCATGGACAGCCCGAACGCGAAGGCGAAGACCAGCACCGGTATGAAGGTCTCCAGCCCGCCGGTGGGGCTGAAGCCGAGCAGCCCGCTGAAGTAGCCGTCCTGGAACACCAGGGTGAGCGCGCCGAGCGAGGCGCCCAGCGACAGCAGGTTCATCAGCAGCGCCTTGACCGGCATGACCACCGAGCCGGTCATCAGGAAGAGCAGCACCAGCGTGCCGACCGCGACCAGTCCGAGCGCCCAGGGGCCCCGCGACATCAGCTCGTCCTTGAAGTCGACGACCGAGGCCGCGCCGCCGGTGACGTAGGTCTTCAGCCCGCCGCGGTCGTCCCGCAGTTCCTGGACGACCTGCTTGGCCTGGTGGCCCTGCGGGTCGCCGTGGACGAGCACGTCGACGGTGGACACCGAGTCGCTCACCGGGGTCACCGCCCGCACCCCGGCGACCCCGGGCAGCTTGGCGACGACGTCGTCCGCGTACGCCTGGGCGACGGGCGCGCCGCCCTCGACGACGACGGTGATCGGCGCGGCCGCGGCCTGCGGGAAGCGCTGGTCGACGGCGTCGGCGACCTGCCGCCCGGCCGAGGAGGCGGGCAGCACGGCGGCGCCGGAGTTGCGCATGTCGGCGTGCAGGAAGGGTGCGCCGGCGGCCATCAGCAGGGCGACGCAGGCGAGCGCGACCGGCACCGCCCGCTTGCCGACCCGGCGGACGGTCCGGCTGAAGAAGCCCTCGTCGGGGACGGGCGCGGCGGGCGCCTTGATCCGGGAGCCGGCGAAGCCGAGCAGCGCGGGGATCAGGGTCAGCGCGGCGGCGACCGCGATCACGACCACGCTCACCCCGGCGGCGGCGACCGCGCCGAGCACCGGGCTGGTGAAGACGAACAGGCCGGAGAGCGCGACGGCGACGGTGAGGCCGGAGAAGGCGACGGTGCGCCCGGCGGTCGCGGCGGTGCGTTCGACGGCGGCGGCGATGCCCGCGCCGTGCCCGCGTTCCTCCCGGAAGCGGTTCACCATGAGCAGCGCGTAGTCGATCGAGAGTCCGAGCCCGAGCACGGTGGCGATCGGCAGCACGCTGGTGTCGATGTCCATGATCCGGCTGAAACCGAACATGGCCAGCAGCGCGCCGCCCACCGAGGCGACCGCGCCGATCACCGGCAGGCTGGCCGCGGCGAGGCCGCCGAAGACCAGCACCATGACGACCAGGGTGAGCGGCAGCGTCACCATCTCGCCGAAGCGGGTGTCCTGTTCGGTCTGCTTCTTGACCTCGTCCTGGAGCACCAGGTCCCCGCCGACGGTGACGTGGGCGCCGGCCTCGCCGTTCAGGGCGGCGAGGCGCTGGGTGACGGCGTCGGTCTGGGCGGAGGTGCTGGTGTCGGCCATCCGTACGGTGACCAGGCTCGCGGTGCCGTCGGCGGAGCGCAGTGCGGCGGGTGCCGGGCCGGTGCCGTAGGCGTCGAGCGCGGAGGAGACGCCGGGGAGGGCGGCGAGGTCGGCGGTGGCCTTGGTGACGGCGGCCCGTACGGCCGGGTCGTCGACCGGTTTCCCGTCCACGACGGCGGTGACGGTGCCGCGGGCCGGGTCGGTCGCGGGGGAGGACGCGACGGCCCGATCAGCCTCTGTGGTGGGGGAGGGGGGGACAGCCACCATCCCCTCCCCAACCCACCCACCGACCACCCCACCCCCCACC
>NZ_JBHVWW010000036.1:77109-85767 GCF_042882025.1 Kitasatospora sp. NPDC058243
GGCGACCACCGCGCTGCCCCGGTCGGCTTCGGCGGTGGCGGAGGAGGCGCCGGCCACCGTTCCTTCGAAGACCCGGCCGCCGATCAGCACGCCCACGACCAGGACGACGGCCCAGAGGCCGAGCACCCAGCGGCGGTGGCGGAAGCAGAACCGGCCGAGGGCGGCGAGCCGCCCGGGGACCGCGGGGTCGCCGGCAGCGGTGGGAGCGTTGCGCATGAAGGAGGCCTTTCGGGCAGCTCCCCTCAATGTAGGTGCAACCCGGTGTTCGACCTATAGACGGACAATGAGCCACATCTCACATAATTCCTTCACATAAACCACAAATAAGTGAAGGCGAAAAACGAAAGAACGTGAAGCAAAAGGCCCCGGCCAAAGGCGGAAAACGAAATGGGCCCCACCCGGATTTCTCCGGGTGGGGCCCACCGTTCAGCTATGCGCCAGGTACTGGCAGCGGGTCAGAGCTTCAGCTCTGGCCACCCGCCAGCTTCTCGCGCAGGGCCGCCAGGGCCTCGTCCGAGGCGAGAGCGCCGGAGCCCTCGTCGCTGCTGGACGAGTAGGAGCCACCGGCAGCGGCGGCGACAGCGTCGCCACCCTCGGCAGCGGCCTCGGCGTCGGCCTCACGGCTCTTGATGACCTGGGCCTGGTGCTGCTCGAAGCGGGACTGCGCCTCGGCGTACTGGCGCTCCCACTCCTCACGCTGCTTCTCGAAGCCGGCCAGCCAGTCGTTCGCCTCGGGGTCGAAGCCCTCCGGGTAGATGTAGTTGCCCTGGTCGTCGTACGAGGCAGCCATGCCGTACAGGGTCGGGTCGAACTCGACCTCGGCCGGGTTGGCACCCAGCGCCTCGTTGGCCTGCTTGAGCGACAGGCTGATGCGACGACGCTCGAGGTCGATGTCGATGACCTTGACGAAGATCTCGTCGCCGACCTGGACGACCTGCTCCGGGATCTCCACGTGGCGCTCGGCCAGCTCGGAGATGTGGACCAGACCCTCGATGCCCTCGTCCACGCGGACGAACGCACCGAACGGAACCAGCTTGGTGACCTTACCCGGAACGACCTGGCCGATCTGGTGGGTACGGGCGAACTGCTGCCACGGGTCCTCCTGGGTCGCCTTCAGCGACAGGGAGACGCGCTCGCGGTCCATGTCAACGTCGAGAACCTCGACGGTGACCTCCTGGCCGACCTCGACAACCTCGGACGGGTGGTCGATGTGCTTCCAGGACAGCTCGGAGACGTGCACCAGGCCGTCGACGCCACCCAGGTCCACGAAGGCACCGAAGTTGACGATCGAGGAGACGACGCCGGAGCGCACCTGGCCCTTCTGGAGGGTGGTGAGGAAGGTCTGGCGGACCTCGCTCTGGGTCTGCTCCAGCCAGGCACGGCGGGACAGGACCACGTTGTTGCGGTTCTTGTCCAGCTCGATGATCTTGGCCTCGAGCTCCTTGCCCACGTAGGGCTGGAGGTCGCGGACGCGGCGCATCTCGACGAGCGAGGCCGGCAGGAAGCCACGGAGGCCGATGTCGAGGATGAGACCACCCTTGACAACCTCGATGACGGTACCGGTGACGATGCCGTCCTCTTCCTTGATCTTCTCGATCGTGCCCCAGGCACGCTCGTACTGAGCGCGCTTCTTGGACAGGATGAGACGACCCTCCTTGTCCTCCTTCTGGAGAACCAGGGCCTCGATGTTGTCACCGACGGCGACGACCTCGTGCGGGTCGACGTCGTGCTTGATCGAGAGCTCGCGGGACGGGATGACGCCCTCGGTCTTGTAACCGATGTCGAGGAGGACCTCGTCACGGTCGACCTTCACGATGACGCCCTCGACGATGTCGCCATCGTTGAAGTACTTGATGGTCTCGTCGATGGCGGCGAGGAACGCCTCGGCGTCGCCGATGTCGTTGACCGCGACCTGCGGGGTGGTGCTGAGGGAGGAGTCGGTGGGGCTCGTCATTAGGAAAAGGGCTCCGGTACGGACATGAAAGTCGTAGGTAATGCCACGCGGAGGGCCCGTATCGCTCCCACCGAAAGCCGGACAGCCAAGAACACGGCGCACCGGCATTCCCGCACAGCGAGAAATCCGGCGTCCGTCTTGCGACCGTGGGGTCTTCGACAGATGCGAGCGCGACCTGCTCCGTCTGAGGCGCGCAGGCCCGCAGCGCAACTTGTAGCATACGGGGACGGCCAGGCACGGTCAACGCCAAGAGCGGCAAGACGGTGGAGCCCGGTATGGATCAGGCCATATCCTCCGATTGCGCACCTTGCGGTGGCGCCCGAAGGGGGCCCTTCCCCGGATGCCACCGCCAGGATCGGGTCCTTGACGGGCCCGGTCTCGGCAGCGGCGCTTCCGCACTCCACACCCTACGCGATGGGCATTATCACCGTGGCCACCACCCCCCAGTCCGACCTGCATGATCTTGACGGCGACGGCGACGACGCGGTACGGCGCGCGGCCGGCACCGGGGAGAGCAGCCGGGCCAGCCGGCACTGGTGGGACCGCAACGCCGACGAGTACCAGGACGAGCACGGGGAGTTCCTCGGCGACGACCGCTTCACCTGGTGCCCCGAAGGCCTCGACGAGGCCGACGCCCACCTCCTCGGCGAGGTCGCGGACAAGGACGTACTGGAGATCGGCGCCGGCGCCGCCCAGTGCTCGCGCTGGCTGGCCGGCCGCGGCGCCCGCCCCGTCGCCCTGGACATCTCCCACCGCCAACTCCAGCACTCCCGCCGGATCGACCTCGGCCGCGGCGCCACCCCCGTCGCCGTCGTCCAGGCCGACGCCGCCGTCCTGCCCTTCGCCGACGCCTCCTTCGACCTCGCCTGCTCCGCCTACGGAGCCGTCCCGTTCAGCGCCGACACCTCCGCCCTGATGCGCGAGGTGCACCGGGTGCTGCGCCCCGGCGGCCGCTGGGTGTTCTCCGTCACCCACCCGATCCGCTGGGCCTTCCCCGACGAGCCCGGCGTCGAGGGCCTCACCGCCGCCTCCTCCTACTTCGACCGCACCCCCTACGTCGAGGAGGACGAGCAGGGGCGCGCCAGCTACGTCGAACACCACCGCACCATCGGCGACCGGGTCCGCGAACTCGTCGGCGCCGGCTTCCGGTTGACCGACCTGGTCGAGCCCGAGTGGCCGGCCGGCCTGGAGCAGGAGTGGGGCGGCTGGTCCCCGCTGCGCGGGCGGCTGATCCCCGGCACCGCGATCTTCGTCGCCGAACGGGGCTGACGCCTTGCCGAACCCCGCCTCGCCGAACCCCGCCCCGCTTAACCCCGCCTCGCTTAACCCCGCCTGGCGTGAACTGCCCGTCCGCAGTGCCCTGCCCGCCCTGCACGACGCGCTGGACGGGCCCGGCACCGCCGTCCTCGCCGCCCCGCCCGGCACCGGCAAGACGACCCTGGTGCCGCTCGCGCTCGCCGGGCTGCTCGATCCCGGGCGTCCGACGCTCCGCGTGCTGGTCGCCGAACCGCGCCGGCTCGCCGTCCGGGCCGCCGCCCGGCGGATGGCCTGGCTGCTCGGCGAGGCGGTCGGCGGGCGGGTCGGCTACACCGTGCGCGGCGACCGTCGCGTCGGCCCGGAGACGGTGGTCGAGGTGGTCACCACCGGGGTACTGCTGCAACGGCTCCAGCGCGACCAGGAGTTGCCCGGCGTCGACGTGGTCGTCCTCGACGAGTGCCACGAACGCCACCTGGACGCCGACACCGCGCTCGCGTTCCTCCTCGACGTCCGGGCGGCACTGCGGCCCGAACTGCGGCTGGTCTGCGCCTCGGCCACCTCCGACACCGAGGCCTGGGCCGAACTCCTCGGCGGCGCGCCGGTGGTGGAGGCGCACGGGGTCTCCCACCCGGTCGAGACGGTGTGGGCGCCGCCGCCGCGCGCCGTCCGGCCCGCCCACGGCACCCGGGTCGACCCGGCGCTGCTCGACCACGTCGCCGCCACCGTCCGGCGGGCCCTCGCCGAACAGGAGGGCGACGTGCTCTGCTTCCTGCCCGGCGTCGGCGAGATCAGCCGTGTCGCCGGGCAGCTGTCCACCGTGGCGGCGGACGTCCTGCAACTCCACGGCCGCGCCCCGCAGGCCGTCCAGGACGCCGCCCTCACCCCCTCGGACGGCCGCCGCGTCGTGCTCGCCACCGCCGTCGCCGAGTCCTCGCTCACCGTGCCCGGCGTCCGCGTCGTCGTCGACGCCGGGCTCGCCCGCGAACCGCGCACCGACCACGCCCGGGGCCTCGCCGGCCTGGTCACCGTCCGCGCCTCCCTCGCCGCCGCCCGCCAGCGCGCCGGCCGGGCGGGCCGCGAGGCCCCCGGCACCGTGTACCGCTGCTGGAACGAGGCCGAGGACGCCCTCGCCGCCCGCTTCCCCACCCCCGAGATCGCCCTCGCCGACCTCACCACGTTCGCTCTCCAGGCCGCCTGCTGGGGCGACCCGGACGCCACCGGCCTCGCCCTGCCCGACGCCCCACCCGCCGGGGCGATGGCCGCCGCCCGGCAGACCCTCCAGGCCCTCGGCGCCGTCGACACCGACGGCCGGGCCACCCCGCGCGGCGTCCGCCTCGCCCGCACCGGGCTGCACCCCCGGCTGGGCCGCGCGCTCGTCGACGGCGCCCCTGCCGTCGGCGCCCGTCGAGCGGCCGAGGTGGTCGCCCTGCTCTCCGAGGAACCGCCGCGCGCCCTCGGCGACGACCTCGGCGCGGTCTGGCGGACGGTCCGCTCCTCCAGCGACCCCTACGCCGGCCGCTGGCGCGAGGAAGTCCGCCGCCTCCTGCGCGCCGCCGGCTCCGAGGCCGCCACTCAACTGCCCGACACCACCGCCGCCGGCCTCGTCGTCGCCCTCGCCTTCCCCGAACGCATCGCCCGCGCCCGGGTAGAGCGCCCCGCCCCCGGAGAGCGCAGCCCGTACCTGATGGCCTCCGGGACGGCGGCCGAACTCGCGCCCGGCACCGCCCTCGGCGCACTCCCGTGGCTCGCCATCGCAGCCGCCGACCGCCCGGCCGGCTCCCACTCCGCCCGCATCCTGCACGCGGCGGCACTGGACGAGGACACCGCCCGGCTCGCCGGCGCCTCGCTGCTCGAATCCCGCGAGGAAGTTCACTGGGACACCCGCCGCGACGAGGTCGTCTCCCGCCGGGTCGAGTCGCTGGGCGCGATCGAACTCGCCGAGAAGCCGCTCAGCCGCCCCGACCCGGCCCTCGTCCGCACCGCCATCCTCGAAGGCCTGGCCCGCGAGGGCGTTTCCGCCCTCCTCACCTGGCCCTCCCCCGGCCTGCGCGAACGCCTCGCCTTCCTGCACACCGCTCTGGGCGACCCCTGGCCGGACGTCTCCGACGAGGCACTGTTGGAACGCGCCGACGAATGGCTGGAGCCCGAACTCTCCCGCGCCCGTCGCCGCGCCGACCTCGCCCGCATCAACACCACGGCGGCGTTGCAGCGTCTGCTCCCCTGGGCCACCGGCGAGGCGGGCCGCCTGGACGAGCTGGCCCCCGAGCGCATCACCGTGCCGTCCGGCTCGAAGATACGAGTCGACTACAGCACCGAACGCCCTTTTCTCGCAGTCAAGTTGCAAGAACTCTTCGGCTGGACGGCGGCCCCCGCCCTGGCCGCCGGCCGCGTCCCCCTCACCATCCACCTGCTGTCTCCCGCCGGGCGCCCCGCCGCCGTCACCGGTGATCTGGAGAGCTTCTGGCACAACGGCTACCGCGCCGTCCGCGCAGAGCTGAGAGGCCGCTACCCCCGCCACCCCTGGCCCGAGGACCCGTCGACGGCGGAGCCCACCCGCCGCCTCAACCCGCGGAACTGACACTCCTCCTCGACGGGGGGGGTTCCCCGCTCGTGCTGCCGTCAGGAGATCGAGAAGCCCATCTGGCTCACCACCGGCGTCATCGGCACGTAGAGCACCTGCGCGTAGCAGGTCGTCGAGTGGGCCGTCGATCCAGCCGGGCAGCCGACCGCCGACCTTCCGGCCACGATCACGCCGCGAGCCTCCATGTCGCCGTTCGCGCCGGACGGGTTGGCGAGTGCGGGGCCGCCGCTGTCACCCTTCGCGCCGATCGCCCGACGGTCACCACCCTTCGACTCCGCGACGTCCACCGGCTTGATCTTCGTCCCCTCGTCGTTCGTCGTCTCGACATCGACCTTCTTGACCTCCACGTCGCACTTCCACCCCGACTGGGCGCCGCTGAGGCAGACGAGGTCCCCCACGTTGTTGCGTCCGACCCCGTACGTGCGTCGCGACGAACCGCCGCTGTCCGACCAGGCACCGTCGTAGAACCGGCCGGCGCCGTTGCCGTTGATCCCGATCATGCCGACGTCCAAACCGTCGCCGATCGCGTACAGGTCGCCGATGTAGCCGCTGGTGCCGTTGTAGTACCGGCCGCTGCCGCAGTGTGCGGCGGTCAGCAGCACCTTCGTCCCGTCCTTCCAACCGCTGAACGCGGTCGAGCAGAACGAGGCCTTGCCCGTGTTGACTTCGGCGCCCGCGTAGTACGGCGCGCTGTCGGAGTGCCGGCTGCCGGACAGCGCTGCCGGGATGCCCTCGACGGTGGCCGTCACCGGCATCCCGGCGATCTCGGCGGCCGTCCGGGAGTACGCCTGCTCGGTCGTGGCGCCGCCGGTCGGCCGGGTCGCCTTCGTCGGCACGTACGTGATCGCGATGGCGGTGCCGTCCTCCTGCGGGCCGATCGACGTCCATGTCTCGGGCGCCACAGCGGCGGTGAACCGGTCGATCGCGGCGCGCATCTCGGCACGGGAGTAAGGGCTTTGGTGAACGTCGACGGTGTAGCCGGGGCCGGCGTTCGCGTCGAGCAGCGCCCGGACCTCGGCCGGGGCCTCGCCCTTCCAGTAGATGTCGGCGTGCTGGTTCGACGCGTCGATCACGGTCCCGGCGTAGCCGTCCGCCGCCCGGTCGCCGGACTCCACCCAGTCCTGCACCGGGTCCGTCATGCGGTGGAGCTTCTGCTGGGCCTGCGGGTCGCGGAGCACCGGCAGGCTGACCGACGGGACCGGCCCGTCCTGCCCGTCCGGCGCGGCATCGGCGGCGACGAGGGCGGAGGCGGTCACGGCGGACAGGGCCAGGGACAACAGGAGACGGGAGCGGCGCATACGCGGTCCTTCGACGAGGCTGGCGGGCCGACACCCAGCGTAGGGACCGATCCACGTCTCGCCTGGTCAGAAGGCGCGTTCCGGGCGGCGGCAGGCGCACGCGGAAAGCGACGCGCCCCCGTCAGCGGATCACTACTCCGGGAAGTCACCGGCCTGGACGGAGGAGAGGAAAGACGTCCAAGCCGAGGCCGGGAAGACGAGCACCGGCCCGTGCGGGTCCTTGGAGTCGCGCACCGGGATGCCGGCTGGAAGAGATCCGAGGGCCACCTCGATGCACTCGCCCCCGTGATCCGCGCTGTAGCTGCTCTTGCGCCAGGTCACCATCGCCAGCTCCTCGGAGGTCTTACGCTAGGAAGTCGCCCTCACGGACGGCCATCACGAAGGCTTCCCAGGCGGCGGCCGGGAAAACGAGAGCCGGGCCCTGCGGGTCCTTGGAGTCACGCACGGGGACGAGGCCGGGGAATCCGGGGGCCACCTCGATGCAGTCTCCGCCGTTGGGAGCGCTGTAGCTGCTCTTCCGCCAGACGGCTCTGGCGAGCTCGTTTCGCGTCATCCTTGTACCCTTCCAGCGCATCACGGATCAGCGCAAGCGAGTTACTCCCTGGGAGTACCTCACTGCGAAGCCGATCATAGACGCGCCGGTGTGCAGCGACGACTTCCGGATCATTGCTCGGATGCCCTCGATCCAAGCTCTCCGAGTAGACGTAGTTCTGCCCGTCGGGCATCTCCAGTAGGACCATCGACGTGGGGATGACGGTCCTACGGTCCGCGAACGGCGCGATCTCAATGATCACGTTCGATAGCTCTGAGATGGCCAGCAGGTGTTCCATCTGCCGATACATCACCTCGGGCCCGCCGATGACCGTCCGAATCGTACTTTCGTCAAGAACAGCCAGAAGTAAGGGGCCGTCCTGCACGAGGAACCGCTGCTGCCGAGCCAATCGTGCAGTCGTTCGCTCCTCAATCAGCGCTGTCGAACCACCAGCCGCAAACAGCGCCTGCGCATACTCCCGACACTGCAGCAAGCCATGCATGTATCCGCACTGGTAGACACGGGCACCGAGCGCCTCGGACTCCATGTCTGCATGGGTCTGAAACCAATCCGGGTGTTCAACCTGAGCGTTCCAGTCCACCTTCCCCCAGATCCGCCTCAACGCACCGCCCGTGTTGAGCAGTTCATCGGCCTTCTCCACCAGTTCCGGCGGCATGCGGCGCTGACCGGTCTCGTACCGGGTGATGTTCGTCCGGCTGCAGTGCAGCAGCTTGCCCAGCTCTTCCTGGGTGTAGCTGGCCAGCTCCCGGTAGAACCGCAGCTCCTCGCCGAACAACTCAGCCGAACTGGCCGTCAACTCCCGCTTGAACCGCCGATGTGCCACAGCCGTCCCCCTCACGCACCACGTGCCCCTGGCACCCGATTTCGGCCATCACCGTACCTCTGGACCCTCGATGATTGACACCAGAGCGCAATCATTCGCATGCACAGCGTGATTGCGCACTACCCTCGCGCTCCCCCATCCGCCCCCTTGAGGTGCCCCGCCATGCTCAAAATCCGTACCGCCCACCGCCCC
>NZ_JBHVWW010000037.1:0-60862 GCF_042882025.1 Kitasatospora sp. NPDC058243
GACGGCCCCGGACACAGGGGCCTAGGAGCGCCACAGGGCCCCCTGGCAGGGGTTCGCGGGGGGGCCCTGCGGCGTCCGGCCGGTCAGCGGCCGCCGTGGATCAGTTCGACGGAGAAGCCGTGGTCGGTGGAGACGGCAGGCGTTTTGACCTGCGTGACCCCGGTCGCGGCGTCGTGGTACCAGCCCGAGGCGGCCGAGTCGAGCGCCGCCGCCGAGTCCAGCCGGGGCAGCGGTCCGCCCTGCGTGACGACCAGGCGCGGGGCGGGCTTGCCGTGCACGGTGAAGCGGTACCCCCGCGCGGCCGGCTTGCCGGTGTAACTCCCCACGCTGGCACCGACCTTGACGACGGTGACCGGCCCGTGGGCGCGGACGTCCACCCGCTGGGTGGCCGAGGCGCCGGCGGCGAAGCCGCGGGTGACGCCGTCGTCCTCGTACAGGGTGTAGGAGGAGTCGCCCTGCGGGTAGAGGTCGTAGTCGAGCCGGGTGCGGTCCCGGTTCTCCCAGGACAGCGTGCCCTCGGGCCACATCGGCACGATCGAGCCGCCCTTGACGAACAGCGGCAGGGTGTCCAGCGGCGCGGAGTAGCCGTTGATCGTGGTGGGGCCCTGGTAGGTGCGCCCGGTCCAGTAGTCGGTCCAGGTGCCCTTGGGCAGGTAGATGCCGTCGCGCACCGAGGTGTCGGAGTAGACCGGCGCGACGAGGAAGTCCGGCCCGGCCAGGAACTCGTACTTGGCGTTCGGGCCGAGGGCCGCCGGGTCGTCCGGGTACTCCAGGGCGAGCGGGCGCACCGCGCCGATGCCCGTCCTGGTGGCCTCCGCCGACAGCGTGTACATGTACGGCAGCAGCCGCTCCTTCAGCTGGAGGTACTTGCGGTTGATCGAGGTGTAGGGCTCGCCGTCCAGCCAGGGCTGCTGGTCGCGCTGCTCCTTGCCGGCCATGTCCTTGGCCCAGCCGTCCATGGTCATGATGGCCGGGAGGAAGGACTTCCACTGGAGGTCGCGGGTGTACATCTTCGGGGCGCGGCGGTAGATGGAGCCGACGTCGCCGGTGTTGTACGCGATGCCGGACATGGTGGCGCCGGCGTAGGTGGGGATCTGCCAGCGGATGTAGTCCCAGGACAGGCTCTGGTCGCCGCTCCACAGGACGCCGCAGCGCTGGGCGCCGGCCCAGGAGACGGGCAGCCAGACGAAGCCGCGGGCGTCGCTGCCGTCCTCGATGCCGGCCTTGGCCTGGTCGCAGGCGTTCAGCGCGAAGTCGTAGCCGTTGCCGACCCAGGCGACGTCGAGCTTGCGCACCAGGGCGCCGGCCTTGACCTCGGCGGCCTGGTCGGGCAGGCCGTTCTGGGTCCAGAGCCCGAGCTGGGCGTGGTTCTTGCGCAGGCCCTCGCCGGTCTGGGCGAGGTTCTCGTAGCCGCAGCCGTAGCCGTCGTTGACGAGCATCCAGCCGAGCGGCATCTGGTTCTGCACGTAGCCGTCGGCGACCTTGAGCGCGTCGGTGGTGTGGCGTTCGCCGCGGTTGGCGTTGTGCAGGTAGCAGTCGGAGTCGCCGGGCTCCAGGCCGTAGACGGGCGGCATGAAGGGCTTGCCGACCAGGGCGGTGTACTTGCCGATCACCGACTTGACGTCACCGGTGAAGTAGTAGGCGTCCAGGCGCCGTTCCTGCTGTCCGGTGCGCACGGGCGAGCCGAAGTCGTAGCTGCCCGGGGCGAAGGTGTTGCGGAAGACGCCGTAGCCGGCGGTGGAGATGTAGAACGGCTGCGAGTTGTTGTAGCCGCCCTCGTTCCAGTTGGTGCTGTTGGCGACGTGGACGGTCTTGTCCCGGTGGGAGAAGGAGCCGTTCTGCTCGCCGCCGCCGAAGAACTGCTCGTCGGCGCCGCGGACCAGGCTCTGCCGCAGCCCGCTGGTGGACCAGCGCAGCGGGGCGTCCTCCTGCCAGACGGCGGTGCGGTTGTCGGCCTTGTACAGGCCGAACCTCAGGGGGTGCTTGTAGACCCGCAGCACCTGGTCCTTGGAGCGGATGCCGTAGTAGTCGCCGGCGTCGAACGACGAGGTGCTGCGCTGGAGTTCGGGCTGCTTGCGGATGATGGTGCTGCCGGCCGGGTCGGTGAGCACGCCGTCCGGGGCGGCGCGCAGCCGCAGCTGGTCGTCGGCGAGGAAGTCGACCTTGGCCTTGAGGGTGCCGGCGGCGATGTCGTAGCTGCCCTGGCCGCCGGAGAAGGAGGTGAGGTTTCCCGCGTCGGCGGTCTGCGGCAGGTAGGCGCGGCCGGTGAAGGAGCCGCCGTGCACGTCGTAGGGGACGACCAGGACGTGGTAGGTGCCCGAGGCCTTCGGGATGACGGTCGCCTCGGGGTTGGCGGTGCCCGCGCTCTCGGCGACCTCCTTGCCGTTGGCGTCGTAGATGTAGAGGTCGAAGTCGTCGGTGGGGTTCTGCCACTGGATCGAGAGCGGGACGCCGCCCTCGGGGTTGTCGTCCCAGTAGCCGGCGGGTGCGTCGACGGTCAGGTCGAAGCGGCCGCAGACGGTGCCGTCCGGGTCCTGGGCGGCGGACGGGCAGGAGGCGGCGCCGCCGAGGGTGCCCTTGGCGTACGTGGGGCTCTGCCAGGTGGTGCTCTGGTGGCTGCCGTCGAGGACGGCGGAGCCGGGGGTGGCGGCGCGGGCCGGCAGGGCGGGCCCGGCGATGGCGGCGATGCTGGTGAGGGCCACGGTGAGGGCGGCCCGGCGGAGGCGAGGTCGTACCAAGCGCACGGTGTGTTCTCCCGTCGGATGAGCAAGAGATGTTCACTTACTGCGCGAAGCTGCTTGAACATGGGGGAATACAAGCAACATTCACAGTTATGGCCGGTCCATGTCAATGGCAGAGTCGCCGTTCTCGACACCCCGGACGGCCGGGGCTACTTCACCGATCCGGCGGTCAGGCCGGAGACCACGTGGCGCTCGATGACGGCGAACAGCACCACGACCGGCACGATCGCGACCACCGATCCGGCGAACAGGTAGTTCCACTCCACGGTGTAGTTGCCGATGAAGCCGTTGATGCCGACGGTCAGCGGCTGGCTCTCCGGGGCCGTCGACAGGGTCAGGCCCATCACGAACTCGTTCCAGGCGGAGATGAAGGTGAAGATCACCGCGGTGACCACGCCGGGCATGGCCAGCGGCAGCACCACCCGGCGCAGCGCCCCGAGCCGGCCGAGGCCGTCGAGCAGCGCGGCCTCCTCCAACTCGACCGGGATCGAGCCGATGTAGGCGGTGAGGATCCAGACGGCGAAGGCCAGGTTGAAGGCGGCGTTGCAGAGGATCAGCGTCCAGACCGAGTTGAGCATGTCCAGCTGGTAGAACTCGCGGTAGAGGCCCACCAGCAGCGAGGTCGGCTGGAACATCTGGGTGACCAGCACGAGCAGCAGGAAGAGCTTGCGGCCCCGGTACCTGAACCGCGCGGTGCAGTACGCGGCGGGCAGCGCGACCAGCAGCGCCAGCACGGTGGAGCCGCCGGAGACCAGCAGGGTGACCTTGAGGTTGGCGCCGAGCGTCGACTCGCGCCAGACGTCGACGAAGTTGGACCAGGCGGGGTGGTGCGGCAGGTAGCCCGCGTCGCGCAGCTCGTCGGCGGGGCGCAGCGCGGTGACGGCCATCTCCAGGTACGGGAGCAGGAAGACCGCCGCCAGCAGCCAGGCGGCCGCCGCCATGACCAGGGTGCGCGGCCGGATCCGAGCCCGGATCCGCGGCTCGGTCTGCGGCCGGATCCGGCGCGCGGGCGGGCGGGCCGTCAACGCTCCTCCCCGTTCCAGCGGCCGACCTTGAGGAAGACGAGCACCATCAGCACCACCAGGGCGAAGTTGACCACCGACATGGCCGCGGACTCGCCGATGTCGGTGTTCTTCAGCTGGTACATGAACACCGTGCTGGTGGCCGTGGCGCTGCCGGGGCCGCCCTGGGTCATGCCCCAGATGACGGGGAAGGAGTTGAAGACGTTGATCAGGTTGATCACGAGGCCGACCAGGAAGGCCGGGCGCAGCAGCGGCAGGGTGATCCTCCGGTAGGCCTGCCACGGGGAGGCGCCGTCCACCCGGGCCGCCTCGTACAGCTCGCCGGGGACGGTCTGCAGGCCGGCGAGCAGGGTGTAGGTGGTGAACGGCAGCGAGACGAAGACGGCGACGAGGACCATCCAGGGCCAGGCGGTCGACGGGTCGCCGAGCCAGTCCCGGGGGCCGTCGACCAGGCCGAGGTCGGTCAGCGCGGTGTTGAGCACGCCGGCCGTCCGGTCGAGCATCCACCGGAAGCCGATGGCGGTCATCAGGACGGACGCGGCCCAGGGGGCGATCAGGGCCCAGCGGGCGAACCTGCGCCCGGGGAAGCGCTGGTTGAACAGCTGGGCCAGGCCGAGCGAGAGCGCCATCGTCAGGCCGACGACGGCCACCGTCCAGACCACCGTCGAGAGCAGCACCCGGCCGAGGTCGGCCTCGCCGAAGAGCTTGCGGTACTTGTCCAGCCCGGCGGAGCCGCGGACGAATCCGCTGGTGCTGATGCGCAGGAACGAGGTGCGGACCATCTCGTAGACGGGCCACAGGACGACGGCCAGGATCAGCAGGACGGCCGGGGCGATCCACGGCAGCGGTCCGAGCCGGCCGGGGCCGGAGCCCGTCCGGGCGGGCCGGCCGGGCCCGGAGGCCTGGGGGGTGGGGGAGTCGAGGGACACGGCGGTGCCTTTCGGACGGGGCGCGGGCCAGGGCGGGCGTGCCCTACTTGTTCGCGACGGCGTCCCGGGCCTTCTTCTGCAGGTCGCCGAGCACCTTGGCCGGGTCGCCGGCGACGGCGGTGCCGATGCTCTTCTTGAGCTCGGCCGAGACCGCGTCCCAGGTGGTGTTGCCGAGCGGGTAGAAGGCGGCGTTCGGCAGGAGGGCGAAGAACGGTTCGAGGTCCTTGTGCTTGCCGCTGGCGGTCATCTCGCGCAGGGTGCCCTGGGTGACCGGCATCAGGTTGTAGGTCTCGTCGAAGGCGAGCGTGTTGTCCTTGGAGTACGCGAAGTCGAGGAACTTCCTGATCTGGTCGCGGTGGCCGTTCTTCTTGAAGGCCATCGTCCAGTCCGCGACGCCGAGGGTGGAGGCGAGCGGGCCCGTCCTGCCGGGGACGGGCGCGACGCCGTAGTCGACCTTGCCGTCCTTGGACATCTGGATCAGCGAGGGGTGGCCGTCGGCCATGGCGGCCTTGCCCGCGGCGAAGTCGGCGAAGGCGGTCTTGCGGTCGGTGGTGGCCGGGTTGGCGTAGGTCAGGCCGGTGTCGACGAGGTTGGTCTTGAGCCAGCGGAAGGTGTCGACGTTGGCCTGGCTGTCGATGGCGTACGTGCCGTCCTTGGCGGTGGGGCCGCCGCCGTTGCCGAGCTCCCAGATCATGCTCTCGCCCTGGGCCTCCTCCGGGCCGAGCGGCAGCGCGTAGGGGGTGACCCCGGGCGCCTTGGCCTTGATCAGTTCGGCGTCCTTGCGCACCTCGTCCCAGGTGGTGGGCGGCTGGGTGATGCCGGCCTGCTGGAAGACGGCCTTGTTGTAGAAGAGGGCGCGGGCGGAGGAGACGAACGGGATGCCGTACTGCACGCCGTCGACCCGGCCGGCGTCGGCGAAGCTCGGGATGAGGTCGGCCCGGGTGTCGGCGGACAGGACGTCCTCGGCCTTGTAGAGGAGGTCGTCGGCGACCTTGTCGGCGTAGCCCCCGGTCTGCAGGACGTCGGGGACGTTGCCGCTCTGGATCATCGTCTTGACCTGCTTGTCGATGTCGTTCCAGTTCATCACCTGGACGTCGACCTTGATGCCGGGGTTGGCCGCGGTGAACGCGGTGGCGACGCCGTTCCAGTAGGCCTTGGAGCTGTTGGACTCCTTCTCGCCGTAGTCGGCGGCGACGAGTTTGAGCGTCACGGCGCCGTTCGGGGAGGACCCGCCACTGCTGCCGCCGCACGCCGTGAGGGCGAGCGCGCCGACGGCACAGACCGCCCAGAGGGCACGTACACGTGTGTTCACCGCAGTTACCGCCTTCGTACGCCGCTTGATCCTAGTTGCTTGAAGAGCGCTGGTTCTGAGCAGATTCGAAAGAGCGTGGCGTCGGGCAGTATTCACGAGGCGGACCGGCGGGGTCGAGGTGTCGCCCGGATGTCGTTATCGGACCGTTGCATGACAACTGGCGGTGCAACAGCGAGCCCGGCCGGTTCTCCCCGGCCGGGCACCCCGCGTGAACAGGTCAGACGCGTGCGACCCGGACCCCGCAGGCGGCGATCGCCTTCTCCTGCGCGGCGGTGGCCTCGTCGTCGGTGACGAGGTCGTGCACCTCGGCGAGCGGGCAGATCTTGGCGAAGGTCACCCGGCCGATCTTGGTGCTGTCCGCCAGGACCACCGAGCGCGCGCTGGCGTGCAGGAACGCGCGGTCGGTCTGGGCCTCCATCTCGTCGTGCGTGGTGCAGCCCTCCTGCGCCGTCAGGCCGTCCACCCCGATGAACGCGAGGTCCAGGTGGTACTGGGCGAGCATCCGGTCGGCGGCCGGCCCCACCAGCTCGTAACTCGTGGTCCGGGCCAGGCCGCCGACCACCACCAGGCGGACGTCCGGCCGGACGATGAGGTCCGCCGCGATGTTGACCGCGTTGGTCACGATGGTGATCCCGCCGCGCTCGGCCAGCACCCGGGCCAGCTCGCTCGTCGTCGTGCCGCCCGTCAGGCCCACCACGGCGCCGTCCGGTACCAGCCGGTCGGCCGCCAGCGCTATCCGCCGCTTCTCGGCCTGCCGCGTCCCGTGCTTGTGGCGCAGCGGCAGTTCGAGGTTGACGGCACCGGTGACCGCCCCGCCACGGGTGCGGTGCAGCAGGCCCTGCTCGTGCAGTTCCTGGAGGTCCCGGCGGACGGTGGCCGGTGACACCTGGAGGAGACCGGCCAGCTCGTGCACATCGGCGCTGCCCGCCTCGGTGATGTGGGCGAGGATCCGGGCGGTACGGTCGGCTTTGAGCATGGCCGAAGTCTAGGGCGTGTCCGTTGGATCACGCCGGGCCCGTGGGGCGGCGGACTGTGCGCAGAACCGCGCAAGCCGGCCGGGCGGCCCGGAGCGGGGGCGTCACCGGGTGGCGAAGACCCAGCGGTCGGCGGCGAAGGCGTCGTGGGGTTCGGGCCGGGGGCCGCGGCCGTAGTGGCGGGTGAAGTCGAACGGGGTGTGGACGGTGGTGGACCAGCCGCGCGCGGTGAGATCGGCGGTGGTGTCGGGGCGGGGCCCGGCGTCGAACAGGGCGAGCAGGTCGACGCCGAGCCGCTCGCGGGCGGTCGTGTAGACGGGGTTGTCGCGGACCGCTGCGGACTCCGGTCCGAGCCTGGCCTCGTACGCCAAGGTGCTGCCGGCGGCGCCGAGTCGGTCGACGGCGGCCGCGAGCCGCTGTTCGGCGGCGGCGGGCAGATAGGGCAGCAGGCCCTCGGCGAGCCAGGCGGTCGGCTCGGCGGGCTGGAAGCCGGCCGCGGTGAGGGCGCCGGCCCAGTCGCCGCGCAGGTCGGCGGCCACCGGCACGCGGCGCGCCGCCGGCCGGGCGTCGAGCCGGTCGAGGACGCGCTGCTTGAACGCGAGGACCTCGGGCCGGTCGACCTCGAAGACGGCGAGGTCGGCGGGCCAGTCGAGCCGGAAGGCCCGGGTGTCCAGGCCGGCGCCGAGCAGGACCACCTGGCGGACGCCCAGGTGGGCGGACCACAGCAGCTGGTCGTCCAACGCCCTGGTCCGCAGGGCGAAGTAGCGGCCGAGCCGCCCCCAGAGCGGATCGGCCTCGCCGTCCGGGACGTCCCGGGGGTGGACCGGCCAGTGCGCGGAGGACCGGGCGGCGCGCACGAAGTGCTCGGCGTGGGCGTCCCGGGCGAGGGCGTCGGGGCGGTGGGTCTCGATCGCGCGGGCGGCGGCGACCATCAGGGCGGTCGGTCCGACGCCCTCGTCGACGCCGGCACGGGGGCGGGCGGCGGTGGCCATGGTCCCTCCTGGTGTTCGGACTTCGGGAAGCCGCGACCAGGTCCTGTCCGGCAGGATCGGCCGGACAGGCTGGACGGCGGACCGGTCGTGGGTGGTGGCGCGGGCGCCGTGGGCCCGGTGCGTGGAGCGTGGGACGGCGCCGCCGGGCAGGCGCGGGGCGGCGGCGCCGTCGCTCAGCCGATCCGGGGCGGGCGCGCCCCGGGGAGATCAGGCGGCGGGTTGGCCCACCAGCAGGTCGCCGGGGATGCCGGCCTTGTCCGGGGCGTAGTAGTCGCGGATCCCGGCGGCCCAGACGGCCACCGTGATGCGGTCCTCGGGGGTGGGGCCGAAGGCGTCGAAGAGGGCGTGGATGTTGGCGTGCTCGAAGCCGATCGCGGTCATCAGCGCCACGAACAGCGGGCGCTCGATCAGGCCGTCGCCGTCCGGGTCGCCGAGCGCGGACAGGGCGTCGGCGAACTCGCCGGCGGTGGGGCCGAAGCGCTCGGGCGAGAGGACGAAGCCGCCGAACTCCTCGCGGCTGATCACGCCGTCGCCGTTGGTGTCCAACTCGCCGGCCAGGGTGGTCCAGTAGCGCCGGAAGGCGGCGCGGATCGCGGCCTTCGCGGCCTCGTCCGAATCGGCGGCGGCCGCGACCACGCGGGCCGTCATCAGGTTGAAGTCGTCGACCTCGACGACGCCGTTGCGGTTGGCGTCGAACAGGGAGAAGACGAGGTCGATCCGCCGGGTGGCCTCGGTGGGCATGTGCCGCTACCTCTTTCCGTGGGTTCACGCGTGTCCGTGGGTCCACGCGTTCCGGTGGGACCGGATGGTGTGCGTCCGATCGGTCTCCCCACTATCGGCCACCCGGGTCGGAGCGGATGAGTCATGATCGAGTTCTTCACCTGATGGAGTGAACTATCAGCGTTCGAAAGCCAGTTGGCGCGCAAACGGCCCTGCTCAGGCCGCCGGGGCGGCCGGCCGCCAGTCGGCGGGGCCGGTGGGCGGGAGGTGCCGGGGCAGGCCGGGTGTCCAGCGCTTGGTCCCGTCGGGCAGGACGGCGAGGGCCTCGACGCCGGGCTGCCGGGCGGCCCAGGCGAGCGCGCGGTCGGGGCCCATCGCGAAGGCGGCGGTGGCCCAGGCGTCGGTGCGGGCGATCCCGGTGCCGGGGGCGCCGACCAGGGTCAGCGAGGCGAGGCCGGACGCCGGCCGGCCGGTGTGCGGATCGAGGATGTGCGCGCCGCGCTCGGCGGTGCCGGAGGTGGCCACCGCGAGGCCGTCGCCGCCCAGCACGGCGGCCAGCGCGCCCGGCCGCAGCGGGTGGGCGACCCCGATCCGCCACGGGCCGCCGGCGGTCTGCACGTCCCCGCCGCCGCTGACGCAGTACTGCCGGGCCCCGGCGGCGGCCAGCAGCCCGGCCGCCTCCTCGACCGCCCACCCCTTGACCCAGCCGCTCGGGTCGAGCCGGCCGCCGGGCCGCTCGGTGAAGAAGCCGTCGGTCTGCGCGGCGACCTCGCGGCAGGCCGCCAGGACGACGCGGACCTGCGGATCGCAGTCGGCGAGGGCGAGTTCGCCCCGGTCGAGGCGGCTGATGTCGCTGTCCGGCCGGTAGGGCGAGAACACCGCGTCGATCCGGTGCAGCCGGTCGGCGATCCGGCGGAGCGCGGCGGGCGTGTCCGGGCCGGGATCGCGGACGGCGATCGAGAAGACGGTGCCCATGACGGGTTCGGCGTGGCGGAGCACCGCGCCTCACCGCCCGGCGCGGTCGAGCGCGCTCTGCAGGGAGCGGACGTAGCCGTCGCTGGTGAAGGTCGCGCCGCTGACCACGTCGATCCCGGCGCTCTGTGCGGCGATCGCCTCCTGGTTGAGCAGGGGCAGCGCGGAGCTGTTGATCTCGCGGTCCCGGCGGTCCTCGGTGGGGTACTTGACGACGTCGACGGCGGTGATCCGGCTGCCGGCGAGGGTGACCTCGACCTGGACGGGGCCGTAGCGGGTGTTCACGGCGTCGCCGGTGACCTTCCGGGTGCCGCCGGCGCCGGCGGCACCGGCGGCCGGTGCGCTGGGGGAGCCCGACGGCCCAGCGGTGGCGTCGGAGGCCCCGGCGGCGGTGCCTGACGAGCCCGTGGTGCCGGACGAACCCGTGGCGCCGGACGAGCCCGCGCCGCCGGAGCTGATCACCGGCGCGGGCCCGGCGGCCCCGTGCGGTTTGAGGGAGAGCAGCAGGACGACTCCGGCCGCGGTGGCGGCACCGGTGACGACGGCTCGGCGCATGGGCGGGGCTCCTCGGGGGTGTGGCGGAGGTGGCGTGGTGGGACGGGCTGAGCAGGTCCGGCGGGCTCGGCGAGCGGGCTCAGAAGTCGAAGGACTCCCGGTGGATGCGCCCCGCCCGCACCCCGGCGGCCCGCAGCGAACGGACGGCCTCCTCGGCCAGCGCGTCCGGCCCGCACAGGTAGACCTCGTGCTCGGCGAGGTCGGGGACGAGCCGGGCGAGCGCGCGGCCGAGGTCGCCGATCCGCGCCCGCGGGCCGACCAGTTCGTGCACCGCGGCGCCCCGCCGCCGGGCCACCTCCGCCAGCTCGGCCCGGAACAGCACGTCCTCCGGGCGCCCGGCCCGCTGGACCAGGGTCAGTTCGCCCGGCAGCGTCTCGAACAGCGCCCGCAGCGGGGTGATCCCCACCCCCGCCCCGAGCAGCAGCACCCGGCGCCGCCGTTGCAGCCGCCCGGTGAACGCCCCGTACGGGCCCTCGGCGCGCACCGGGGTACCCGGGCGCAGCGCGGCCACCGCGGCGCTGTGCCCGCCGAGATCCTTGACGGTGAAGCGCAGGAAGTCCGGGCGCGGCGGCGCGGACAGCGAGTACGGGTTGGCGGCCCACCGCAGGCCGGGCGCCTGGAACTGGAGGCGGAAGAACTGGCCCGGCTCGGCCCGGAGTTCGTCCAGCCGCCGACCGGTCAGGAACAGCGACACCACGCCCGGCCCCTCCCGCCGGACCTCCGCCACCCGCAGCCGGTGTCGGCGGTCGAGCAGCCAGGGCCGGGCCAGCCGGTACCAGCCCAGCAGGGCGGCGGTGCCGAGGTAGAGCGCGTACCAGGCGGCGCGGGCCGGGCCGTCGCCGAGGTCGGCGCCGGTGGCCAGCTGGTGGCCGAAGGCGAGCGCCACCGCGAGGTAGGTGGCCAGGTGCAGGTAGTACCAGGCCTCGTACGGGAGGCGGCGGCGGGCGGCCCGGGCGGAGACGGCGCCGGTGCCCAGCATCAGCAGGGTGCCCAGCGCGGCCTTGAGCATCTCGGGGTAGTGGAGGACGATCTCCACGCCCTCGCCGAACAGGCCGCGCCCGTCCGTCAGCGCGTACCCCCAGACGACCGACAGCACGTGCACCGTCACCACGGCGACCAGCCAGCGCCCGCCGAACGCGTGCCAGCGGGCCAGCCGGTCGGCGCCTACCCCGCGCTCCACCGGTGGCAGCCGGGCCATCAGCAGGAGCAGCACCGGCGCCGTGTACCCGGCGAGCAGGCCGGTGATCCGGCCCGCCCCGGTCAGCCAGCCGGCCGCGCCGGCGACCGCAGGGGTGTCGGACCACCACAGTGCGAGGACGCCGAGCGCCCCGGCGGCGATCAGGCCCAGCACCGCGTCCGGCCGGGCGGCGGCCGGGCGGCGCGGGGCCGCCCGGCGGGTGCGGGCGGCGGGTCTCGGCGGGGCGGCGGTGGCCATCGGGGATCCTCCTTCGGGCCCGGCGGGCGAGCACCGCCGGGGCGCACCACGATCGCACCGGAACCTCTGAGCCGGCTCTGAACCGGTGCCGTCGCCCCCGTCGCCCCCGGCGGTGTCGCCGCAGGTCAGGGCGGGTGGAGCGGGCTCCCCGGGCGACTGCCGGTCTCAGGGCTTTCTCATCGCGGTGGGCCAGGATGAAGGCGGCCGACCGCCTGCACCCAGGGAGCACCATGGACGACACCGCCGAGCGGGGCGCCGACCGGCAGGACTGGCGGGTCCTGGTCGTCGACGACGAACCGGACCTGGTGGAGGTGGTCTGCGGCGCGGTCCGCTACGAGGGCTGGCAGGCACGGGGCGAGACCACCGGTCTGGCCGCCGTCCGGGCGGCGGCGCACTGGCGCCCGGACGCCGTGGTGCTCGACATGATGCTGCCCGACCTCGACGGCATGGAGGTGCTGCGCCGCATCCACGCCGAGCGGCCCGAGGTGCGGGTGCTCTTCCTCACCGCCCGGGACGCCGTCGAGGACCGGATCGCGGGCATCGCGGCGGGCGGCGACGACTACGTGACCAAGCCGTTCAGCCTGGCCGAGGTGGTGGTCCGGCTGCGCGGGCTGCTGCGCCGGGCCGCCCCGCCGGGGGTCGCGGGGCAGCCGCCCGCACACGCCCTGGTGCTCGGCGACCTCGTCCTCGACGAGCGGGCCCGTGAGGTCACCCGGGCCGGCGAGGTGGTCGACCTCAGCCCGACCGAGTACGCGCTGCTCGCCCACCTGATGCACCACCCGCGGCAGGTGCTCAGCAAGGCGCAGATCCTGGACGCCGTCTGGTCGTACGACTTCGGCGGGCAGGCGCACGTCGTCGAGCTGTACATCAGCTATCTGCGCAAGAAGCTGGACGCGGGCCGGACGCCGATGATCCACACGGTGCGCGGCGCCGGGTACCTGATCAAGGCGGCCCCGTGACCGGCCGGCCCACGACGGACGGCCTGGTCACGGGCGCCGCCAGGGCGCGCCGCCGAGCCGCCCGGCTGGTGCCGCGGACGCTGCGGGCCCGGCTGATCGCCGGCCTGCTGGTGCTGCTGGTGGTGACCTGCGCCGCGGTCGGCCTCGCCACCACGGCGGCGCTGCGCCACTTCCTGGTGGACCGCCTGGACCAGCAGCTCGCCGACGCCGGCGGGCGCTACGCCGCCAGCCTGGAGCACGCCGGCCAGGGCGGCGGCACCGACACCCGGGCGCAGACCCCCGGCACCCTGGGCGCCCGGCTGCTGGACGGCCGGGTCACCGCGGCGGGCGTGGTCGACGGGGACGCCGACGACGCCAACGGCCCCAGCGCCGACGACCGGCTGGTGTTCTCGCCGGCCGAGCAGCGGGCCCTCGCCGCCCTGCCGGTCGGCGGGCCGGCCCGCACCGTCGACCTGGGCCGCGCGCAGGGCCACTACCGGGTGCGCGCGGTGGCCGGCCGGGACGGCGACGTGCTGGTCAGCGGACTGCCGCTGCGCCCGGCCGAGGACACCGTGGACCGGCTGGCGACCCTGGAGCTGACCGTCTTCGCGATCGCCGTCGCCGGGGCGGGGGCGGCCGGGGCGGTCTGGGTCGGCTGGTCGCTGCGTCCGCTGCGGCGGGTGGTGGGCACGGCCGAGCGGGTCGCCGCGCTGCCGCTCGCCAGCGGCGCCGTCACGCTGGCCGAACGCGTCCCGGACGACGATCCGCGGACGGAGGTCGGCCGGGTCGGCGCGGCGCTCAACCGGATGCTCGGGCACGTGGGTGACGCACTGGCCCGCCGGCACGCGGTGGAGGAGCGGCTGCGGGCGTTCGCGGCCGACGCCAGCCACGAGCTGCGCACCCCCGTGGCGGCGGTCCGCGGCCACGCCGAACTCGCGCTGCGCCACCCGGGCGCGGTGCCCGGTCCGGTCCGGCACTCGCTGGAGCGGATCGACGCCGAGGCGGTGCGGATGGGCGCGATCGTCGAGGACCTGCTGCTGCTCGCCCGGCTGGACGCCGGCCGGCCGCTGGCCGACGCCGAGGTCGACCTGACCCGGATCGCGCTGAACGCGGTGGCCGACGCCCGGGCGGCCGGGCCCGGGCACCGCTGGCGCCTGGCGCTGCCCGAGGAGCCGGTGCTGGTGCGCGGGGACGCGGACCGGCTCAGCCAGGTGGTGGTCAACCTGCTGGCGAACGCCCGGACCCACACCCCGCCCGGCACCGAGGTCGAGCTGAGCCTGGAGCCGGCCGGGGCGGGGGTGCGGCTGGCCGTCGCCGACGACGGCCCGGGGATCACGCCGGAGCTGGCGGACCGGATGTTCGAGCGGTTCGTCCGGGGGGACCGCGCCCGCTCGCGCTCGACCGGGTCGACGGGGCTCGGCCTGTCGATCGTGCGGGCGGTGGTCCGGGCGCACGGCGGCACGGTGGACGCGGCGAGCCGGCCGGGGCGCACCGTGTTCACCGTCCGGCTGCCGCTCTGACCGGGGGCGCGGGACTGGTGGTGCGGAAGCGGTGGCGGTACTCGGTCGGGGTGGTGTCGAGCCGGCGGCGGAAGGCCCGGACCAGGGTGTCGGTGGTGCCGAACCCGCAGTCGGCGGCGACGCGTTCGAGCGTGGCATCGGTGGATTCGAGCTGGTGGCGGGCGAGCTCGACCCGGGCCGACTCGATGTAGGCGCTGGGTGTGGTGCCCAGTTCGGTCTTGAAGATCCGGGTCAACTGCCGTTCGCTGACGTGGGCGTGGGCGGAGAGGTCGGGGACGGTGAGCCGGCCGGTGAGGTTGCGCAGGACGTGGTGGCGCAGCTCCTCGACCCGCCGGGTGGTGGAGACGGGTTCCAGCGGAACGCTGAACTGGCTCTGGCCGCTGGGGCGTTTGAGGTACATCACGAGCTGGCGGGCGACCCTCAGCGCGAGCTCCTCGCCGAAGTCCTCGGCGACCAGGGCGAGGGAGAGGTCGAGGCAGGCGCTGATGCCCGCGCCGGTCCAGACGTCGCCCTCGCGGATGAAGATCGGGTCGGCGTCCACCTCGATCTCCGGGTACTCGGCGGCCAGTTGCGCGGCGGTCGACCAGTGGGTGGTGGCGCGCTTGCCGTCGAGGAGCCCGGCGGCGGCGAGCAGGTGCGCGCCGACGCAGACCGAGGCGATGCGGCGCGAGCGCCCGGCGAGGGTGCGCACCCGGTCGACCACGGCCGGGTCGGTGCGCGGGTGGACCCGGCGCTGGCCGTCCACCTCGACGGCGCCGGGCACCAGCAGGGTGTCGATGGCGCTCGCGGCGGCCTCGTCGAAGGTGAGGTCGGGCAGGATCCGCACGCCGGCGGCGGTGGTGACCGGGTCCGTGGTCGCGGCGGCGAGGACGACGCGGTAGCCGGTCGCGTCGTCGGTCTCCCGCCGGACGAGGGAGAACACCTCGGGCGGTCCGGTGACGTCGAGCAGGTCGACGCCCTCGAACAGGACGATGACGATCAGTCGTTGTACGGCGCCCACGGCCCCACCTGCGCTCTCTTCGTGCTCTCTCGATGTCGGAATCTGCAGGTTAGACGGCATTGCCGACATCCGGTGGCCGGTCGTAGCGTTCCAGGGGCCGGGCCGCCGCGGCCGTCGCAGCCGCCGCCCGCCCTTACCCGTGTACCGAACCGAAGGTGGTCCCCTCATGCCCACGACGACCCTGCGCGCCCTGAACGGCTTCGACGAGACGCCCGCCACGCTCGCCGCGTCCACGCTGATCCTGATCGACTACCAGAACACCTACGTGCGCGGCGTGATGGAGCTGGAGGGCTGGCGGGAGGCGCTCGACGCGGCCGCGGCCCTGCTCGCCCGGGCGCGCTCGGCGGGCGCCACGGTCATCCACGTGATCAACGACGGCGGTGCGGGCACCCCGTACGACGTCCGTGCCGAGATCGGGCAGATCCACCCCGCCGTGGCGCCGGTCGAGGGCGAGGCCGTGGTCGTCAAGCAGGCCCCGGACGCCTTCGTCGGCACCGGCCTGGGCACCCTGCTCGACGAGGCCGGCCACCAGGACGTGGTGGTCGCCGGCTTCATGACCCACATGTGCGTGGCCTTCACCACCGCGGGCGCCTTCCTGCGCGGCAACCGGCCGACGGTCGTCGCCGACGCCTGCGCGACCCGCCCGCTCGCCTCGGCGGGCACCCGGGTGACCGCCGCCCAGCTGCACCGCAGCGCCCTGGCGACGATCGGCGACCTGTACGGCGTGGTCGTGGAGTCCCAGGCCGCGCTGAGCTGAACCGTTTCCGTCGGGGCCCGGCCCGTCGGCCGGGCCCCGACAGCGGCGGTGTCAGGCCAGTGGGCGGCAGAGCAGCGCGTCCGGGACGCCGGCGTGCAGCCAGCGCCAGGTGAAGGCGACCCCCGCGACGTACTCGTTCGAGGCGCACTGTCCCTTGTAGGCCCCGGGCGCCCAGTCGCTGGCCGCCGAGTCGGCGCCGGTGGCGGCCGGGGGCCGGTTGTCGCCGTGGTCGAACCAGAGCACCCGGTCGGCCGCGGCGGGCGGCGCGGCCGCGGCCGGGGCGCAGAGCAGGGCGGCCATCGCATCGGCGCGGACGCTGTAGCCGACCGCGAACCGGCCGTCCGGGCACTGGAGTTTGTTGTAGCCGGGCGCCCAGTCGCCGCCGGTGACGTAGCGCTCGTCCGTGACGGTCGTCCAGGCGTCCGGCCCGGTGGCGGGCTGCCCGGCGTCGGTGCACAGGCCGCGGCCGTCACCGCGGCCGAGGCCGATCAGGCGCTGGCCGTCCGGGCAGTTCCCCTTGCGGTTGCCGCTGCTCCAGTCGGGCAGGGCCAGCATCCGCCGGGAGGCGTTCTGGTCGGCGTGGTCGAGGTCGAGCAGGTTCCAGCGGGCGGCGGCCGGCACCGGGCCGGTGTACCCGGGGGCGGCGACCAGCCGGTTCCAGTCCGCGGCGCGCCAGTCGCCCGGGTCCTCGACGCTCAGCCGCCGGCCGGCCCGGTCGTAGTGGAGGAGCGCCCAACTGTCCTGCGGTACACCGTCGTTGTGCCACCCGACCAGCGGCCAGACGGCGAAGTCGGTGTCGTGTTCGGCCAGGATCGCGGTGAAGCGGTCGAACCAGGCCTGCTCCTTGGCGTCGGTCGGGCCCCGCCCGCCCGCGCCGAACTCGCTGATCCAGACCGGGGCGGTGAAGTGCTGCCCGGCTCGGGTGACGAAGAGTGCCTCCTCGTCGACCACGGAAGCGAGTTGACTGGGCGTCAAGTCCTGGTAGCGGGGATCGCCGGTGGCGCCCGGACCGCTGCCCGCGCCGGTGTTGGCCGAGCCGGTGTACCCGTAGAAGTGCGCCGAGTAGACCAGTTTGCCCGAGTCGATCAGGGTGTGGGAGAGCGTGGCCACCGGCTTGAGCATCGGACGGCCGTGCGGCAGGCCCGCCAGCGGGACGCCCTGCCAGTTGATGCCCTCCATGATGATCAGCAGGTCGGGGTCGGCCTGGAGGATCCGGTTGCCCGCCTCCTCGAAGGCGGCGTACGCGTCGTGGCCGTCGCCCAGGCCCCAGTTGGGGTCGTCCCAGGTGTCGCGGCGGACCTCGTTGCGCAGGTCGGCGCCGACCACGCGCTTGTTGGTCCGGTACCGGTCCACCATGAACAGCCAGTCCTGCTCCCACGTCTCGGTGGACTGGCCGCTGTTCCACCGCTCGTTGCCGTCCAGGCCGCAGCAGAACCGGTACCCGGTGGTGTGGTTGTTGAGGATCACCGCGAACCCGTCGGCGGTGAGCGCCGCCACCACCGCGTCGTACACCTGCAGCGGGGTGCTGCCGCGCAGCCCGGGGTTGGCGGCGACGGCGGCGTCCGGGACGGCGGCGGTGTCCCGGATCATCGCGTCCGCGAACGGCAGTCGGACGCTGTTGAGCCCGAGGCTGTGGAAGCCCGCCGTGATCTCGGACAGCGGCGCCCGGTCGAGGCCGAGCGGCAGGTTGTACGAGACCTGGCCGGCCTGGTTGTTCGCCGGATCGGTGGTCGAGCCGCTGCCCTGCCACGTGCCCTGCGCGCCGGACCAGTTGCCGGACTTCAGCTTGAACCGGTCGCCCGACGCGTCGACGACGTACCGCCCCCGGGTGCTGAGCGGCCCCGCCCAGGAGGCCGCCAACTGCGCGCCGCTGAGCGGCACCGGGGCGGCGGTGGTGGCGCTTTCGGTGGCGATGACCGGGGCGGCGGTAGCGGCAGTGGCCGCCGGCACAACGAGCAACGCGGACAGCGCCGTTGCCGCGGACAGCACGCGGAGCGCGAGTCTTCTCATGAGGGTTCCCAGCGGTGAGGGTGGGTGGGTGTCCGTACACGGTCACCCGGGATCCTGGCACAGCCACGCCCCGCCCGGCAGTCCTCCGGTCCACCCCGTCCGCCCTCTGGACGAATACCTCTCACTGAGAGCTAAAATCGGAGGTATGAGTGCGACACCGGAAACGCTCACCCCCGCACCGGCCGTCGACCTTCCGACGACCCCCGATCCCGACGTGGCCGACGAACTCTCCGCCCTGCTGGTCGGCATCCAGCGCCTGGTCCGCCGCCGGCTGCGGCAGGGACTCACCGAGCCGAGGCTGCGCGGGGCCCAGATCGAACTGCTCCGCCTGGTGATGGACACCCCCGGGCTGCGGGTGTCCGACGCGGCCGAGGAGCTGTGCCTCGCCGGAAACTCGGTCTCCACCCTGGTCAACCAGCTGGTCGCGCTGCGGCTGCTGCGCCGCGAGGTGGACCCGGCCGACCGCCGGGCGGCCCTGCTGTACGCCACAGACGAGGCCGTCGAACGCCTCGCGGTCTGGCGGGCCCGGCGCGCCGCGCTGGTGGGGGAGGTGGTGGCCGGGCTGCCCGCCGACTCCCGGGCGGCCCTGGCCGCCGCGGTGCCCGCGCTGCGCGAGGTGGCGACGGGCCTGCGCACCCGACCGGGCGAGCCGGGGGAGGAGGAGCGATGACGTTCCCGGAGAACGGCGGTGACGAGGCGGTGGTCTGCCGCGGCCTGGAGTACACCTTCCACCACGGGCGCGGGAAGGGCAGCAGCACCAAGGCCGTCGACGGTGTCGACCTGACCGTGCGCACCGGCGAGGTGTTCGGCCTGCTCGGCCCCAACGGCGCGGGCAAGACCACCACGATCCGGGCGATCACCACCCTGCTGCCGGTCCGCGCCGGCATGGTGCGGGTCTTCGGCCACGACCCCGCCCGGCAGCGGATGGAGGTCCGCCGGCTGCTCGGCTACGTGCCGCAGCAGCTCTCCGCGGACGGCGGGCTGACCGGTCGGGAGAACGTCGCGCTGTTCGCCCGCGTCTTCGACGTGCCGCACGGCGAGCGCCGCGAGCGGGTCGCCCAGGCGCTGGCCGCCGTCGGCCTCGCCGAGGCGGCCGACCGGATGGCCGGCACCTACTCCGGCGGCATGGTCCGCCGGCTGGAGCTCGCCCAGGCCCTGGTCAGCGCCCCGCGCCTGCTGGTGATGGACGAGCCCACCATCGGCCTGGACCCGATCGCCCGCACCGGCGTCTGGGAGTGCGTCGAGGCGGTCCGCCAGGCCACCGGGATGACGGTGCTGGTCACCACCCACTACATGGACGAGGCCGACCGCTACTGCGACCGGATCGCCCTGATGGACCGCGGCCGGATCCGTGCGCTCGGCACCACCGAGGAGCTGAAGACCGTGGTCCGCGCGCAGGATCCGCAGCTCGCCGACCCCAGTCTGGACGACGTGTTCCGCCACTTCGCGGGCCGCGAGCTGGCCCCCGGCGAGGCCCCGGAAGGAGAGTTCAGCGATGTCCGCCGTACCCGCCGCACCGCCTCCCGCGTCGGCTGAGCCCCCGGGCCCCGCCGCCACTGCCGCCGCGACCGCGACCGCCGCCCGGCCCGACCTCGGACTGCTGCTGGTCCCCCCGCGTGCCCGCACCGGCTGGCGGCTGGTGCCCGCCCGGACGCTGGCGATGTGCACCGTCGAGCTGCAGAAGCTGCGCCACGACCGCACCGAGCTCTACACCCGGGCCGTGCAGCCCGCGCTGTGGCTGCTGATCTTCGGGGAGACCTTCACCCGGCTCAAGGCCATCCCCACCGGCGGCATCCCCTACCTGGACTTCCTGGCCCCCGGGATCATCGCCCAGTCCGCCATGTTCATCGCGATCTTCTACGGCATCATGATCATCTGGGAGCGGGACTCCGGGGTGCTCACCAAACTGCTGGTCACCCCCACCCCGCGCGCGGCGCTGGTGACCGGCAAGGCCTTCGCCGCCGGGGTGAAGGCGGTGATCCAGGCCGTCGTCGTGGTGGTGATCGCCGCCCTGCTCGGAGTCGCGATGACCTGGAACCCGCTGCGGCTGCTCGGGGTCGTGGTCGCCGTGCTGCTCGGCTCGGCGTTCTTCTCCTGCCTCTCGATGACCATCGCCGGCATCGTGCTCACCCGCGACCGCCTGATGGGCATCGGCCAGGCGATCACCATGCCGCTCTTCTTCGGCTCCAACGCCCTCTACCCGGTGGACCTGATGCCGGGCTGGCTCCAGGTGGTCAGCCGGGCCAACCCGCTCAGCTACCAGGTCGACGCCCTGCGCGGCCTGCTGATCGGCACCCGCGCCCACCTGCCGCTCGACTTCGCCGTCCTGACCGTGGCCACCGTGCTCGGCATCACCGCGGCCTCCGCGCTCCTCGGCCGGCTGGCCCGCTGACGCCCGCGCCGCTGCGCCACCGCGCGGCCGCCGGCCCGTGCGGGGTCAGCCGCGCGGCTGACGGGGCAGGGTGAGGGTGAGGGCCTCGGGGGAGGCGGGCGGAAGGGCGAGGGCGGAGACGGTCTCGGCGGGGAGCGGGCGCAGGCCGAGCAGGGCGGTGGCCAGGCGGGTGGTGGCCCGGTGCCAGTCGGGGATGCGCTGGAGCATGGCGTGGCCGCTGCCGGTGACGGTGTAGCCGCAGACGCGGGCGCCGGCGGCCCGGCTGCGGGCGGCGAAGGCCCGGGTCTCGGCGGGCGGGGTGACCTTGTCGCGGTCGCCGTGCAGCAGCAGCACGTCCCGCCCGGCCAGTTGCTCGCACGGGTCCTCGGCCGGGCACCAGGGGGCGAGGGCGACCAGGCCGGTGACGGCCGGGTGGCCGCCGGCCCGCAGGGCCGCGCGCCCGCCCATCGAGTGCCCGATCAGGACGGTCGGCACCTCGCCCAGTTCCCGGGCCAGCTCGTCGAGGGCGGCGAGGGCGTCCAGCGCGGCGTCGGCGCGCTGCCCGTTCCAGCCCCGGTGGCGGTAGCGGACGGTGCCGACGGCCACGTCGGCGCCGGCGGTGTCCTTGGCGAGGGAGCGCAGGAAGCCGCGCATCCGCAGCAGCGGCAGGTTGACCGGGCCGGGCCGGGCGAGGTTGTGCTCCTCGCCGCCGTGCAGCACCAGGACGGCGGCGCGCGGCGCCTCGGGCCGCACCCGCCAGCGCAGTGCCGGGTGCCCGGCGGTGCTGCCGGCCGTGCTGCCGGTCGTCGTGCCGCCGTCCACCCTGTCGCTGCTCACACCCGCACCGTCCTGTCCCGTCCCGCCCCCGCCCCGTGCCCTTGAACATCACTTTACGCGGGGCGTCTACGGGCCCGTTTCACCCGGGGGGAGCAGCCCGGGGACCAGGCGCGCGCGGGCCGGGCGGGGTGCTGCTATCCACGAAGGGTGGGGGGCCGCACGCGCCGCTCGTGGCGCCGTGTCACCGAGTGGAGGACTCCGTGGCTCAGCAGCTCGCACTCTCCGTGGACTTCGGATCGGGTTTCACCGACGCCTGGTCCAAGATCGCGAAATTCGTCCCGCAGTTCATCGCCTTCCTGGCGATCCTGGTCATCGGCTGGATCGTGGCGAAGGCGATCGCCAAGGTTCTGGACCGCGTGCTGCGCAAGGTCGGCTCGGAGCGGGTCGCCGAGCGGGCCGGGATGGCCCGCCACCTGAGCGGGTCGAACTACGACATGACCGGCATCATCTGCAAGATCGTCTACTACGCGATCCTGCTGATGGTGCTGCAGCTGGCGTTCGGCGTCTTCGGCCCGAACCCGATCAGCGTGATGATCCACAGCATCGTCGCCTGGCTGCCCCGGGGCATCGTGGCGGTCGCGATCGTGGTGGTCGCGATGGCCATCGCCAACGGCGTCCGCGACATCGTGCGCAACGCGCTCGCCGGCGCCTCGTACGGCCGGACGGTCGCCACGATCGTCTGGGCGTTCATCGTCGCGCTGGGCGTGATCGCGGCGCTCGGCCAGGCCGGGATCGCCACCGCGATCACCGGACCGGTGCTGATCGCGGTGCTCGCCACGATCGCCGGTGTGCTGGTGGTGGGTGTCGGCGGCGGCCTGATCCTGCCGATGCGCCAGCGCTGGGAGCGCTGGCTGGACCACGCCGAGCAGGAGAGCGCCAAACTGCGCGGCAGCGCCTACCAGGCGGGCCGGGCGGACGTACTGGCCAACCAGCCGGCCCGGCCGACCACCCAGGCCGCTCCGGGCACCACCCCGCCGCCGCCCGGCATCGACCCGGGCCGCCCGGGTGACCAGCCGAGCTAGGGCGGGCGTGTCCTGGGTCGTAGCGACCCGCAGCGGGTTCAGGCCCGCAGCAGGCCCTGCTCGCGCACCAGCCAGCAGATCGCGGTCAGCCGGTGCACCGCGTAGTCGTACCCCACCGGTTCCCGCCAGCCGATCTCGGTGAGCGCGTCCAGGAAGCCGAGCGCGTAGTCCGACAGTTCCTCACGGTCCAGGGGCCGGGGCGCCAGCTCCGGCCCCTGCGCGTACAGCAGCTCGCGCAGCATCGCGACGTGCTGGTCGACCATCGCGACGAAGCCGGGCTCGAAGGCGAACTCGGACAGCCGGGGCGTGAACGCGGCGACGATGCCGGGCAGCGGGCAGCCGGCCGGATCGTCGGGGGAGCGCCGGAAGGACTCGTCGGGGGTGGCGAACATCCGTCCACCGTAGGCGAGCGGGTCGGCCGGACCGGCGGCTCGTGACGGTTCCGTGCTGAGACCTTGGCCACCTTCGGGAGCTTCGGCGGCTTGGCCGGTTCTCTGCACCGATCCACGGGTGGTCTGTACCAGAATGGTCCGCATGGATCTCCGCATCTTCACCGAACCGCAGCAGGGCGCGAGCTACGACACCCTCCTGACGGTCGCCCGGGCCGCCGAGGACCTGGGCGTCTTCAGTGCCTTCTTCCGCTCCGACCACTACCTGAAGATGGGCGACGTCGACGGCCTGCCCGGGCCGACCGACGCCTGGATCACCCTGGCCGGCCTCGCCCGCGACACCCGCACCATCCGCCTCGGCACCCTGATGACGGCCGCGACCTTCCGCCTGCCCGGTGTCACCGCGATCCAGGTCGCCCAGGTGGACGCGATGAGCGGCGGCCGGGTCGAGTTCGGCCTCGGCGCCGGCTGGTACGAGGCCGAGCACGCCGCCTACGGCATCCCCTTCCCGAAGGAGAAGTTCGGGCGGCTGGAGGAGCAGCTGGCGATCATCACCGGCCTGTGGAACACCAAGCTCGGTGACACCTTCGACTTCGCCGGCGAGTACTACACGCTGACCGGCTCGCCGGCCCTGCCCAAGCCGGCCCAGGACCGGATCCCGGTGCTGGTCGGCGGCCTCGGCCCGAAGCGGACCCCGGCGCTGGCCGCCCGCTTCGCCGACGAGTTCAACCTGCCGTTCGCCTCGGTGGAGGACAGCGCCGCCCAGTTCGGCCGGGTCAAGGCCGCCGTCGAGCAGGCCGGGCGCTCGGTCGGCGACCTGGTGTACTCCAACGCCCTGGTCGCCTGCGTCGGCCGCGACGACGCCGAGGTGGCCCGCCGGGCGGCCGTGATCGGCCGGGACGTGGACGAGCTGAAGGCCAACGGCCTGGCCGGCACCCCGGACGAGGTCGCCGAGAGGATCGGCCGGTACGCGGCCGTCGGCAGCGAGCGGGTCTACCTGCAGATCCTGGACCTGGACGACCTCGACCACCTGGAGCTCATCGCCTCCCGGGTCGCCCCCCAGCTCGGCTGACCCGCCCGCACGGCACGTCCTGATCCGGCACCGGCCGGCCGGGCCCGGCGATCACCGCTCTTTACTCGCTCTTGGGAATGCGTAATGCTCCAAGGGAGGGAACGGCGCGGGGAGGACCGGTGACCAGGACGAGAACGGCGGAGGCGGCGGCACCCCGGGTGCCGTCGCCTCCTGGACAGGGCCCCGCCGGCGCCCCGCAGGCCTTACGGGTGCAGCCCGGCCTGCACGACCTGCGGACCGGCCCCGCCCCGGTGGCGCTGCACTACCCCGCCGGCGACCTGCTGGTCGTCTCCGGGCTGCCCGGCAGCGGCAAGAGCACCCTGATGCGCCGCTGCGTGCGCGCTCCGCTGGTCGACTCCCAGCTGGTCCGCGAGGAGTACGCGGCCAGGCTGCCCGGCCGCCTCCCGTACGCCCTCTACCGCCCGCTGGCGCGGATCGCGCACTACCGGCGGCTGCGGCGCGCGGTGCTGGCCGGCGGGCCGCTCGCCGTCCACGACTGCGGATCGCTGTCCTGGGTGCGGCTCTGGCTGACCCGCACCGCCGCCCGGCAGGGCCGCCGGGTGCACCTGCTGCTGCTGGACGCCGAACCGGCCGAGGCGCGGGAGGGTCAGCAGAGCCGGGGGCAGAGCGTCTCCCGCTACGCCTTCCTCCGGCACCGGGCCGCCGTCGACAGGCTGCGGCGCCGGCTCACCGGGGCCGGACGGGCGCCGGAGGGCTGTGCGTCGGCCGTGGTACTCGACCGGGCCGCCGCGCGCGCCCTGCGGGAGATCGTCTTCGCCGCGTCGTAGTCTCGGCGGGTCCGCGCCGAGCCGGGCGGGCCCGGGGCGCGGCCGACAATCCGCCAACTCCCTTGTCAGGAGCGCAGATGCGCCGTACTGCCCGGGTGCGCTCGCGTACCCCCCGTCTGTTCCCCTGGGCCGCCGTGCTGGTCGCGGCCGCCGGTCTCAGCCAGCTCGCCGCCCCGGCTCCGCACTCCGCCGCCGTGACCGCCGCGGCCGCCGTGACCGTGGCCTGTGCGGGGTCCGACGCCGACGCCGCCGCCGTCGATGCCGTCGCCGTCGATGCCGCCGCCCGCAAGCCGGCCGGCAGTCAGGCCGGGCAGGACCCGAACGCCGTCACCGCCGCCGAGGCCCGGGCGATGCAGGCGGACCTCGACGACCGGCTCGCGCAGCTCTCCTCCGCGCACGCCCGGGTCGGCGCCCCGACGACGGTGCCGGTCTTCGTCCACGTGATCCACGCCGGTGACGCCGGCCGGCTCGACGGGGGCGTCGTCGCCGCCCAGATCGACCACCTCAACGCGACCTACGGCGGCCAGGGCGACGGCAACACCCCCAGCCCGTTCCACTTCGAGCTGGCCGGCACCGACTACACCGACAACGCCTCCTGGTACGACGGCATGACCCCCGGCTCCGGGACCGAGACGGGGATGAAGAACGCGCTGCGCAAGGGCGACGCGGGCACCCTCAACCTCTACACCGCCAAGCTCGGCCAGTCCCTGCTCGGCTGGTCGACCTTCCCGGGCGCCTACCGCTCGAACCCCGCCGACGACGGCGTGGTCGTCCTCGACGCCTCCCTGCCGGGCGGCGCCGCCGCCCACTACAACGAGGGCAGCAGCGCCACCCACGAGATCGGCCACTGGCTCGGCCTCTTCCACACCTTCCAGGGCGGCTGCCTGCCCCCGGGCGACTACGTGGACGACACCCCGCCCGAGCGCACCCCCGCCTACGGCTGCCCCGAGGGCCGCCACACCTGCACCGGGCCCGGCCTGGACCCGATCCACAACTTCATGGACTACAGCTACGACTCCTGCATGAGCCAGTTCACCCCCGGCCAGGTCCAGCGGATGGCCGACTCCTGGGCCGCTTACCGGAGTTGAGCCGTCGGGGCTGGTCCGACACCCGGGCATCCTCGCAGAACCGCGGGAGCACAGAACCGTAGAACCGCAGAACCGCAGAACCACAGATCGGCCAGGCCATGTGTCATCGATCTGAAGGCAAAACGCCGATCACGGCGTGGCAAATACCGACCACACGCCCGATTTGATCTATGTTCGGGGTGTCGGGACCGAGCAGGAACTGAGCGCCAAGGAGTAACGCCATGAGTGCCAACCCCCGGATCGTCGTCGGCGTGGACGGCTCGCCCGCCTCGGAGCAGGCGCTGCGCTGGGCGGTCGACTACGCACGGGCCGTCGGCGGGACCATCACCGCGATCGCCGCCTGGGAGTACCCGGCGTTCTACGGCTGGGCCGCGCCGAGCGTGCCGTCCGCCGAGGTCTTCAACCCCGAGGAACTGGCCGGCAAGACCCTCTCCGACACCGTCGTCAGGGTCGTCGGCGACGACCCGGGCGTGCGGATCAGCGAGAGCGTGATGCCCGGCAACGCCGCCCAGGCCCTGCTGGAGGCCGCCAGGGGCGCCGCGCTGCTCGTCGTCGGCAGCCGCGGCCTCGGCGGCTTCTCCGGCGTGCTGCTCGGTTCGGTCAGCCGCCACCTCACCGAGCACGCGCCCTGCCCGGTCGTCGTCGTCCGAGAGGGCCAGGTGGCCGAGGGCGAGTAGCGCGCCGCCCCGCCGGGCCGCCGTGCGGTGGAGGATGGAGACATGCCAGAAGGTGACTCCGTCTACCGCGCGGCGGCCCGGCTGCACGAGGCCCTCGCCGGGCAGGTGCTGACCAGCGCCGACCTGCGGGTGCCCGCGCACGCCACCGCCGTACTCGCCGGCCGCCGGGTGCTGGAGGTCGCCCCGCGCGGCAAGCACCTGCTCACCCGCCTCGAAGGCGGCCTCACCCTGCACACCCATTTGCGGATGGACGGCCGCTGGGAGGTCTACCGGCCCGGCGAGCGCTGGTCCGGCGGCCCCGCCTGGCAGATCCGCGCCGTCCTCGGCACCGAGCGGGGCACCGCCGTCGGCTACCGGCTGCCCGTCGTCGACCTGCTGCGCACCGCCGACGAGCAACGCGCCGTCGGCCACCTCGGCCCCGACCTGCTCGGCCCCGACTGGGACCCGGTGGAGGCCGTCCGCCGACTGCTCGCCCACCCCGGCCGCCCGCTCGCCGAGGCGCTGCTCGACCAGCGCAACCTCGCCGGCATCGGCAACGTCTACGCCGCCGAACTCTGTTACCTGGCCGGCGTCACCCCGTGGACCGAGGTGGGCCAACTCCCGCGCCCCGACCGGCTGGTGGAGCGGGCCCGGGAGCTCCTCGACGCCAACCGGCTGCGCCCCGGCCACGTCACCACCGGCGACACCCGGCGCGGCCACCAGCACTGGGTCTACGGCCGGGCCGGCCGCCCCTGCCCGCGCTGCGGCACCCTCGTCCGGACCGCCCGCCAGGGCGCGCCCCCGCAGGACCGGGTGGCGTACTGGTGCCCCTACTGCCAGCGCGGCCCGGCCCCGGCCGGTACGGGCGTCAGCTCCGCTCGACCAGGGCCGGGTGACGAGGGTCGTCCACCCGGACGGTGACGTCGGCGGCCTCGGTCGGGCCGGTCTCCGCCTCGTAGCGGGCGAAGGCGGGCAGCGTCCACTGCTGGTCGGCGGGCGTGCGGCGGGCCAGGGCGGTCGGGGTGAGCGCGAGGTGGACGGCCAGCTCCAGCGGCAGCCAGCGGCCGAGCAGCAGCGCGCCGTCCAGCAACAGCACGCCGCCGGGCGGCAGTTCGGCGTACGGGGCGCGGGTCGAGCGGTCCGTCGCCGGGTCGCGCAGCGAGGGCAGGACGCGGCCGCTGGCACCGGGCTCCAGCGGGTCCAGCACCTCGCGCAGCAGGGCGCCGTCGTCCAGCCAGAGGTCGTGGAAGGCGTCCGCGTCCTGGTGGCCGTACTCCAGCCGGATCGAGGCCGGGCGCAGGAAGCCCGCCGCCGACACCCGCAGCGCGGGGCGGCCGCGCAGCCGCAGCGGCTCCACCAGGGCGTCGGCGAGCAGGTCGGGGCGGGCGGCGGGCGCGCCGTCCACCGCGACCCGCAGCCACCGGCCGCCGGGGTCGGACAGCGCGGCGATGCGGTCGGCGAGCATTTCGGCCAGCCGGTCGGGGGAGATCGGGTGTACCTGCATCGGGCCATCCTGTCGTGCCGTCGTGCCGTCGTGTCGCCGTGCCGTCGTGGCTGTGGTGCCGGGCGGTCAGGTGAGCGGGAGGGCGTGCAGGACGTCGTCGTGGCCGGCGTAGAGGTGGTTCGCGTCGACGGCGAGTGACCAGACGTCCTTGCCGGGGCCCGAGTCGAGGAACGTCCAGCGCGGTGTGCCGCTCGCGGTGTCGATCGCGCACACCCCGGCGGTCGCCGGTCCGGGGACGAACAGCGTGCCGCCGGCCACCAGCGGATGGCTGCGGCGGTCCAGCAGGAACGGCAGCCGGTAGGACCACTGCAGTGCGCCGGTGACCGCGTCGTGCCCGGTGACCAGGCCGTTGTCGCGGGTCAGGTAGACCCGCGGGCCGTCGGAGACCGCGGGCATCGCCCGCCACGACTCGCCCCGGCCGGGGGAGACCGTCCAGGCCGGCTCGCCGCCGGGGCGCAGCGCGCGGACGCCGCCGGCCCCGTCGGGGACGTAGACGTGCACCGGGCCGCCGACGCACCAACCCAGGTCCCCGGCGCCGGGGGCCGTCCACAGCTCCCGGCCGTCGGCGGTGTCCCGGACCACCAGCTCGCTGCCGTTGCCCAGGTTGCGCAGGCACGGGAGGCGGCCGCCGGGCGCGGTGACCGGGGTGAACGGCTGCTCGTTGCGGTCGGTGGGGAGGTGCCACAGCATCGAGCGGTCCGCGACCCGGACGGCGAAGAGCCGGCCGTCCGGCGTCGAGCTCTCCCGCGACCAGTCCCAGACGTAGCCGTACAGGGTGCCGTCGTCGAAGCCGGACAGCTGGACGGAGCCTTGCAGGTCGTCGGGCAGCGGCAGGCTCCAGTCGGCGGCGGGGTCGCCGAGGTGGCGGGCGTCCAGGTGGCCCGGGGAGGTGGTGAAGAGCCGGTCCGGCCCGAGCACCACCTTGCCCAGCACCTCCAGGTCGCTCGGCCAGGTCCCGCGCGGCGGGTCGAAGGTGAGCAGCCGCGCCGCCTCGCCGGTGGCCGGGTCCAGGACCTGGAGCCCGGCCCGGGACAGGAACACCGGCCGGGTCGGCGGGCCGGTCAGCCGCTCCGGGGTCATCGCCTCCGGCCCCCGGTACGTCCACAGCGGGGTCGGCCCGGACAGCGCGGTCGGCTTCGGCTGCGGCGGCGGAGCCGGCTGGTCCGCACCCGAACGGCCGAACGCCCACACCGCCGCGCCCGCCGCCAGCACCCCGGCCCCCGCCAGCAGCCCGCGCCGGCTCAGCCGCGGCCCGTCCCCGCCCCCGCCGACCACGTCCGCGGGCTCCCGCGCGGCGCCGTCCGCCTCCCCGTCCCACTGCCACGACGTCTCGCGCACGGGCCCCTCGGACGACGGCGACTGCATACCGGCTCCCACCTCCCCCGCGGCGCCCCACGCGCCACCACTCGCCCGGAGGATATCGAACAGCCCCCGAACCACCCGAAACCCCGACCCGGGGCGTACTAGGCTGAGGCACAGCACAGGCCCGCCCAGCAGCCCCGGGGGAGGTACGGCGTGACGGCCGAGATGATCGCACCCGAGTGGATGCACCGGCAGATCAGCAGCGAGCAGTACGACTCCTGGACCGTGGAGCAGTGCGCGGACATCGAGATCGTCGACGGGATGGTGGCCGTGAGCCCGAGCGCCTCCAAACGGCACAACCGGCTCGCACGGTTCCTGGCGAACGCCCTGGACGCGGCCGGCGGCGCCGAGTGGAACGCCGACACGGACTTCGACGTCAGGCTCCAGGACGTGCCGCTGAACAACCGCCGCCCGGACGTGGTGGTCTACCGGGCGGACACGATCGACGAGTCGCCCACCAGACCCGCGGACGTGCTGCTGCTCGTCGAGGTCGTCTCACCGGGTTCGGAGACCACCGACCGGGTGGTCAAGCTGGACCAGTACGCCAAGGCGGGCATCCCGTTCTACTGGCGGGTCGAGCAGGTCGCCGACGGCGTCCCGATCGTCCATACCTACGTGCTGGACGCGGCGAGCCGTTCGTACCGGGCGGGCGAGTTGTTCACCGGCCGGGTCAAGGCCGTGGTGCCGTACGCGGTGGAGGCCGACCTCTCCGGGCTGTGAGGCGCCCGCCCGTCAGTGCTGCGGGGGGTGGTCGGCGAGGTCGGCGAGGACGTCGGCGTGGCAGGGGAGCGGGGCGCACCAGCAGCCGAGACGGTGGCCGCGCAGGGGCGGGACGAGGGCGAGCAGGTCGGGGCGGGCGAGGAGGTAGGCGCGGTAGTCGGCGACCATCTGCTCGCGGGTGAGGCCGGGGCCGGGGCGGTAGGGGCAGTGCAGCGGGGACTCGGACAGGTGCCAGCCGCCGCGGTTCATGGCGCGGCCGACGTAGACGACGTCGGCGCAGGAGGGGTCGTCGCGGTGGCCCTTGAGGTTGACCACGGTGGTGCGGCCGGAGGTGGTCGGCATGCCGTCCATGCTGGCGCAACCGGGGCCGACGGGCATCCGGGGCCCCGGGGGGCTCGCCTTGACACGCCCCGGGGCCCGGCGTAGCAAAAGAGCATGCGCCATCCGCACGCGGGCGGCCGTGACCGGGCGGCGCCGCCCGGCCCGCACCGGCCGCAGGAGCTTGACGCCGCCCCGGCGGCGGCCGAGCGGGACGACCTGCTGGCGGGCGCCGTCCGCCGGGCGCTCGGCGGCACCGGGGCGTACGGGGCGATGGTGTACCTGCGCTCGCGGGACGGCCGCTCGCTGGTGCTCTGCACGATCGCGGGCGTACCGCTGTCGATCATGAGCCCGTTCCGGCGGATCGCCGCCGCCGGCCCGCTGCCCGTCGCCGTCAGCTTCCGCACCGGGCGGACCATCACCCTCGCCGACACCGAGGACACCATGCGGCGCTTCCCGCAGCTCGCGGTCGGCATGCCGTACGACTTCGCCTCCGCCTGCGTGCCGGTGGCGGGCGGCGGGGAGCGGTTCGGGGTGCTCAGCGTGTTCTGGCCGGCCTCCGACGACGGCGTCCCGGAGGACGCCCAGCCGCGGTTGGCGGAGGTGGCCGGGCGGCTGGCCGCCGGGCTGGCGGGCCTGGCGGCGGCCGGGCACCCCGTGGAGCCGGGCGGCGACGCGGCTGTGGTCGAGCTGCCGCCGCCGTCCGCGCCGACCTGCCGGGTCGGGATGTTCGACTGGAACGTCGCCACCGGGGCGCTGGCCGCCGACGAGCAGTTCCTCGCGATCTTCGGCCTCGCACCCGACGAGTTCGACGGCACGGCGGCCGCCCTCGGCAGCCGGATCGCCCCCGGCGACCTGCCCGAGTTCCGGGCCGCCGCCCGGACCGCCCTGGCCCTGGGCGAGGTGCTGGCGGCCAGGGTCCGGGTGCTCGGGCCGGACGGCCACCCGTACCCGGTGGAGCTCTGGGCGCGGGTGCCCTCGGCGATCTCGGCGGACGGCCGCACCCATCTGGTCGGCGCCGTGCTGGACGCCCGCACCCTCACCGCGGCCGCGGCCGCCGTCGAGCGACTGCGCGAGGGCGTCTTCTCACTCGACCCGGACGGCCGGGTCGGCTACGCCAACCGCGCCACCGAGCCACTGCTCCAGGCTCGCCGCGAGGACCTGGTCGGCCACCACCTGTGGGACGTGCTGCCCTGGCTCGCCGACCCCTTCTTCGAGAACCGCTACCGGGCCGCCCTGCTCTCCCAGCAGCCCACCGCCTTCCTGGCCGCCCGCCCGCCGGACGGCTGGCTCGCCTTCTCGCTCTACCCCGACACGCACGGCGTCACCGGCCGGGTGGTGGCCGCCGAAGCCCCGCCGGGCGCGGCCGAACCGCGGGCCGCGCCCCCGCCGCCCGCGGCCCGCGGCGCCACCCGGACCGACGCCCCCGCCGGCATCGGCGGCACCTACCACCTGCTCCAGCTCGCCAGCGCGCTCACCGAGGCCGTCAGCGTGCGCGAGGTCTGCCGGGCCGTGGCCGAGGAGATCCTGCCGGCCTTCGGCGGCCAGGAGCTCGCCATCTACGGGGTGCGCGACAAGCACCTGCACCTGATCTCGCAGACCGGCTACCCGGACGGCTTCCTGGACGGCTTCGAGGGCACCCCCGTCGCCGCCCGCATCCCCGGCGCGGAGACGCTCAGCACCGGCACCCCGATCTTCTTCGAATCGGTCCGCGAACTCGCCGCCGCCTACCCCGGCATCGCGCTCGACGAGATGGGCGCCTGGGCCTTCCTGCCGCTGATCGCCTCCGGCCACCCCGTCGGCAGCTGCATCCTCGGCTTCGACCGGCCGCGCCCGTTCACCGCCGAGGACCGCGGCCTGCTCACCGCCCTCGGCGGCTTCATCGCCCAGGCCCTGGAACGGGCCCGGCTGTACGACGCCGAGTTCACCCTGGCCCGCGGCCTCCAGCAGGCGCTGCTGCCGCACCGCCTCCCGGACGTGCCCGGCATCCGGATCGCCGCCCGCTACCTGCCCGGTACCCAGGGCATGGAGATCGGCGGCGACTGGTACGACGCGATCGTCACCGGCGGGGACGTCACCCTGGTGATCGGCGACGTCGAGGGCCACAGCGTCGGCGCGGCCGCCACCATGGGCCAGCTGCGCAGCGCCGTCCGCGCCTTCGCCACCGGTGGCGACCCGCCCGACCAGGTGCTCGCCCGCACCAACCGGCTCCTCCTCGACCTCGACCCCGGACTGCTCGCCAGCTGCTGCCTCGTCCGCCTCACCCCCGCCGACGGCCGCGCCCGGATCGCCCGGGCCGGGCACCTGCCGCCGGTGCTGCGCTTCCCGGACGGGTGGGCCGAGGCGCTGTACGTGCCGGGCGGGCCGCTGCTGGGCGTGGAGGACCTGGCCGAGTACCCGGTCAGCGAGCTGCGCCTGGCGCCCGGCACGGTGGTCGCGCTGTACACGGACGGGCTGGTGGAGGATCCGGCGGTGGCGATCGACCAGGGGGTGGACCTGTTGCGGGCCGCGCTCGGGCGCGGCGAGGAGCAGGGGCCGGACGGCCTGGAGCTGCTGGCGGAACGGATCCTGCGCGAGGTCGGCTCCTCGCACCGGGTGGACGACGTGGCGCTGCTGCTCACGGCCTTCGACGAGGACGTGCCCACGGACCTGTCCACGGGAGTGCCCACGGAGGTGCCCCGAACGCCGTGAGCGGCGACTTTCGTCGGGGGCGGGGGCGACGAACGGTGGCGGCGGACGGGTGGCGCGGCCCGATAGCCTCGACGGGTGGATGCGATGGCGCGGGCCTGGAAGAAGGCGGTACGGACGGCGTTTCCCGGGCCCTGGCCGCCCCGGCGGGTGGTGGGCCAGGGTGCGCTGGCCCTGCTGATGGGCGGGGTCGCGGTCCTGCTGGAGGTGGCCTCCGGTGTCGGCCACCCGGTCCTGGTGGGGCTGGGGGTCGCGCTGCTGTGGGTGCTGCGGCCGGCCTTCCCGGCGACCGTGCTGGTGCTCACCTCGGCCGCGGCCGGCTGGGCCGTCGGCCCGATGCCGCTGCTGGTCTGCGCGGGCTGGTCGGCCGGGGCGAGGCTGCGCCGGGTCACCGCGCTGGTCGGCACCTTCGTGCTGAGCTGGGTGCTGTTCATGGTGACCGGGGTGCTGAAGGACGCCGGCTCGGCCTCGCCCAAGCTGATCGTCGGGCTCTCGCTCGGCGGCTTCCTGCTGGTCGCCGTGCTGCCCGCGCTGTGGGGCCGCTACCGGGCGCAGCGCCGTGCCCTGCTGGACGCGCTGCGCGAGCGCAACGACCAGCTGGTGCGCGAGCGGGTCATGGTGGTGCACCAGGCCCGGCTGCGCGAGCGGCACCGGATCGCCCAGGACATGCACGACAGCCTGGGCCACCAGCTCGCGCTGATCTCCGTGCACTCCGGCGCGCTGGAGGTGGACCGTACGCTCAACGACCGGCAGCGCGAGGCGGTCGGGGTGCTGCGGCAGGCGGCGGTCGCGGCGATGCGCGAGCTGCGCGAGGTGGTCGGCGTCCTGCACGACGAGTCGACGGTGGTGCGGCCGGCGACGGCCGCGGCACCGGCCCGGGGCGGGGTGGACGGGATCGAGGGGCTGGTCGACTCCTCTCGGGCGGCCGGGGCGCTGGTCTCCTTCTCCCGGGAGGGCGAGCCGCGCCCGCTGGCCGCCGCGGTGGACCACGCGGCGTACCGGATGGTGCAGGAGGCGCTCACCAACGCGCACAAGCACGCCCCCGGCGCGCCGATCACCGTCGCGCTCCGGTACGAGCCGGACGCGCTGGTGGTGGAGGTGGTCAATCCGTGCACGCCGGAGCCGGTGGGCGTGCGCGCCGGCGCGGGCCCGGCGGTCAGCGGCGGCCAGGGGCTGACCGGCCTGCGCGAGCGGGCCCGGCTGGTCGGCGGCATGGTGCACGCCGGGCCGACGCCGGATCAGGGGTTCCGGCTGGCCGGCGTGCTGCCGTACGAGGGGGCGGAGGGCGCGGGCGACGGGGCCGCGGCGATCGCCGGGGTCGACGACTGGGTGCTGGACGGCCTGCCGCCGGTCGTCGGGGCGGAGGACGGGCGACGCAGTCCGGCGATCGGCTGCGCGGTCGGGGTGGGGGCGGTCGGCCTGACCGTGCTGGGGCTGCTGATCTGGGGCGTGGTGGCCTTCGTCCAGGGCACCGGCGACGCGACGGTGCCGAAGTCGGTGTACGACGGGCTGGAGGTCGGCACGCCGGAGGCCGACGTGCTGCACCGGCTGCCGCCGGGCAACACCTTCTTCACCGACGACTACCAGGGCAGCGGGCCCAAGCCCCCGGAGGGCGCGCACTGCCGCTGGTACCTGTCCGGTGACCTCAGCGACGCCTGGGGCCAGGACAACGTGATGCGGTTCTGCTTCAAGGACGGGCTGCTGGTGGAGAAGGAGCACTACCTCACGAAGTCCTGACCGCCGTGACCGCTCTGACCGCTCTGACCGCTCTGACCGCTCTGACTGCCCTGACCGTCCTGACCGTCCTGACCGGGTGGGACGCGGCGTTCGGCCGGATGTGAGGATGGTGTTCCTGCCGCAGCACCGTTCGAGGGGAATGACCAGCCGTGATCCGAGTCCTCGTCGCCGACGACGAGCCGCTCATCCGCGCCGGGATCAGGATGATCCTGGGCTCTGCCGCCGACATCGAGGTGGTCGCCGAGGCCGCCGACGGGCGGGAGGCGCTGGAGCTGGCCCGGGCGCACCGGGTGGACGTGGTGCTGCTGGACATCCAGATGCCGGTGATGGACGGGCTGACGGCGCTCGGGGAGCTGCCGAGGGTCGCGCCCGGCGCGCGGGCGCTGATCCTCACCACCTTCGGGGAGCGCGAGAACGTCCTGCGCGCCGTGACCGAGGGCGGCGCCGGATTCCTGCTCAAGGACACGGCGCCGCACGAGCTGATCCAGGCGGTGCGCGCGGCGGCCGGCGGCTACGCCTTCCTGTCCCCGGCCGCCACCCGGCACATCGTCGACTCGCTGGCCTCCGGGCGCAGCGGTTCGGTGGCCGCCCGCGGCGCGGAGGCCCGGCGCCGGCTGGAGGTGCTGACGCCGCGCGAGCTGGAGGTGCTGGCGCTGCTCGGCGAGGGGCTGTCCAACGCGGACGCGGGGGCGCGGATCCACATGAGCGAGGCGACGGTGAAGACGTACGTCAGCCGGATCCTGGCCAAGTTGGGCTGTGAGAACCGGGTGCAGGCGGCGCTGTTGGCGCGGGACGCGGAGCTCGGCGCCCGGGACTGAGCGCGTCCGACCGGTCGCGGAGCGTGTCGGGTGTGGCGGATGCCACCTGATGGCCCGGCGGAACGGGGAACTCCGGCTTCGCTGGTGACGGTGCGTCAATTCGTGGTCGCGGTGGGTGGATGGTGTGCTCGGGCTCACAGGTGGACAGAGGTGAAGGGGGGCGTGAAAGTTGATCAGTTGATCTTGAAAATGCGGTCAAACCCGGTCGAACTGGGCACGGCACCTTGATCAATACCGCCGGTAACAGTCAACTGACCTGCGGAGACCAAGAATTGCTTGCTGCACCCGGAGGTGGCCCGTAGCTTCATTGGCGGTGCAACGAGCACCACCCGGGTTCACCCCGACGCACGGCCCGCCGACCTGACCCCCGGCGCGAGGGCCGTGCCCGCCGACGCGACCAGCTCGAACAGGTCGTCGGCGAGTGGAGGTGGCCGGGGCGGCACGGCGCGTCCCAGACGTGTCCGGCCGCCCGTCGAGCGAGGTGAGCGTGACTATCGGCCCGTCATGGGTCTGGTTCCGCCTGCCCGCCCGGGGCTTGCCGAGAGGACTTATATGACTCCCCGTCACGAGACCGCCGCTGCCACCGACACCACCGCCACCAAGCGCAACCGCGTGCGGATGGCGGTCGTCGCGGGCGCCGCTGTCGCGGCCCTGCCGGTGGCCGGCCTCGTCACGGCCACCTCGGCCTCCGCCGCGCCCACCTCCAGCTGGGACTCCGTCGCCCAGTGCGAGAGCGGCGGCAACTGGAGCATCAGCAACGGCAACGGCTTCTCCGGCGGACTGCAGTTCACCCCCAGCACCTGGAGGGCGTACGGCGGCACCGCCTACGCCCCCCAGGCCCACCAGGCGAGCAAGGCGCAGCAGATCACGGTCGCCGAGAAGGTCCTCGCCTCGCAGGGGCCCGGCGCGTGGCCGGTCTGCTCGGCCAAGGCGGGCCTGAGCAAGGGCGGCGCCCCGGCCGCCGTCGACACCACCGACACCGCACCCTCGAAGCCGGCCGCCAAGCCGGCGCCCAAGGCCCAGGCACCCAAGGCTCAGACGCCCAAGACCCAGGCGCCGCAGGCCCAGCAGGCGCCGAAGAGCAAGCCGGCGCCGAAGCAGCAGGAGACGTCGAAGCCGCAGCAGTCGGCCAAGCCGGCGCAGTCGGCGCCGTCCTCGGAGAAGAACACCTCCGGTGGCGGCTACACCGTCAGGAGCGGTGACACGCTGAGCGGGATCGCGGCCAAGTTCGGCACCGACACCGGCAACCTGTACGACAAGAACGCCCGCACCATCGGCGGCGACCCGGATCTCATCTTCCCGGGCCAGACCCTGACCGTCTGACACCTCCTCGCACCCGCGCCGAGCGGCCGCCCCACCCCGGGCCCGGCCGCTCGGTCCGGCGCGTTTCCGAGGCCGGGCGCGTTTCCGGGATCGGGTGCGAGGGAGGGAGCGTGCGAGCGGGCGTGAGGGCGTGCACGCAGGCGCTTCGGGAGATAGTTGAAGGTTGAACGCGACGTCTGAATACCGCCGGAGCTTTCCGGCGCCGAGGCCCAGGATCGAGTCATGTCCGAGATCGGAACCGGGGGTTCTGATCGGAACGAGTCGGATCACATCCGAATGAGGAGTTCTGGAGATATGACGATGAACGGTGCGGCGAAGCTCGACGGCAAGGTGGCCCTGGTGACCGGCGGCAGCCGGGGGATCGGGGCGGCGGTCGCGCTGCGGCTGGCCGAGGACGGTGCCGACGTCGCCCTGACCTACCAGGGCGGGGCCGAGCGGGCCGAGGAGGTCGCGGCGAAGATCACCGCGATGGGGCGCCGCGGCTGGGCGGTCCGCGCGGACAGCGCCGACCCGCAGGCGGTGCAGGCCGTGGTCGCGGCGGTCGCGGAGCGGTTCGGGCGGCTGGACGTCCTGGTGAACAACGCGGGCGTCGGTGTCCTCGGCCCGATCGGTGACCTGGCGCTCGACGACGTGGACCGGGTCCTGGAGGTGAACGTCCGGGCGCCGTTCCTGTTCGCCCAGGCCGCCTCCGCGCACCTGGCCGACGGCGGGCGGATCGTCACCATCGGCAGCTGCATCGCCAAGCGGGTCGCCTTCCCCGGCGCCACCATCTACTCGCTCAGCAAGGCGGCGATGATCGGCCTGACCAAGGCGCTGGCCAGGGAGCTCGGCCCGCGCGGGATCACCGCCAACGTGGTCCACCCCGGCCCGATCGACACCGACATGAACCCGGCGGACGGTGAGGCCGCCGAGTTCCAGAGCGGCCTGACCGCACTCGGCCGCTTCGGCGCGGGCACGGACATCGCCGCCGCCGTCGCCTACCTGGCGGGCGAGGACGGCCGGTACGTCACGGGCGCGGAACTCGCGGTGGACGGCGGGTTCGCGGCCTGACGGTTCGGGTCTGACGGTTCGGAGCCTGACGGCTCGCGGCACGTCGTCGTACGGAGACCGGCCCGGTGGTGCGACCACCGGGCCGGTGTCGTGGCGGGCGGTCGTCGACGGACGCGTTTACGATCGCCCGGTCCGAGCGGTGCCCCCGACCGCACCCGGCCACGCCGGCGACGCGCTCCCGACCGAGAGGTGTGCCATGACCGCAGCGGAAGACCCGATCGACCTGCTCGCCCGGGCCCTCGCGCAGACCGCCGGGCTGATCGACGGCGTCGGCGTCGAGCTGGCCGGGCACCCGACGGCCTGCCGCTCCTGGGACGTCGGCGACCTGGTCAGCCATCTGCTGTTCGACCTGCGGCAGTTCACCGTCCGGGCCGGGGGCGGGCAGCCGGACTGGTCGCAGCCGTTCGAGCGGGTGGAGGAGGACTGGCTGCACGCCTTCGAGGCCGGCGCCGAGGAGCTGGTCGACGCCTGGCGGGCGGCGGGCGACCTCACCGGCACGTTGGAGGTCCCCGGCGTCGGCGCCCTGCCGGCCCGTTTCCCGGTGGACCAGCAGATCGCCGAATTCGCCGTCCACGACTGGGACTTGGCTCATGCCACCGACCAGTCCACCGAGGGGCTGGACCATGAGGTGGCCCTCGCCGCCCTGGCCTGGGCCCGCGGCGCCCTCACGCCCGGGTACCGCGGTGCCGAGGAGGATCAGCACGCCTTCGGCCCCGAGGTCGCCGTGCCGGAGGACGCCCCGCCGTACGACCGGCTCGCCGGCTTCTTCGGCCGCGACCCGGAGGCCGCGCGGCCCTGAGTTCCCCTGAGCCGGCGGGCTCCGCAGGCTCCACGGGCTCCACATCACCCGCCTAGCGGACCGTATCCGGGCAGGTCAGAGGCCCGGTCGGCGCGGCCGGACCGGGGTTGACGTCGGTGTGCCCTTCCACCACCCTTCCACTAATCGAATAGTGAAAGGGTACTTTGCCGATGCGCCTGTTCCGCCCGCCGCGTCGACCCGTCGTCCTGGCCTGGGGCCTGGCCGCGGGGTTCGCCGCGCTCTACACCTGCGTCGCCGTCAACCGCTACCGGCGCGGCCTGAGCAAGGCCTACGACCTGGGCATCTTCGAGCAGGCCATCCGCGCGTACGCGCACGGGCAGGCGCCGATCGTGCCGCTCAAGGGGCCCGGTTACCACCTGCTCGGGGACCACTTCCACCCGCTGATCGCCGTGCTCGCTCCGGTCTACCGGCTGTTCCCGGGGGCCGTCACCCTGCTGGTCGCCCAGGCGCTGCTGATGGCGCTGGCGGTCGTGCCGCTCACCCGGTGGGCGTACGAGGCGGGCGGGCCGCGGGTCGCGCTGGTGATCGGATGCGTGACCGGGGCGTCCTGGGGGATCGTCCGGGCCGTCAGCGACGACTTCCACGAAATCGCCTTCGCCGTACCGCTGTTGGCCTTCGCGGCCACCGCGCTCGGCCGGCGCCGCCACCTGGCCGCGGCGCTGTGGTCGCTGCCGCTGCTGCTGGTCAAGGAGGACCTCGGCCTGACCGTGGCCGCCTTCGGCCTGCTGATCGCCTGGCAGGCCCGCCGGGGCCGGCGCGGCCCGCTGCCGGGGCTCGTGCTCGCGGGCGTCGGGGTCGCGGCCACCGTGCTCACCGTGACGGTGGTGCTGCCCTCGTTCAACCCGCACGGCGGGTTCGACTACTGGCAGCAGTTGGACGGCGGCGGGCAGCCCTCGCCCTGGTCGCTGGCGGCCCGGATCGGCTGGCCCCCGATCAAGTGGCTGCTGCTCCTCCTGCTCGCCGCGACCGCGGGCTTCCTCGGGCTGCGCTCGCCGCTGGTCCTGCTCTGCGTGCCCACCCTGGGCTGGCGGCTGCTCTCGGCCAACCCGCACTACTGGGGCGTCAGTTACCACTACAGCGCGGTGCTGATGCCGCTGGTGCTCGCCGCCCTGGTGGACGCCCTGACCCGCACCGACCCGCGCCGGGCGCGGCGCGCGCTCGCCGTCAGCGCCCTGGTGGCGGCCGTGACGGTGCCGGTCTATCCGCTGCACGAGGTGGTGATGCCCGAGGCGTGGCGCACCTCGCCCCGGCTCGCGTACACCCGGGCGCTGCTCGGCTCGATACCCGACGGCGCGACCGTCGCCGCCTCCAACCGCCTCGCCGCGCAGCTGACCGGCCGGGCCACCGTCACCCTGGTCTGCCAGGCGCCGGCCGGGCCGGGGCCCGAGTGGGTGGTCGTGGACCGGACGGACCCGAGCGTGCAGGCCCCGTGCGCGACCGCCGACACCGCCCGGATGCTGGTCGAGTACGAGCAGCACGGCTACCGGCGGGTCGCCGACCAGGACTCCCTCCTGTTGCTGCAGCGGCCCTGATCGTCCGTATCGCCCGGCACCCCCCGGCCTGGCTTGACCCGGGCGCCGCAGTGGGTCACCATTCCACTATTGGACTAGTGAAAGGTCGAATCACGTGTGATCGAGTACCGCATCGAGCGGCGCAGCGGCGTCTCCACCTACCAGCAGATCGTTCAGCAGACCAAGCAGGCCTTGCGGCTCGGGCTGCTCCAGCCCGGGGACAAGCTGCCGACCGCGCGGGAGGTCGTCGAGCTGACCGCGATCAACCCCAACACCGTGCTGAAGGCCTACCGCGAACTGGAACGCGAGGGCCTGGTCGAGCCCCGGCCGGGGCTCGGCACCTTCGTCCGGCGCTCGCTCGCCCGGCCGGAGGCCGCCGCCGACGGGCCGCTGCGCGCGGACCTGGTCGGCTGGGTGGACCGGGCCCGCGAGGTCGGACTGGAGCGTGAGGACATCGCCGCGCTGATGGCCTCCGTCCTGGAGCAGCGATTCGACACCGGGGTCTCCCCGGAAACACCGAGTTAGAGGACAGTGGGGGGACCGGGTGAACGACCCGATGAACACACCGCCGGCATCGCCGGCATCGGCGGCGCCGGGGGCCCCGGCGGCGCTCGCGGCCGACGGCCTGGGCAAGCGCTACCGGGGCGATTGGGCGCTGCGCGACTGCACGTTCGCCGTCCCGGCCGGGCGGATCTGCGGGGTGGCCGGCCCCAACGGTGCGGGCAAGAGCACCCTGCTGGGCATCGCCGCCCGGCTGCTCACCCCCACCGAGGGTGAGCTGCGGGTGTTCGGTGAGCCCGCCACCACCGAGGACCTGCGCGCCCGGGTCGCGTACGTGGCCCAGGACAAGCCGCTCTACCCCGGCTTCACGGTGGCCGAGACCCTGCGGCTCGGCCGGGAGCTGAACCCGTCCTGGGACCAGGACCTCGCCCAACAGGTGATCGACCAGGGCGAGTTGAGGATGAGGGCGAAGATCGGCTCGCTCTCCGGCGGCCAGCGCACCCGGGTCGCCCTGGCGCTCGCCCTCGGCAAGCGCCCCGACCTGCTGCTGCTCGACGAGCCGATGTCCGACCTCGACCCGCTCGCCCGGCACCAGCTGATGGGCACCCTGATGGTCGAGGCCGCCGAGCGCGGCACCACCATCGTGGTCTCCTCGCACATCATCCCCGAGCTGGACGGCGTCATCGACTACCTGCTGCTGGTGCAGTCCGGGCGGATCCGGCTCTGCGGCGACGTGGAGGACCTGCTGGACGGACACCAACTGCTCACCGGCCCGGCCGGCAGCGCGCTCCCCGAGGACGTCCTGGTCGAGCAGCGCTCCACCGGCCGCCGGATCGACGCGCTGGTCCGCACCGGCGATCCGGTGGACGGCCCGTGGGAGAGCGGCCGGCCGAGCCTGGAGGAGCTGCTGCTCGGCTACCTCCGGACCCCGGTCGGCACCGCCCGGGCCGCCACCGGACCGGGCCCGCAGGCCCAGACGACCGAGAACGGGATCGCCGCATGAGCACCAACGTCCTGGCCGACCGCGCCACCACCGCGGCGCCACCGCGCGAGCCGCGGACCGCGCCCCGCCCGGGCGGTCTGCTCTGGCTGAGCTGGCGCCAGAGCCGCACCGCGCTGTGGGCGATCGCCGCCCTGGTCGTCACCGCGTCGGCCACCCTGCTCTGGCTGCACTTCTCCGTCCAGCCGCTGATGGCGGATCTGCGCCGGGCCGGGTGCTCCGACGGGGCCAGCTGGTCCGACGCCGGCTGCCAGGGCATGGTCTCGCCCATCACCCGCCGCGCCTACCTGTACACCACGTGGCTCCAGCCGGCCCTGGTCGCCGTCCCCCTGCTGATCGGCATGTTCCTCGGCGCCCCGATGCTCGCCCAGGAGTACGAGCGCGGAACCGTCCGCCTCGCCTGGACCCAGTCCGTCAGCCCGCTGCGCTGGCTCACCGCGCGGATCGCCCTGCCCGGGCTGGCGGTGCTGGCCGCCGGTGGGGTGCTCGCCGTCCTGGCGACGTGGGTGTGGAACGCGGACATCGCGCACAGCCCGTTCGCCTTCGATCCGCCGTTCCAGGGCCTCACCTACCCTGTCCTCGGGGTGGTGCCGGTCGCCTGGTCGCTGTTCGCGCTGGCACTGGGCCTGCTGGTCGGGCAACTGCTGCGGCGCACGGTGGCCTCGGTCCTGGTCACCGGCGTGCTGCTGGCGGTCGTCCACGGCCTGCTCCGGTGGGGCCGCGCCTCCTTCTATCCGTCGGTCAAGGAGATGGTCCCGCGCGGCGTCTACTTCGGGCAGCCCACCAACGCGTGGCTGGTCGACCGCGGGGTCGTGCTCCAGGACGGCCGGTGGGCCTCGGACCAGTTCTGCTGGGACGGCGACCGGACGAGGGGCTGCGAAGGCGCCACGAGCAACTGGATCGAGTACCACCCCGTCGGGCACTTCGTGCCGATCCAGCTCGTCGAGACCGGGATCCTGGTGGCGCTCACCGTCGTGGCGCTGGCGGTGCTCTTCCTCCGGGTGCGGCGGGACGGCAATTCGCTGCGGGCGACCCGGCGGGCCTGACGCCCGAGGACGCGGCCCCGGGCGGGCGTCAGTCGCGGCTCCAGCGGAGTTCGACCTCCGGGAAGCGCGGTGACGGGCCGTCGAGGAGGGGCGCGGGGCGGCCGCGGAGGAAGTGGTCGGCGAACGCCCGGGTGTAGGCGCGGGTGAGCGCGGTCGCCCGGGCGGGAGCGATGGTGCCGAGCAGCGCGGCGTAGGTGTCGGCGGGGAGGTGGCCCGGCAGGTTGCCGGGGAGGGCGGCGTGCGGCAGGTCGGTGAAGCTGAGGTGGCCGGCGCCGAGGGTGTGCAACTGGCGTCCCCAGGCGTGCTGGTGGCTGCGCCAGCGCTGCCAGGTCTCGTGGTCGGCGAGCGAGGTGAGCAGGAGGAAGGGCCGGTCCAGGCCGAGGTCGGGAACGGGTGAGCCGAACAGGCCGCCGTCCAGGTTGAGGCCGATCCGGAACCGCTCGTCCTGGCGCATCGCCTCGGCGGCCGCCGAGCCGCCCATCGAGTGGCCGAGCACGCCGATCCGGCCCCCGTCGACGCGGAAACGGTCCTGGCGACCGGTCAGTTCGGTCCTGACGAAGCGGAGGTCGGCGACCCGGGCCGCGATCTCGCGGCGCTCGGCGGCCTCCCAGTCGGCCGGCTCGTCCTCCAGCACGGTGCGCACCACCCGGCCGTCCGGGAACTCGACGGCGAGGGCGTCGTAGGTGTGGTCGACCGACGCGACGAGGTAGCCGTGGGCGGCCAACTCCTCGGCCAGCGCCGTGCAGTTGCTGCGCAAGCCGGTGCGGCCGTGGCCGAGCAGCAGCAGGGGGAGCGGGCCGGGGAGCGCGGGTGCGTCGGTGCGGGCGGTGGGGCGGACGGCCGCGATGGTGCCCGGATCCAGCGGCAGCCGCTGATCGATGGCGGCGGCGACCCGGGGCGTGGTGTACGGCGCGCGGGGGCGGCCGGCGGCGGCGCGGGCCGGGTACCAGAGCTGCACCATCAGCTCGCGCGGGCCGGCGGCGGGCACGAACGGGTCCGGGCGGTCGTGGTCGACCAGGTGCAGGGTGGCCGTGCCGACCGGGCGGCCGGTGGTGGGGGCGGGCAGGTCGATGGTGCGCGGCCGGGCGGCCTGAGCTGCCTGGGCGGGCCCGGCGGGCAGCAGGGCTGCGGCGCCGCCCAGGCCCGCGAGTGCCAGCAGTGAACGGCGCCTGATCATCCAGTATCCCTCGGTGGCGGGGTGGTTGAGGTGCGGTCAGCCTAAATGGTCTGGACCGGTCGGGCCAGGGGTGGTGGAGCGGCGTGGACGCTCAGCGCAGGACGGCGAGGACGGCGCCCCACTGCGAGGTGGTCTGGCCGGTGGCGGCGCAGTGGTCCGGATCCGTCGCGATCCGGTGGGCGGTGGTGAGGCGGTAGGAGGAGAGCCGCAGAGCGGGCAGGCTGGTCCAGCTGGTGCCGAATTCGGGGGCGCTGCCGCTGTTGCTGCCGACCGTGCTCACCAGGAGGTCGCCCGGCGCGCAGGCGGCGGCGTTGGCCGCGGTGGAGAAGGTCGTCCCGCCGGCGTCACCGGAGGCGCGGCCGACGGCCCGGACGGCGGAGACACCGCGGAACTCGTCGACGGCGACGTGGTACTTGCTCGCCCGCGGGTGGGCGACGCGGATCGAGTCCTCCGCGGTCAGCGCGGCCGCCCCGAAGGCCGCGAGGAGCAGCACCCGGTGCCGGAGCGAGTCGGTGACGTCCCCGACGATCCGGAAGCGGTCGCCCCGGCTGTCGGTGACCGTGACCGCCCCGGGACAGGTGCTGGTCAGCATCATCGTGACCACCAGGGCGTCACCCGGGGTGACGGGGGAGAGCACCGGAAGGACGACCTCGGTACTGGAGACGGCCTGCTGGTCGAAGGCGACCCGGGAGGCCCAGGACGGTGCGCTGTCGTCGGTGGCCGTGCGCGCCGCCGCCGGCCGCGGGCCCGGCGCGGGGCGGGCGGCCGCCTCGGCGGGTGCGGACTCGGTGTCCCCGGACGGGCAGCCGTGCGCGGACGGGGGTGGGGCGTCCGGCGTGCGGAAGCCGACCACGGCGAGCGTGCTGCCGACGCCGAGCGCCACGCCGAGGAGCAGGCAGAACGCGTGGGTCCAGATCCGGCGGCGGCCGCGGCCAGGTCCGGCCGGGGGCTCGGCGGCGGAGGCGGCCGTGCTGTCGGCCCTGGTGACGGTCGTGGTGTCGGCCGTGCTGTCGGCCGTGGTGTTCGCGGCGACCGGCGGCCCCGAGGGCTCGACCGGTGGGGCAGGCGGGGCAGGCAGGGCCGGTAGGGCTGGTGGGGCCGACCCCTCGTCGGCGGCGGAGGTCCACCGGCGGTGCCACTCGGCCTCGTCGCCGCCGCAGGCCCGGACGTAGGCCCTGGTCGTGGTCCAGGACGGGAGGCGCGAGCCGGAAGCCGCCTCGTAGAGCGTGGTGTGGGAGATGGAGCCGGCGGTCTTCGCCATCGTGCGGAACGAGGGCTGGCCCGCCTCCAGGCGCAACCGGCGCAGCTCGGCGGCGAGGGCCTCCGCCGCGCTCGGCGCCGGCTCTCTCTCCGCGGGTTGCGACTCCTGCTCCGCCATGGCGTCCCCCTGTTGTCAGATGTCAGATCCAGCGGCGACCGGTGTTGCTTGTCGCGTACGGATCATAGTGACGCGTGACCGCGGCGTTACGTGATCGACGGACTCCGGTTGGGTGGACGGGGTGTTCGGCGCGGTCGTCGGCCGGTGTCAGCTGTTGTCAGTTTCCGTCAGGCGGTACCGAACACCGTGGGATGTCGGGTCAGCTGTCCCAGTCGCCGCGGCCATCGGGGCGGCGCAACGGTCCGACCGAAAAGGGGAATTGAGATGACCAAGGGCATCCTCAAGAAGATCGGCCGCCGTGGTGCGACCGCGGCGGCCGTGGTGGCGGTGGCCGCCGGCGCGGTGGGCGTCTCGGCGGGCAGCGCGTTCGCCGACGGCTGGTACCAGCTCCGCTACCACGCGAGCGGCCACGGCGTGGGCGTCTACTCGCAGCAGTACTCCTGGGCGTCCAAGACCGTCGGCGACCTGGGGTCGTACTCGTGGTCGTCGGACGAGATCTACATCCAGTGCTGGACCAGGGGCGAGGACATCAACAACCAGGGCAACGTCTGGTACCAGGTGGCCGGCACGAACGGCAACTTCATCCCGACGTCCTACGTCTACGGCGCGTACGCCGACGGCAACTGGTACTTCCACAACGGCCTGCGGGAGTGCTGACGACCCGCTGACCCCGTCCACCCCGCCCGTGCCCCGGGCGGGGTGGCGTGCCGTCAGCCGGAGGACTGCCGGGCCGCCGCCTGCTTGATGGCCTCGCGGATGCGCGGGTAGCTGCCGCAGCGGCAGATGTTCTGGATCTGGTCGATGTCCGCGTCGGTCGGGTTCGGGGTGCGGCGCAGCAGGGCGACGGCGGTCATGATCTGGCCCGGCTGGCAGAAGCCGCACTGGGCGACGTCGCAGCCGAGCCAGGCCTCCTGGACGGGGTGCAGGGTGTCGCCGTCGGCCAGGCCTTCGATGGTGGTGACGCGGTGGCCCTCGCAGTCCTTGACGGAGCGGGTGCAGGGCTGGAACTCCTCGCCGTCCAGGTGGCTGGTGCAGGCGCGGCAGACGCCCACCCCGCAGCCGTACTTGGGGCCGGTGACGCCGAGCTTGTCGCGCAGCACCCAGAGCAGCGGCATGTCGTCCGGGGCCTCGACGGTGACGGGGTGCCCGTTGAGGACGAAGGTGTGGGTGGGCATGGGGTGGTGGAGTTCCTTGGCTGGGGGAGTCAGAAGTTGATCGGGAAGGAGCGCGGGCTGGTGCCGGTCGCGCGCGCGTAGGCGTTGGCGACCGCGGCGGAGGCCGCCGGGACGCCCAACTCGCCGGCGCCGCCGGGGGCTCCGCTCGGCGGCATGAGGTGGATCTCGACGGCCGGCGGGGTGTGCCGCTGCCGGGCGTACCGGAAGTCGGCGTAACTGCCCTCGCGCACGGCCCCGTTGTCGATGTGGTTGCCGGCTTGCAGGATGACCGAGATGCCGTCGATCAGGGCGCCGGTCAGTTGGGCCTCCAGGCCCCGGGGGTTGATGACCCGGCCGACGTCGGCGGCGATCACGGCCTTGGTGACCCTGGGGTCGGCCGGGTCGGTGGCGTCCAGCTCGACGAGGTAGGCGGCGCACCCGCTGTTCTCGTCGTGGTAGCCGATGCCCTGGGCGTGGCCGGGGGGCATCGGGCGGCCCCAGTCGCCGGCCTTGGCGACGGTGTCGAGGATGGCCCGGCCGGCGGCGCTGCGCAGTCGGGCGCGGCGGAACGCGACGGCGTCCTGGCCCATCCGGCGGGCGAGTTCGTCCATCATGATCTCGTCGGCGACCCGGACGGTGCCGGAGTAGACCGACCGCCAGCTGCCGGTGTGCATGTCCAGCGGCACTTCGGCGAGCAGCTGGGTGGGGATGCCGACGTTGTACGGGTTCTTCTCGCTGAGCAGGAAGAAGACCTGGGCGAGGCTGAGCCCGGCGAGCGAGAGGTTGAAGCCGGCGGCGGTGAGCATCTCGCCGAGGCCGTGCCGGAAGTCGGTCTTGACGGTGGCGGCGCGGTGCTCGTAGCTGAGCACCTGGCCGAGCGCGTAGGTGGCCCGGATCCGGTGGTGGCTGGCCGGGCGCATCCGGCCGTGGCGCATGTCGTCGTTGCGCGTCCACATGAGTTTGACCGGTCGGCCCGCGGCCTTGGAGATCTGGGCGGCCTCCAGGGCGGCGTCGAAGAACAGGCGCCGGCCGAACGAGCCGCCGCCGCGCACCACGTGGACGGTCACGGCGTTCTGCGGGAGGCCGAGTTCGGCGGCGATGGCCTGCTGGGCGACGATCGGCGCCTGCGCGGCGAACCACAGCTCGGCCCGGTTCGGCCGCACGTCGGCGACGGCGGTCAGCACCTCCATCGGCGCGTGGTTGACGAAGGCGAAGTCGAATTCGCCGTCCACGTACTGGGTGAGCAGCGGGGGGATGAGGAACGGCGCGTGGGCGGCGCGCAGTTGGCCGCGGATGTCGGAGGTGGACAGGTTGGCGACCGGGCCCGGGTTCCAGGAGGTGCGCAGCGCGTCGCGGGCCTTGAGCGCCTGGTCGAAGGTCTCGGCGAGGACGGCGACGCCGCTGGGGATCCGGACCACGCCGAGCACGCCGGGCATGGCGCGGGCGGCGGAGGCGTCCAGGGTCCTGAGCGTGCCGTTGATGGTGGTCGGGCGGGCGACCACGGTGGGGACGGCGCCCGGGATCGCGAGGTCCCCGGCGTACTTGGCGCGGCCGGTGACGATGTCGCGGGCGTCGATCCGGCCGGTGGGCCGGCCGACCAGGCGCAACTGGTCGGCGCTCTTGGGGGAGCTGGACACGGCGGGGAGGGCGACGGCGGCGGCCTCGGCGGCGAGGTCGCCGTAGCCGGCGCGGCGGCCGTCGGGGGCGAGGACGGCGGAGTCGGCGGTGCGCAGGGTGTCTGCCGGAACGTTCCAGCGCCGCGCTGCGGCGGTCACCAGCCGGGCGCGGGCGGCGGCGGCTGCGGCGCGCACCGGGTCGTACAGCGAGCGCACCGAGTTGGAGGCGCCGGTCAGCTGGTTGAAGAGCAGTTCGGGGCGGCCGTCGGAGAGCGGCACGTCCACGTCGCCGATCCGGGCGTCGAGTTCCTCGGCGACGAGCATCGCGATGGCCGTGGTGAGGCCCTGGCCGACCTCCAGCCGGGGCAGGTGCAGTACGGCGCGCCCGGCGGCGGTGAGTTCCAGGACGAGCAGGTGCGAGGTCGGCAGGCCGGCGATGATCAGCGCGTCGCCGAGGTCGAGGATGTCCGGGATGCCGGGCAGGCCGATCAGCTGCGAGGGGGCGGCGGCGTCCTGGGCGGCCGCGGCGGCGCGGACGGCGGCCCGCGCGGTGGCGGGCGCGGCGGCGTCGAGGCCGAGCCGGGCGCCGACGGTGAGGGTCGGGGCGGCCAGCAGGTAGGTGAGGAACCGGCGGCGGCGGGTGCCGGCGCCGTCCCGTGCGGTGCCCGGGTGGCCGGTGTCGTCCGAGCGGGCGATGGAGGTGCTGATGGGAAGAGCCCTTCGAGCCGATGACGGCGGCGGATCGGGCGGGCACGGCGGCGCCGGGCCCGGTGCCGGATCGCGAATGCCGTTGAGCATAGGAGGGCGTTACTGACCGGTCAATACGGCAAAACTTGGCCCTTCGGCGGGGTCGGTGATGCCCGAAGGCCGTTGGGCGAGGCGGATTCGGAGCGGGTACGGAGGGGGCGGCGGCGGTACGGCCGGGGCCGGTTCCGGGCCCGCGGGAGGAGCGATTCGCCGCCGTCGTACGGGGGTTCAGGGCTCGCCCGCCGGTGCGGTGGGGCCCGGAAGTGGACCAAGGAGTTCCGTGATCACTGGACCTTACCGCCGGTCCGCCTCCTGCCTAGGCTGGGCCGCGAACCGTTGCGAACACCCGGCGCGCGCGCCGCCCCCAGCCAGGAGACCCGTGTCGACCAGCAGCGCCCCGGCGCCCGCCCTCATCCCGCCCGCAGGGCCCCAACGGACCCTCGCCGCAGCCCAGTTGGCCAGCGCCGTCGGCGACGGCGCCTACTACACCTGCTCCGCGCTCTACTTCACCCACATCGTCGGCATGTCGGCGACCGCCCTCGGCGCCGGCCTCGCCGTGGCCTGGGCGCTCGGCTCGCTGGCGGGCGTCCCGCTCGGCGCCCTCGCCGACCGCCGCGGCCCGCGCCGGACGGCCGTGGCGCTCGCCCTGGCCACGGCGGTGGTGGTCGCCGCCTTCCTGGTGATCCGCTCCTACGGGCCGTTCCTGGTCGCGGTCTGCCTCTACGCCACGACGCAGTCCGGGCTCACCGCCGCCCGGCAGGCGCTGGTCGCCACCCTGGTGCCGCCCGCCCAGCGCACCGGGCTGCTCGCCCACCTCCAGTCGACCCTCAACGGGGGGCTGGCCGTCGGCGCCGCCATCGGCGGCATCGCGCTCACCGTCGGCACCCGGGCCGCGTTCCTCTGCGCCTTCGTGGTGACGGCGCTCGGCTTCCTGGCCGGTGCGCTGATCCTGCTGCGGCTGCCCGAAGCCCCGCCCGCCCCGGCCCGGTCGGCCGCCGGGCCCCGGCTGGCCGTCCTGCGCGACCGCCGGTACGCGGCCGTCGCGCTGGTCAACACCGTGCTGCTGCTGCGGATGCCGCTGCTCAGCCTGGTCATCCCGCTCTGGATCGCCGACCGGGCGCCCGGGATCAGCTGGCTCGGCTCGGCCCTGTTCGTCCTCAACACCCTGGCCGTGCTGGGCTTCCAGGTCCGGGCGGCGCGCGGCGTCACCGGCCTGGGCCCGGCCGCGCGGGCCGTCCGCTCGGCCGGGGTGGTGCTGCTCGCCTCCTGCGCGGTGTTCGGCCTGTCGGCCCTGGACGTCCCGGTGTGGGCGGTCGCCGCGCTGCTGGTGGCGGCCTCCGTCCTCCAGGTGATCGGCGAGATGCGGCAGTCGGCGGGCTCCTGGCAGATCAGCTTCGACCTCGCCCCGCCCGAGCGGATCGGCCAGTACCAGGGCTTCTTCGGCACCGGCGTGGCCGTCGCCCGCACCCTCGGGCCGCTGCTGCTGATTACCCTGCTGCTGGACGGCGGGCTCGCGGGCTGGCTCGTCCTGGGCGGCCTCTTCCTGGCGGCCGGGTACGCGATGGGGCCGGTCGTCCGCTGGGCCGAGCGGGACCGCGACCGGGGCCGCCCGACGCCGGTCGCCTCCGCCGTCGCGGTCCCGTAGCGGCCGCCCGCGCCGGCCGGGTGCCCTTCTCACCGGCCTTCCCCGCCGCCCCGGCGCCCTCCTCGCCGCCCCCGCCCACCAGGCCCCGCCCCAGTCGCCCGCCGCCCCCACCGCGAGCCCGCCCGAGAATGCTCCGACGGCTGACCGGAAACCGGTGGCCCGGGCCGCCGCCCGCTGGCATGCTGGCCGCGTGGACCGACCCCAGATCTGGCTCGACTTCGCCCCCGAGCTGCACCTCTTCGTCTCCGGGCCCCGGCGGGCCGGCCGCTCGGCGCTGCGCACCGACGGCACCTCGACGCTCGGCCACGTCGTCGAGTCCCTGGGTGTCCCGCTCACCGAGGTCGGCACCCTGCTGGTGGACGGCCGGCCGGTGCCCGGGTCGTACGTGCCGCTCGACGAGGAACACGTCACCGTCCGGGCCGTGGACCGGCCGCAGCCCTCGCCCACCCCGCCGCGCTTCCTGCTGGACGTCCACCTCGGCACCCTCACCCGCCGGCTGCGCCTGCTCGGCGTCGACGCCGCCTACGAGAACCCGGACATCGGCGACGCCGCGCTCGCCGCCCGCTCCGCCGCCGAGCAGCGCGTCCTGCTCTCGCGCGACCGGGGGCTGCTGCGCCGCCGCGAACTGTGGGCCGGCGCCTACGTCTACAGCCACCGCCCCAACGAGCAGCTGCGCGACGTGCTCTCCCGCTTCGCGCCCCCGCTCGATCCGTGGAGCCGCTGCACCACCTGCAACGGCACGCTGCGCGAGGCCGACAAGACCTCGGTGCGCGAGCAGCTGCGGGACGGCACCGAGCGCTCCTACGACGTCTTCGCCCAGTGCGTCGACTGCGGCCAGGCCTACTGGCGCGGCGCCCACCACGCCCGACTGGACGCGATCGTCACCGACGCCCTGCGCGAGTTCGGCACACCCGCCGGGGGCTGAGACCGGCGCGAGACCGGCGCGAGGTCGGCGCGTCGAACTACGGGACATCTCAGGGTGGCGGCCGGGCGCAGAGGCGTGTTCTCATCGGCGGTGGGGGACGAGACCAAGGTACTCCGTGACGCGAGAGAGGCCGGGTCGGATGAGCAGTCAGCCAGTGCAACAACCGTTCCAGACAGCGGACGTCGGTGACGTCGAGGTGGTGCGCGCACCGGACGGGGCCGCGGTGTTCCCGCTGCTGGTCCTGGACGGACAGGGGAGCCTCGCGGTGTTCGAGCTCGCCCCCGGGCAGGTGTCGCACGCGGTGTCGCACGCCACCGTGCAGGAGCTGTGGCAGGTCGTCGAGGGCGCCGGGGAGCTGTGGCGCCGCCAGGGCGGGCGGGAGGAGACCGTCCGGCTCGTGCCCGGGACGGCAGCCTCGATCCCGCTCGGCACGGCGTTCCAGTTCCGGGCCGACGAGGACGCCGACCGGCCGCTGCGGATCGCCGCCGTCACCATGCCGCCCTGGCCCGGCACCGACACCGAGGCCAGGCCCGAGGAAGGCCCCTGGAAGGCGACCTCCCGGTGAGCCGGGCAGGGGGGATCCCGCGCCGCCCGCTGGCGGCGCTCGTCGCGGCCGCGGCCGTGCTCGGACTCTCGGTGGCGCCCGCCGCGGCCGCCCCGGCCGCCGAGCCGCACCTCCAGTCGCGCTACGTCACGATGCCCGACGGCGTCCGCCTCGCCGTCGACGTCTGGCTGCCCGAGGGCACCACGGCCGGCGCGAACCTGCCCACCGTCCTGGTCACCCAGCGCTACTGGCGGGCCCGGGTCTACCCCGGCGCACCCGGCAACGGCGGCCGCAGCAGCGACGCCGACGGCTGGAACGCCCACGGCTACGCCTACGTGGTCGCCGACCTGCGCGGCACCGGCGCCTCCTTCGGCACCCTGAGCTCCGAACTCGGCGCCGACACCGTCGCCGACAGCGGCCCGCTCAGCGACTGGATCGCCGCCCAGCCCTGGTCCAACGGCCGGGTCGGCACCACCGGCGTCTCCTACGGCGGCGACACCGCGATGCTCGCCACCGCCCTCGGCAACCACCACATCACCGCCGCCGCCCCGATCTCCTACGACTTCGACCCGTACGAGGACCTGGTACGCCCCGGCGGCCTGCTCATCGAGCCCCGGATCGCCCCGTACGCGCTGCTGCTGCGCATCCTCGACCAGGCCGGCGGCACCACCTGCGACACCGACGAGCAGACCCGGCAGGTCTGCGCGGCCACCGGCCTGACCGGCGCCGTGCCCCGGCCGGTCGACGGCCCGGACGGACCGGCCCTGCTGGCCGCCGCGCGCGCCGAGCACGCGGGCAACGCCAACCTGGTCGACATGGCCGAGGCCGGCGTCTACCGCGACTACCAGGACGGCCCGAAGAGCTGGACGGTCGGCAGCGTCGGCGAGAAGGCCGACGCCGTCGAGGCCGGCGGCGTCCCCGTGCTCACCGACGCCGGCTGGCTCGACGCGGGCACCGCCAACGGCGTGCTCTCCCAGTTCACCGGCCTCTCCAACACCCAGGACGCCTGGATCGGCCCGTGGAGCCACGGCCAGGGCTACCTCGCCGACCCCTTCCAGCCCGCCCGCCACCTCACCGACCAGGAACGCGCCCAGATCGCCCAGCGGACGTTCGACTTCTTCGACCGCTACGTACGGGCCGACGGCCGCCCCGACGGCACCCGGCAACTGCACTACTACACCTTCAACGAGGGCGTCTGGCGCACCACCACCCGCTGGCCGCTGCCCGGCACCCGCCCGCAGCGGCTCTACCTCGGCGAGGACACCACGCTCAGCCGCCGGCGGCCCGAGCCGGACGACCGCCCCGGCGCCGACCTGCTGCGCCTCGACCCCACCGCCGGCACCGGCCCACTGGACCGCTGGAACACCAACCTCACCGGCAACCAGGTCAGTTACCCCGACCGGGCCGCCGTGGACGCCGAACTCCTCAGCTACACCACCCCGCCGCTGACCGGCGACACCCGGGTGACCGGCAACGGCCGCGTCACGCTCGACGTCACCGGCCTCGACGGCACCGCCCAGGGCGCCCTGCACGTCTACCTGGAGGACGTCGCCCCCGACGGCCGGGTCACCTACCTGACCGAGGGCCAACTCGCCCTCGCCGACCGGGCCGTGGCCGACCGGGACGACAACCCCGACTGGCGCCGGCTGCGCACGCCCCGCAGCTACGCGGCCACCGACGCGGCGCCCTTCCCGCAGGGCCGGGCCCGGCAGGTCACCATCGACCTGCAACCCGTCGCGGTGCTCTTCCGGGCCGGCGAGCGGATCCGGCTCACCGTCGCCGCCGCCAACCCGGACTCCTTCCAACTGCTCCCGGCCGACGGCCGGGCGAGCTACCGGATCGGGCACGGCGGAGCCGACCCGTCCTTCCTGGAGCTGCCGGTGGTGCGCAGCACCCCGTAGGCCCGGTCCGGCCGTCGCCGAACGCGCCCGGGCCCGGGAGGTCCACGCCACCTCCCCAGCCCAGGCTTCTCCTTCCCTCACCCCCGCGAACTCGCACGGGAGGTGCAGGGGACCGCGCCAGACGGGGGTGCAACGGTGCTCAGGGGGGTCCTGGAGCAGCCGGGGGCCGTCCAGGCGGTGGATGAGCGCGGTGAGCGCGAGCTGCGCCTCGACCCTGGCGAGCGGTGCGCCGAAGCAGCTGTGCACGCCGCTGCCGAAGCCGAGGTGCTGGTTGTCCGGGCGGGTCGGGTCGAAGCGGTCGGGCTCCTGGAACCGGAGAGGGTCCCGGTTGGCGGCGGCGAGCACCAGGATCAGCGGCGCGCCCTTGGGGACGGTGACCCCGGCGACCTCGATGTCGGTGAGCGCGGTGCGCTGCGGCAACAGTTGGACCGGGGGTTCGTAGCGCAGCAGCTCCTCCACCGCGCGCGGCATCAACTCCGGCTTGTCGCGCAGCAGTTCCAGGCTCTCGGGGTGGCGCAGCAGGGTGAGCGCGCCGTTGGTGATCAGGTTGACGGTCGTCTCGTGCCCGGCGATGAGCAGCAGGACCGCGGTGGCCATCAGTTCCGTCTGGGTGAAGCCGCCCGACGGGCCGGGGTCGTTGACGAAGGCGGAGAGCAGGTCGTCGGACGGCTTGCCCCGGCGGCTCTCGGCGAGCTCGCCGAGGTACAGCCCCATCTCCATCCGGGCCTGCGTGGCCGCCTGCTGGCGCTCGGACGGATCGCTGTCGGGAGTGGGGTCGAAGCCCGCGATCAGCGTCTCGGACCAGGCGTGGAACCGCGGCTCGTCCTCGCGCGGCACGCCGAGCAGTCGGCAGATGACGGTGACCGGCAGCGGGTAGGCGAAGTCCTCGACCAGGTCGATCCGGTCGCGGCCCCGGAGGCCGTCGACCAGTTCCCCGGTGATCCGCGCGATCTCGTCGTGCATGGCGTCGACCCGGTCGGGCGCGTGGGGCGGGCCGAAGGGCCGCATGGCGATGGTGCGCAGCCGTTCGTGCTCGGGGTCGTCCCGGCCGATGAAGGCGACCGGGACGCTGCCCTGCAGCTCGTCCGGGACGGTGCGGTTGCGGCGGTCCGAGCTGATCCTCGGGTCGTGCAGCAGCGCGGCGACCTCGTGGTAGGTGCCGACCAGGTAGCTGCCGTCGTCCTGGCGGGCCACGCCGTGGTCGCGGAGCTCGGCGTACAGGGGGTAGGGGTCGGCGCGGTTGGCGTAGTCGGTGATCCGGCGGAACAGGGTGTCGGCGGCGGCCATGCGCGGTGGCTCCTCGGGGGGTGGCGGCGGTGGTGGTCCTCGACGGGCGGCGGCGGTGGTGGTGGTCCTCGACGGGCGGCGGGGCCCGGTGGGCGTGCGCCCGTCGAGCGGTGGCGGGTGGGCTCAGCCGCCCCAGCGCCGCAGGGTCAGCCGCCGGTCGGGCAGGTGGCCGGTGAGGGCGACGGTCGGGCCGTGCGAGAGCACCTTCGGGTCGGGCACGTCGGACGGGACCGGGATGCGGGAGGCGGGCGGCTCGACGCCGTCCCAGTCGGGCGGGAACGGCGCGGCGGCCTCGATCAGCCGCTGGTAGTGCTCCAGCCACTTGGCCCGGTTCACGCTGACGGCGGCCGTGATCCGGCCCCGGTACCCGTAGACCGCGACGAGCCGGCGCTCCTCGACCGAGCCCTGGGCGAGGACCACGTGGTCGGAGAAGGTGGGCACGCCGACGGACTTGATGTTGAGCCCGAACTGGCTGGACCAGAAGGACGGCACGCTCAGGTGCGGCCGCCGTTGCGGCCCCGGGCTGACCATGTTGTGCGCCGCCACCTCGGCCTGCGCGACCGCGTTGCCCCAGTGTTCGAGGGAGAGCAGCTGGTACTCGAAGAGGGGGTGCGGGAAGCGGGCGACGTCGCCCGCGACGAAGACGTCGTCGGTGACGATCCCGTACATGTTGAAGGCGCGGCAGCCCGCGTCGCAGGCCACCCCGCGCGGACCGGCGGCGAGACCCGACTCGGCCAGCCATTCGGTGTTGCGGACGGCGCCCAGGGCGACCACGGCGACGTCCGCCTCGATCCGGCTGCCGTCGGAGAGCTCGGCGCCGGTGAGCCGGCCGGCGCGGCCGGTCAGCGCGGAGACGGTCACCCCGCAGCGCAGGTCGACGCCGTGGGCGAGCTGGACCTTGGCCGCGAGGGCGCCGAAGGCCCCGCCGAGGGCCCCGACCAGCGGGGCGGGGCCGCGCTCGGCGACGGTCACCGCCAGGCCGCGCTCCCGGCAGGCGGAGGCGATCTCGGAGCCGGTGAACCCGGCGCCGATCACCAGCACCCGCTTCGGGCCGGCGTCCAGCCGCTCGGCCAGGCCGGCCGCGTCCTCGGCGGTGCGCAGGGTGAACACCCCGTCGAGTGCGGCCTGCTCGGCCTTCGGCCAGGGCCTGGCCCGGGTGCCGGTGGCGATCAGCAGCCGGTCGTAGGGCAGTTGCTCGCCGTTCGCGAGCAGGACCTGCTTGCCGTCCCCGTCCACACCGGTGGCGCGGACGCCGAGTTTCCACTGCGCGCCCACGTCGCGGCGCCGGGGAAGCGCGGTCTCCTCGGCGCGCACCCGTCCGAGCAGCACCTGCTTGGACAGGGGCGGCCGGTCGTACGGGGGGAGGCGTTCCTCGCCGACCACGGTCAGCTCTCCGGTGAAGCCCTCGTCCCGTAGCGTCTCGGCGGCGCGCAGACCGGCCAGCGAGGCGCCGACGATGACGATCCGGCCGTTCTTGAGGTCATCGGACATCGGACCGGTCCTCCTCCTCGACCAGGATGGCCTGCACCGGGCAGGCCGCGACGGCCCGCCGGACGCGGTCACGCTGGTCCTCGGGGGCCTGCGGGGTGTAGAGCAGGGCCTCCTCCCCGTGCAGCTCGAACACTCGGGGAGCGAGGAACGCGCACTGCGCGTAGCCCTGGCAGCGGTTGAGGTCGACGACGATCTTCACGGTCTCTCCTCCCGGGCACGTCTGTGTCCGTCCTACCGCCGCCGGAGCGGCCGCGCGCCCGGTGCTGCTCCGTGGGAGCGGTCGCGGAGAGTGGCCGCCGAGGAACGCCGGGGGCCCGGGGGCCAGCCCGGCGCGCTAGTTCGGCGACTCCAGCCCGAGGGTCCAGCGGTGGGTGGTGTAGCCGCCCATCCGGGTCGGGTGGCGCTCCACGAGCGTCACGGCCAGGCCGTCGGCCGTACGGCGCAGCGTGCCGGTGAACCGGTGCAGGTCGTCGCCGGACAGCGGGAGCAGCTCGGCGAGCACGGTGGCGTCGAGGTCGCGCCCGACGGCGCGCAGCACCCCCGCGTCCAGCACCAGGACGGTGCCGTCGGCCAGCACCACCGGCGCGGGGGCCTGCGGGTCGGCGAGCAGCGGGCCGCTCTCGATGCCCCCGCCGGGCAGCAGCCGCACCACCCGGCTCCCGGTCGGCCGGCGGCGGTCGGTCTCGACGACGCGCAGGCCGTCGCCGACCACGTAGTGGCCGTAGCTGCGCCAGGAGTCGACCAGGGTGGCGTCCCGGTCGTAGGCCCAGGTGTCGAAGGTGCCGTAGCCCTCCAGGCCGAGCACGAAGCGGCCGCCGCCCAGGGCCGTGCCGCGCTCGCCGCGCAGTTCGGCGACCAGGGCGCCGTCGTCGAGGTCCAGCAGCAGGGCCGGGCCGAGGTGGCCCCAGGCGGTGTACTCGAAGGAGTCGGCGGTGACCAGCGCCCGGCCGCCGGAGAGGTGGGCCGCGTTCGGGCGCCCCGCGCAGGGGCGGCGCCAGCGGACCAGGCCTTCGGCGTCGACACAGCTGATCTCGCCGTTCCGGCCGTACAGCGCCAGGTCGCCGCGGCGGGCCAGCGGCCCCTCCGGGCGCCCCTGGGGCCGCCCGCCGCTGCGCCGGTGGTGGTCCTGGACGGTGACACGCCAACTCCCCATGATCCGGATGCTAACGGACCCCGCCGGGCCGCGGAGGGCGTTTGCGGAGGGTGCCCGGACGGCCGGGACGGCGGACAATCTCCCCAGACGCAGAGGAGGAGGCCGCGGTGGAGTTCGAGGTGTTGATCGAGACCCCGCAGGGGTCGCGGAACAAGTACGTGATGGACTTCGCGGCGGGCCGGATCCGCCTCGACCGCACCCTGTTCACCGCCACCCGCTACCCCGTGGACTACGGCTACGTCGAGGGCACCCTCGGCGGCGACGCGGAGCCGCTGGACGCGCTGGTGCTCGGCGGCGAGCCGGCCGTGCCGGGGTGCGTGATCACCTGCCGGGCGGTCGGCATGTGGGTGATGCGGGACGAACGCGGGCCGGACCAGAAGGTGCTGTGCGTCCCCGCCCACGACCCGCGCTACGGCGACCTGCGGGACATCGGCGACCTGCGCGAGTTCGACCTGCTGGAGATCACCCATTTCTTCCAGGTCTACAAGGACCTGGAGCGCGGCAAGTCGGTCGAGGGCTCGCACTGGGCGGACCGGGAGGCCGCGTACGCGCAGATCGCCGAGTCCCGGGCGCGCGCGGCGGGGACGCGCTTCGCCCGGCCGGTGTAGCCGGCCCGCCGCGCGGGCCCGGGGCTCGGAACCGGGCGTGGCGCCGGGGCTCAGAACCGGGCGTGGCGCAGGATCTCGCGGACCTGGTCGGCGATGGCGGCCTCGTTCTGCTCGAACTCCGGGGCGGTGAGGCGGTCCTGTTGGGCGGGCAGGCCGGTGAGGACGGGGGTGTGCAGGTGGCCGCCGGGGAGGTCGGGGGCGAGGTCGAGGCGCAGGCGGTTGGAGCGGTAGGCGACCTCGTTGGAGAGGTATCCGCCGCCGCCACCGGCGACAGCGCGGGAGCCGGGGGTGGGGCCGTCCGCGCGGTCGACGGGGTCGACGCCGCCCTCGGGGATCTCGGTGACGGTGGTGTTGAGGCGGACGGGGTAGGGCTGCTGGACGGCCGTCATGGCGTCGGTGGGCAGGGTGGTGCGGATGAACTCCGGGCCGTCGTCCAGGCCCGGGGCGGTGACCGGGTGCTGCCGGGTGCCGCCGGAGAGGGTGCCGGTGTTGTCGGTGGCGGGATCGGCGGAGCGGGCCCGCCCGGCCCAGGCCTCCAGGGTGAACAGGCCCGGGTAGCCCTGGCTGATGCTGGTGATCAGGTCGGCGGCCTGCGGGCCGGGGGAGAGGTGCGGGCCGAAGGCGCGCTCGACGACGCCGTCGTCGAAGTCGCCGTAGCGGACCGGCAGCAGGACGGCCCGGACTTCGGCCGGGCTGCCGTCGGCGAGGGTGATCCGCCGCCCGTGCAGTTGCAGGACGGCGGCGCCGGAGGGGTTGGCGCGGCGCGGCTCGGTGTCGAGGCCGTACGGGTCGAAGCCGCTGACGAAGATCCGCCGGACACCGGGGGCGGCGGTGAAGCCGTCGTCGAGGCCTCGGGAGGCGTCCTCGAAGCGGCCCCGCAGGTCGGCCGGGTCGACGTCGAACCCGGGTTGCCAGCGGGCCAGTTGGACGGTCATGGCGAGCCTGGTCCAGTACAGCGGACGGTCGTCGCGGGCGGGGAGTTCGCCGCTGGGCCACCGGCCCTGGGCCCGGTCCACCCCGGCCTGCCAGAGTGCCCGGCCCCAGGCGCCCGCCACCCGCTCCGCCTGCCGGGCGTTCCGGGCGGCGCACAGGGCGGCGGGGAAGCCCCGGAGCAGGTCGCGCAGGCCGGAGCGCTCGGTGAAGGCGGTCGTCCGCTGGTCCTGGAGCCGGGCCTGTTCGGTGTCCACCGGGGCGGTGGCGACGACCGGGCAGGCCGCCGGGCCGGCCTGGGCGGCGGCCGGGGTGAGCAGGGCGGCGAGCGTGCCGCTGAGGGCGGCGGCCAGGGTGGCGGCGCGACGAAGGCGTGTCATGTCACCTGACAATAGGTCGGGAGCCGACACCCCGCCAGGGCGCCCCGCCCGAGCGCCCCGGCCGGCAAGACCGCGCCGCGGGCCCGTGGCCTGCTGGAACGTCCCGTCCAGCACTGACGGGAAGTCGGGAACCGGCGCGAGCTCTACAGCGTTGTCGTGGTCGAACAGTGGAAACAGCGGTCATTCGAACGGTGGCGGAGGAAGTGTCATGAGTGTGGCCCTGACGAAGGGCGGCAACGCCTCCCTGGGCAAGCAGGCCCCCGGGCTGCGGGTCGTACGGGTCGGCCTCGGCTGGACGGCCGGCGCCGGGTACGACCTGGACGCCAGCGCCCTGCTCTGCGACGCCTCCGGGAAGGTCGTCTCGGACCAGCACTTCGTCTTCTTCAACAACCTGCAGAGCCCGGACGGTTCGGTCCGCCACCAGGGCGGCGCCGGTGGCGGCGGCGACCAGGAGCAGATCGACGTCCGGCTCGCGGACGTCCCGGCCGGGGTGGAGAAGATCGTCTTCGCGGTCGCGGTCTACGACGCGGTGCAGCGGCGCCAGAGCTTCGGCCAGGTCCGCGGCGCGTACATCCGGCTCACCGACCCGGACGGCGGCGCCGAGGCGGCCCGCTACGACGTGGCGGCCGAGGCCGGCAGCGAGACGGCGATGGTGTTCGGCGAGCTCTACCGGCACGGCGCGGACTGGAAGTTCCGGGCCGTCGGGCAGGGGTACGCGTCGGGGCTCGCGGGTATCGCCGCCGACTTCGGGGTGGACGTCCTGCAGCCGGCGCCCGCCGCGCCCGCGCCGGCTCCGGTCGTGCCCGCCGCGCCGGCCATGGCGCCCGCCGTACCCGCCGTGGCGCCCGCCGCCACGATGACCCAGCCAGGACCAGGGAGTTCCCCCGTGACGTGTTTCTTCGACCCCTCGCACGGCCTCGGCTCGACGGCGGTGCTGTGGTCGCCGCAGTGGGGCGTGCCGCGCCAGATCGAGACCTGCGCCGCCTGCGCCCAGCGGGTGCAGACCACCGTGCCGCCGTTCTACACCCCGCAGCAGGGCTACCCGCAGCCGGTCCAGCAGGGCTATCCGCAGCCGGTCCAGGGCCAGCCCGCTCAGGGCCAGCCGGGCCAGGGCGGTCGCCGCTTCGGCACCGGCGCGCTGATCGGCGCGGGCGCGGCCGGCCTGGTCGGCGGCGCGCTGCTCAACGAGGCGTTCAGCGACGACGCGCCCGAGGTGGTCGTGAACAACTACTACGAGGGCGACGACGACAGCTTCTTCTAGGCCGTTCCCCGGGGTGCCCCTGGACCGCCAGCCTTCCCGCCGGCCGCGCAGTTCGACGAAACCTGCGGGGCGGGGTGTTTCCCGAAAGTTTCCGACACACCCCTCCCGGTGCCTCCCCACCCGAGGGGGAGCCCCCGAGGCGGGTACAGAGGGGTCCGTGGGGGGTT
>NZ_JBHVWW010000037.1:60872-78301 GCF_042882025.1 Kitasatospora sp. NPDC058243
TAGAAAAAAATGAGGGAGGGGAGGACGACAACTTCTCTTCTTGGTCTTTCCCTTTGGTTCCCCTGGCCCCCCCCTCCCCCCCCCTGCCCACGGGTTTCGACACCCCTCCCGTCCGGCGGTGTTCCCGGACGTTCTCAGACGCCCTCCTGCCGGTGCGCCCCCGCCCGGGCGGACGCCTCGGCGGCGGCCGCGGCGCGGTCGGCGGCGGCCTCGTCGAGCGGCTCGGCGGTGGTGAGCATCCGGTAGTAGAGCGGCGCGGAGACGGCCCGGACCACCTCGAACGCGTCGGTGTCCGGCGGGAGTTCGCCGCGTTCGACGGCCTCGGTGACGCACGGCGCCCACTCCTCGACCCGGCGCAGGTAGAAGTGCCGCAGCGCCTCGGCGGTGCCCGGGTCGCAGGTGGCGGCCACGATCACCGCGCGGAACAGTGCCCCCTGCCGGGGGTCGGCCAGCGTGTGCTGGACCAGCCGGGCGTTGGCCCGCAGGTCCTCGGCGAGGGAGCCGCTGCGGGTGCGCGGCAGTGACTGCTCGGCCATGTCCGCGAGCAGGTCGGCGACCAGCGCGCTGGTGGTGCCCCAGCGCCGGTAGACGGTGGTCCGGCCTACCTCGGCCCGCTGGGCGACGTCGCCGAGGTCGAGCCCGCTGAAGCCGTGCTCGACCAGGGCGTCCTCGGCGGCCCGCAGGACGGCGGCGCGGACCCGGGCGGTGCGGCCGCCGGGGCGCCGCGTCCCGGGCGTGGGGGTCTCCGGGGCGTCCGGGGCGTCCGGGGTCTCTGGAGCGTCCGGGGCGTCCGGCGCGGAGGGCTCGGCAGTCATTAACGGGATTCCTGTTCCATTAGGTCGATGCGACCTGCTAGGGTCGAACCATCCTAACGGAATGGGAGTCCCGTTAAGGGCTTCGAGGGGAGAACTGCCATGGAAACCAGCACGACAACCAGCACGACAACCGCCATGGAATACCGCCGACTCGGCTCGTCCGGCCTCAAGGTCCCCGCGCTCAGCCTCGGCACCGGCACCTTCGGCGGCCGTGGACCGCTGTTCGGCGCCTGGGGCACCACCGACGTCCAGGAGGCCCGCCGCCTGCTCGACATCGCCATCGACGCCGGAGTCACCCTCTTCGACACCGCCGACGTCTACTCCGACGGCGCCTCCGAAGAGGTCCTCGGCCAGGCCATCCGCGGCCGCCGCGACCAGGTGCTCGTCTCCACCAAGGCCGGCCTGCCGACCGGCGACGGCCCGCAGGACGCCGGCACCTCCCGGGCCCGCCTCACCAGGGCCGTGGACGATGCGCTGCGCCGCCTCGACACCGACTACCTCGACCTCTTCCAGCTGCACGCCTACGACGCCGGCACCCCGATCGAGGAGGTGCTGGCCACCCTCGACGACCTCGTCCGGGCCGGCAAGATCCGCTACACCGGCGTCTCCAACTTCTCCGGCTGGCAGCTGATGAAGTCCCTCGCCGTCGCCGAGCGCTACGGCCGCCCCCGCTACGCCGCCCACCAGGTCTACTACTCGCTGGTCGGCCGCGACTACGAGTGGGAGCTGATGCCGCTCGCCCAGGAGGAGGGCGTCGGCGCCCTGGTGTGGAGCCCGCTCGGCTGGGGCCGCCTCACCGGCCGGATCCGGCGCGGCCGGCCGCTCCCGGCCGACAGCCGGCTGCACGACACCGCCGACTACGGCCCGCCGGTCGAGGACGAACTGCTGTACCGGGTGGTCGACGCGCTCGACGGGATCGCCGCCGAGACCGGCCGCACCGTCCCGCAGATCGCCATCAACTGGCTGCTGCGCCGCCCGACCGTCTCCTCGGTCATCATCGGCGCCCGCAACGAGGAGCAGCTGCGGCAGAACCTCGGTGCGGTCGGCTGGTCGCTGACCGACGAGCAGGTCGCCCGGCTGGACGCGGCCAGCGCCCGCACCGCGCCGTACCCGTACTTCCCCTACCGTCGGCAGGAGGCCTTCGCCCGCCTCAACCCGCCGCTCGTGGGCTGAACCGGGTAATCCGCTTGCCGTGCCGCCCGGCCTGCGGCAAGGTCCGCACCATGTCCGAACTGCACGAACCCGAACTGCACGAACCGGAACCGCGCGAACCCGACCTGCGCCGGCTCGGCTCCGACGACTGGGCGCTCTGGCGCGAGCTGCGCCTGGCCGCGCTGACCGAGGCGCCGTACGCCTTCGGCTCCACCCTGGCGGACTGGCAGGGCGCCGGCGACCACGAGGCCCGCTGGCGCTCCCGCCTGGAGATCCCCGGTGCCCTCGACCTGGTCGCGGTGCTGGACGGCCGCCCGGCCGCGATGGCCAGTGGCGTCCCGGCCGACGAGGGCGGGGCGGCCGCCGAGCTGATCTCCCTGTGGGTCGGCCCGGCGGCGCGCGGCCGGGGCGTGGGGGACCGGCTGATCGGCGCGATCGCCCGCTGGGCCGCCGAGCAGGGGTTCACCACCCTCAAGCTGGCGGTGAACCCCGACAACGACGCGGCCATCGCCCTCTACCGCCGCAACGGCTTCGCCGAGACCGACGAGCCCGGCGACCTGATGGCCGACGGCGTGCGGCGCGAACTGATCCTGGCGAGGAAGCCCTAGGTTCGCGCCGCGGCCTTCGAACGGGCGTGGGCCGGAAGGCCGTTGGCGAGGTCTTCGACCATCAGGCGCCAGGCGATGGCGGTCGCCGCGGTGCGCAGCTGGGGGCTGCGCGGGCGGCCGGCGTCGGCGTCCAGCCGGGCGTTGAGCCAGTCCGACCAGGCCTGGGCGAGGACGCGGACCTCCTGGGAGCCGGCCTCGGTGGGGGAGAGCCGGTCGCCGTCGCGGGTGAGGTAGCCCTCGGCGGCCATCCGGTCGAAGACCGGTTCCAGGACCTCGGGCGGGATCCGCTTGCGGGCGGCGATGAGGTCCAGGGAGGCCTGGCCGACGGCCTTGGTGTGGCCGGCGACCTCCATCAGCGCCCAGGCCCCGGCCAGGTCGACCCGGGTGTCGGCGTCGTCGACGATCGAGCGGACGGTGTCGAGGTCCACGCCGCGCACGAGCTTGCCGACGGCGTACTCCAGGTGCGGGTCGGAGTCGCTGGTGGTCGGCTGGGCGAAGCCCTCGCCCATGTCGGTGGAGCCGGCCCGGGCGGTGTCCCGCAGTTGCACCTGCTTGAGGAAGAGCGCGACCACGAACCCGACCAGGGCGACCGGCACCGTCCACAGGAACACGGTGTGCAGGGCGTCGGAGTAGGCCTGGATGATCGGGGCCGCCTGCGCGGCGGGCAGCCGGTGCAGGCCCTGCGGGCTCTCGGCGGCCCGGGTGAGCAGTGCCGGGTCCGCGCCGGTGAGGTGGGCCGAGGAGGCCACGCCCCGGGCGAGTTCGGTCTTGAGGCTGTTGGCGTAGATGGTGCCGAACACGGCGGTGCCGAAGGAGCTGCCGATGGTGCGGAAGAAGGTCACCCCGGAGGTGGCGGTGCCGAGGTCCGCGTAGTCGACGGTGTTCTGCACGGCGATGGTGAGCACCTGCATGCTCAGCCCGATGCCGACGCCGAGCACGAACATGTAGAGGGAGGCGAGCGCGGTGCCCGTGCCGGGTTCGAGCCGGGAGAGCAGGTAGAGGCCGACGGCCATCACCAGGGTGCCGACGATCGGGAACACCCGGTACCTGCCGGTCTTGCTGACGGCGTTGCCGCTGGCGATCGAGGCGAGCAGCAGCCCGATCACCATCGGCAGCGTCCGCACGCCGGAGACGGTCGCCGAGTCGCCGTCGACGTACTGCAGGAAGGTCGGCAGGAAGGTCAGCGCGCCGAGCATCGCGAAGCCGACGATGAAGCTGAGTACCGAGCAGACCGCGAACACCGGGTTCCGGAACAGCCGCATCGGCAGCATCGGTTCGACGGCTCTGCTCTCCACCCAGCAGAACAGCCCGAGGGCGGCGGCGCCGCCGGCGAACAGGGCGATGATCACCCCGGAGCCCCAGGCGTACTCGTTGCCGCCCCAACTGGTCGCCAGGATCAGGGCGCTGGCGCCGATCGCGACGAGTGCGATCCCCAGGTAGTCGATCACCGGGCGTACCGCCGAGCGCACCGAGGGGATGGTCCGGGCGGCCGCGATCACCACCAGGATCGCGATCGGCACGTTGACGTAGAACGCCCAGCGCCAGGACAGGTGGTCGGTGAACAGCCCGCCCAGCAGTGGCCCGATCACCGTCGCCACGCCGAACACCGCGCCGATCGCGCCCTGGTACTTGCCGCGCTCGCGCAGCGGGATGACGTCCGCGATCAGTGCCATGGCCGTCACCATCAGGCCGCCCGCGCCGATGCCCTGGAGTGCCCGCCAGGCGATCAGCAGCGTCATGTTGGTCGCCAGGCCACAGAGGAACGAGCCGGTGATGAAGACGACCGCCGAGACCTGGAAGAGCAGTTTGCGTCCGTACAGGTCGCCGAACTTGCCGGCCAGCACGGTGGCCACCGTCTCGGCCAGCAGGTAGGCCGTCACCACCCACGACATGTGCGCGGCCCCGCCGAGGTCCGCGACGATGGTGGGCAGCGCGGTGCCGACGATGGTCTGGTCGAGCGCGGCCAGCAGCATGCCGAGCACGATGGTGCCGAAGACGACGTTGCGCTGCCGGACGTCCAGCACCGGCGGGGCGGTCGGCGGGGTTTCGGTGGCGGCGTTCATGTCCTCAGCCTCCGGGGCGCCGGGGGAGGCCGCGATCGGGTTCGGCCGTCCGGGTGAGCGGCGGCGCGGGCGGCGCAGCCCGGCTGGCGGCTCCGGGGCCGCGCCGTCCACGATGGCCGTTCGGAGGGGGGCACGCGTGGCGGGCGGGCACAGCCGGACCGGGAAGCCGGACGACGGCCGGCCGCCGGGCGCGAAGCCAGACGACCGCCGGACGCCCGGAAGGTGCTCCCATGACGGCCCAACCCCCGTGCAGCACCCCGGAACAGCGGCCCGGCGCCTCCGCCGCGGGCCGGCGGGCCGAGGCGCGGCGCTGGCGGGCGCTGACGGTCTGCCTGGTCGCGGGGTTCATGACGCTGCTGGACGTCAGCATCGTCAACGTCGCCCTGCCGACCGTGCGGGCCGGGCTGCACATGTCCGACAGCGGCCTGCAGTGGGTGCTCAGCGGCTACGCGCTCGCCTTCGGCCTGGTGCTGGTCCCGTCCGGGAGGCTCGGCGACGCCCGCAGCCGCCGGGCCGTCTTCCTCACCGGGCTCGCCCTGTTCACCGCGGCCAGCGCGCTGGCCGGGGCGGCGCAGAACCAGGAGTGGCTGGTGCTGGCCCGGCTGTTCCAGGGCGCGGCCGGCGGGGTGCTGGTGCCGCAGGTCTCCGGCTTCATCCAGGTCCTGTTCCAGGGCGCCGAGCGCGGCCGGGCCTTCGGCGCGCTCGGCGCCACCATCGGTCTGTCCACCGCCGTCGGCCCGCTGCTGGGCGGCCTGCTGATCCACCTGTTCGGCCCGCAGAACGGCTGGCGCTGGGTGTTCCTGGTCAACCTGCCGATCGGCGTGGCCGCCCTGCCCATCGCCTACCGGCTGCTCCCGCCGCCCCCGCCGGCGGCCTCGCGGGCCGGGCACCGGGACTTCGACCCGGTCGGGGTGCTGCTGCTCGGTGCCGGGACGGTCGCGCTGCTGCTGCCGTTCGTCCAGGCGCAGCAGTGGCACGGCTCGACGCGCTGGTTGCTGCTGCCGCTGGCGGCGGTGCTGCTGGGGGCCTTCGTGGGCTGGGAGCGGTACTACGCGCGGGGCCGGGAGCCGCTGGTGAGCATGGCGCTGTTCGCGGTGCGCCCGTACGCGGCGGGGGTGGCGCTGTCGCTGGTGTACTTCGCCGGGTTCACCGCGATCTTCTTCATCTTCACGCTCTACCTCCAAGCGGGCCTGCACTACTCGGCGCTGACGGCGGGCCTGGCGATCACGCCGTTCGCGCTGGGCTCGGGCGTGTCCGCGGCGATCGGCGGACGGCTGGTGCACCGGCTGGGCCGCCGGTTGGTGCTGCTCGGCCTGGTGCTGGTCCTGGCCGGCCTGCTGGCCTCGGCCCTGGCGGTGCAGCTGTGGACGGGGTCGGCGATCGGCTGGGCGACGGTGCTGCCGCTGCTGGTCGCCGGGGTGGGCAGCGGGCTGGTGATCGCGCCGAACCAGACCCTGACCCTCCAGCAGGTGCCGATCGCCCGGGCGGGCAGCGCCGGCGGCGTCATGCAGACCGCCCAGCGGGTCGGCTCGGCGGTCGGCATCGCCATCGTCGGCTCGGTCTTCTTCGCCCACGCCCAGGGCCCGCGCCCGGACTGGGCGCTGGCCTTCCAACTGGGCGTGACGGTCGCGGCGGGCCTGGTCCTGGCGGCGCTGCTGGTGGCTCTGGCGGATGTGGCGGCAGGCCGCCGCGACGGGTGAGCAGCGTTTCCGGCGCCGCCGCCGGACGGCGGGTCAGTGGTCGCGGCGCTGGACGGCGACCGCGGCGACCACCACCGAGGCGAGCGCCCAGAGCGCGAACGTGGCCCAGGATCCGGCGACGGTGGCCGGGTGCGCGGAGGGCAGCGAGTGGGTCAGGTCGACCTGGGCCAGCCGGCGCCAGGCCTGGAGCGGCATGGCGTGCAGGAGGTCGGCCGACCAGCGGTAGCGCTCGTTGAAGAACGCCGGCAGGAAGAACAGCACCAGGACGGTGCCCACCACGGCTCCGGCGGTGTGCCGGATCAGCGCGCCGAGGGCGAATCCGGCGAGGGCGCAGACCGGGGCGAACAGGGCGGCGGCCGCGACGAAGCGCAGCGCGGTCGGGTCGGTGACGGACACGCCGATGTGGGTGTCGGCGAGGACCGCCTGGCAGGCGCCGAAGGAGACGCCCGCGGTGACGGCGCCGTAGCCGAGCATGACCGCGGTCAGTACGCAGGCCTTGGCGGCGATCACGGCCCGGCGGTCCGGGACGGCCACCAGCGTGGTGCGGATCAGCCCGCTCGCGTACTCGCCGACCAGGACGAGCGCGCCGACGCTGCCCGCGACGATCATCACGACGTCGGCGGCGATCATGGTGAAGGAGTTGCCGAGCGCGACCTGCAGCATGGTCGCCGGATCGCCGTCGCCGACGGTGTAGTGGTCGTAGGTGTACCGGGCCGCCTTGAGGTTGGCGGCGATGATGAACAGGGCGCTCAGGCCCAGCACCCAGACGGTCGAACGCAGGGACCAGAACTTGATCCACTCGGCGGCGAGCAGGTCGCCGAAGCGGGCGCGTGGCCGGGGAAGGGGCCGGGGAAGGGGGCGGGGGGTGGTGGTCGCGGTGCTCATCGGGGCTCTCCGGCCAGGTAGTCGACGCTGTCGGCGGTCAGTTCCATGAACGCCTCCTCCAGGGAGGCGGTGCGGGTGGTCAGGGCGTGCAGCAACAGGCGCTGCTCCAGGGCGAGTTCGCCGATCCGGGTGGCGTCCAGGCCGGTCACGGCGAGCGCGCCGTCCGGGCCCGGGCGGACGGTGGCGCCCGCCGCGGTCAACACGGCCGCCAGCCGGTCGGGTTCGGCCGCCCGGACGGTGACGCCGGTGCGGCCGGCCCGGGCGGAGAACTCTGCCAGGCTCTCGTCGGCGATCAGCCGGCCCCGGCCGATCACCACCAGGCGGTCGGCGGTGTGCTCCATCTCGGCCATCAGGTGGCTGGAGACGAAGACCGTCCGCCCTTCGGCTGCGAGGCGGCGGAACAGGCCGCGCACCCACAGCACGCCCTCCGGGTCGAGGCCGTTGAGCGGCTCGTCGAAGAGGAGGACGGGCGGGTCGCCGAGCAGCGCGCCGGCGATGCCCAGGCGCTGCTTCATCCCCAGCGAGTAACCGCGGATCCGGCGCCCGGCGGCCTTGGTGAGCCCGACCTCGTGCAGCACCTCCTCGACCCGCGCGGCCGGGATCGCGTTGGCGCGGGCCAGCGCCCGCAGCTGGGCCGCGCCGCTGCGCCCGCCGTGGACGTCGCCCGCGTCGAGCAGGGCGCCGACGTCGCGCAGGCCGCGCGGCCGAGACCGGAACGGGCGGCCGTCGACGGTGGCGGTGCCGCCGGTCGGGTCGTTGAGGCCGAGGATCAGCCGCAGGGTGGTGGACTTGCCCGCGCCGTTGGGGCCCAGGAAGCCGGTCACATGGCCGGGCCGGACGGTGAAGGTGAGGCGTTCGACGGCGGTGGTGCGGCCGTAGCGCTTGGTCAGCTCGGTGACTTCGATCATGGGCTCAACGGTGCCGGGCGGGGCCGGGCCGCCGCATCGGACCGGCGCTGACACCGCGCGCCCCGGCTGTCACCCCCGGTCGTACAACCACGGTCCGATGACGGCGCCTCGGGCCGCCGATACGATCTTCGTATGCTTGCGACGCCCTCTCCGCCCCTGTTCCGGCGCGTTCCGCCCGAGGTCTGGGTCGGACTCGCCTGGTGCGTGGCCGCCGCGTACCCCGCCGTCCTGCTCGGCGGCAACGCCCGGTACCACGGCGGGGCCGCCGCCCACGGCGGCCTGTCCTTCACCCTGGCCACCACGGTGGTGGCCTTCGCCGGCGCCGCGCTGGTGCGCCGGCTCCCGGTGCTCGCGGTCGCCCTGTTGTTCGTCGCCGCCTTCACGGAGACCGACGGCTGGGCCGCCGACACCCAGGTCCCGCCGGCCTCCCTGCTGGCCGTGGACGTCGCGCTCTGCCTGATCACCGCCACCCGGCCGCGCCGCAGCTCGCGGGCCGCGTTCGCGCTGGTGATGAGCCTGCTCGTGCTGCACATCGGCCTGGTGCACGGCAACACCGTCGGCATCTTCACCGGCACCCACATCGGCTCCGCCGATGGCGCCGCGCTGCTCGCCCTGGTCGCCTGGCTGATCGGCCGCTCGATGCGGCAGAACCGCGAGCACGCCCGGGCGTTGAGCACCCGGGCGGCCACCGAGGCCGTCACCGCCGAACGGCTGCGGATCGCCCGCGAGATGCACGACACCGTCGCCCACACCATCGGCATCGTCGCCCTCCAGGCCGGCGCCGCCCGCCGGGTCATCGACACCCGCCCCGAACGGGCCAAGCAGGCGCTCGGCGAGATCGAGAACGCCGGCCGGGACACCCTGGCCGGGCTGCGCCGGATGCTCGTCGCGCTGCGCCAGGCCGACGGCGAGACGTCGGCGACCACCCCCCAGGGCCTGGCCGACCTCGACCGGCTGGCCGCCGCGACCACGGCCGCCGGCGTCCGGGTCGCGGTCCGGCGGCGGGGTGAACAGGGCCCGCTGCCACCGGAGATCGACCTCTCGGCGTTCCGCGTCATCCAGGAGTCCGTCACCAACGTGGTGCGGCACGCGGACACCCGCTCCTGCGAGGTCCTGGTCGACCGCCGCACGGCGGGCGAGGTGGCCGTGGAGATCACCGACCGGGGCACGGGCCCCGGCACCGACCGGGGCCGGGGCACCGGCTTCGGCCTGGCCGGGCTGCGCGAGCGGGTCGGCCTGCTGGACGGCGAGTTCGAGGCCGGTCCGCGCCCCGAGGGCGGCTTCCGGGTCGCCGTCCGACTGCCGGTCCCCGTGGAGGTGAATGCATGACCCGCGTCCTGCTGGTCGACGACCAGCCGCTGGTCCGGGCCGCGCTGGAGATGGTCATCACCGAGACCGCCGACGTCGAGGTGGTCGGCGAGGCCGGCACCGGCGCCGAGGCCGTCCGGCTGGCCGGTGAACTGCGGCCCGACGTCGTCGTGATGGACCTGCGGATGCCCGGCATGGACGGCATCGAGGCGACCCGCCTGATCACCGGTGGTGGTGGGCCGACCAGGGTCGTCGTGCTCACCACCTTCGACGACGACGACCACGTGTACGCGGCGCTGCGCGCCGGGGCGTCCGGCTTCCTGGTCAAGGACATGGCGCTGGACGACATCCTCGCCGCCGTCCGGGTGGTGGCCGCCGGGGACGCCCTGATCGCACCGAGCGTCACCCGCCGGCTGATCTCCTCATTCGCGGACCAGCGGCCGGCCCCGGGCCCGGCGGCCGCCGCGTCACCGGCCGCGTCACCGGCGCCGGCCGCCGGGCCGACAGCGGCCGCCCAGCGGCTGGGCGCGATCACCGACCGGGAGCGGGAGATCCTCACCCTGGTCGGCCGGGGCCTGTCCAACACCGAGATCGCCGCCGAACTGGTCCTCAGCATCGCCACGGTGAAGACCTACATGACCCGGCTGCTGGCCAAGCTCGACGCCCGCGACCGGGTCCACCTCGTCATCCTGGCCTACGAGGCGGGCCTGGTCGCCGTCCCCGGCTGACGTCGGCAGGCTCAGCGCTTGATCGCCACGCCCGCGTACATCGCGATGTCCTGGTCGCGGATCGGCGCGGCCCCGGTGTCCGGGCGCCAGTGGTGGACCAGGGTGACGCCGGGGTCGAGGAGGTCGTAGCCGTCGAAGAAGGCCGCGGTCTCCTTCTGGTCGCGGATCTGCAGCGGGATGCCGCGCGCGTTGTACTCCCGGCCGACGCCGCCCACGCCCACCGGGTCGGTGTCCCCGGTGAACACGGTCAGGGCGAGGAAGCTGCCGGGCGCCAGGGCGTCCATGAAGCGGCGCACGATGCCCTGCGGGTCGTCCTCGTCGAGCACGAAGTGGACGATGGCGATCAGCGACAGCGCCACCGGCTGGGAGAAGTCGAGGACCTCGCGCAGCCGGGGGTTCTGGATGATCGACTCCGGGTCGCGGAAGTCGGCGTCCACGTAACAGGTGCGGCCCTGCGACGTGCTGGACATCAGGGCCCGCGCGTGGGTGAGCACGATCGGGTCGTTGTCGACGTAGGCGACCCGCGCGTCCGGGGCGATCGACTGGGCGATCTCGTGGACGTTGGGCGAGGTGGGGATGCCGGTGCCGATGTCCAGGAACTGCCGGACGCCGTACTCCTCGGTGAGGTGGCGGACGGCGCGCTGCATGAAGTCGCGGGTGGTGCGCATGGAGATCGGCAGCGACGGCCAGGCCTGCACCGAGGCGTGCGCGGCGACGCGGTCCGCCTCGAAGTTGGTCTTGCCGCCGATGAGGTAGTCGTAGACCCGCGCCGAGTGCGGTACGTCCATTCGCAGATCCACCGACGGGTACTCCTCCTGCGGACCGCGCCCTGCCCGGACCTCGTTCGACATGCTCGTCCTCCCGTTGCTGGGGTTCCGTCACCGGCCGCCCTGGTGGCGGGCCTTGGTGCGCATGGTAACGGTGTTCCGGGACGACAAGATGACCATCTCTTGGGGTTAAGGCCCCCTTAAGAGCGCATCCTAGGCCTGGGCCGCCGGGCTGCCGGTGGCGGGGGAGCCGCTCTGCCCCGGGAGGAGCGGGTGGTGTCCGTACGATCGACCGGCGGCGGCCAGTTCGAGCGCGGCGCCGGTCCAGGCGGCACCGAACGCCCAGGTCGAGAACCACTCGCACAGGTACAGCGGCCGGACGGCCCAGTCCGTGCCGACGCCGGCCACCCCGGCGACGACGGCGAGCAGCAGGAGCACCAGGATCAGCACCCCGGCCGCCAGGTAGGCCCGGCTGACCCAGGACGGCTGGGTGGAGCGCGGGTTGCGGAAGGAGTAGACGCAGAACATCGCCAGCACGAAGAGCAGCAGTCCGGCGAAGGCGTAGTGCAGCAGGCCGACCGCGCTCTGGAACGAGGTCGCGCCCCGCGGCGCGGTCGGGCACAGGGCGACCCCGAGCGCGAACACGCCGGCGGCGGTGCTCCAGCGGTCGTCCCGGCGGTCGAAGCGGTAGCAGATCAGGAACACCCCGAGCGCGCACAGGCCGCCCACGAAGAGGTTCCGGGTGCTGGTGTAGTACGAGCCGCTCATCGAGGCCGGCCAGAATCCCGCCGTGCTCTGGCCCCTGAGCTCGGCGAACAGCCAGTTCCCCAGGGGGAGTGCGAGCGGCAGCAGGATGCCGATCAGTCCGACGCCGAGTCGTAGGAAGGTGATGGTCCGTTCGTCCTGGTTGGTGCCTCCCCGGGTGACGACCGCGTCGCGCTCCGGGTCTTCCGCCGTCCGCCGTTCGTGGGTCACGGACGCCTCCTTGCCCTCTGCACTATGAGCAGCTGTCAGCTGGTGTACCCACGGTGCGGCCCCTGTCCACACCACCTGAACGGGCGGTTTGAAGACGGACCCCAGCGGCGTGACGGGGGTCAGCCGGTGGGGCTGGCGGACCTGGCGATGAGGGAGTTGAGCAGGGCCGCGCCGCGCTCGGCGTCGTCGACGCTCACGGCGAACTCGCGCCCGCGCCGGGTGCGGACCACCAGGCAGACGCCGCGGCGCAGCATCACGGTGGTGCCGAGGCTGTTGACGCGGTAGCCCCAGCCGCCGGCCTGGGCGGGGGTGCGCAGCTCGGCGCGGGCCGAGTCGAGGTCGGCGGGGGACCAGCGCCGGCTGGGCCAGCCGAACGGGCCGAAGTCGACGGACAGGCCGTCGGCGGTCACCCGGGTCGTGACCGAGGAGCAGCCGAGCGTGATGACGGAGGTGGAGGCGAACGGCACGATCAGCGACCAGTTGAGCGCGATCAGCCCGCTGGCCGGCGCCAGCACGGCGCCCAGGGCGCCCAGGGCGAGGACGGCCGAGGCCAGTTGCAGCCACGTGTTGGCGGCTCGGGAGAGCCAGACCAGGTGCTCGCCCGGCACGGCCGTCAGCGTCGGCGCCCCGGCCGCCGGTCGCCCGCCGGTCGGGGAGTCGACGCGCGGGCGGACGGCCAGCCAGGTCAGCAGGCCGGCCAGGCCCGCCGCCACGACCAGGACGACCACCTCGAAGCCCATCGGCGCGGCCTCCTGCCAGCGCGCGCGGTCCAGGTTGGCGTGCACGATGGAGGTCTGCGCCCCCGTCAGGAGTACTCCGCCGGCCGCCAGCGCCGGCCCGATGGCACCGCGCGCCGTCCCGGCCCGGAACCGGAGGGTGGCCGCGGCGGCCAGCACCAGCACCAGCCAGACCGCCGCCGGGAACAGCGCGGCCGCCGTCAGTGACATGGAGCCGTCCGGGTCCTGCCCGCCCCAGTGGGTGGCGAGCGGGTCCGGCAGCCGGTGGCGCGCGGCCCACGGCAGCGCGATCAGCAGGGCCAGGACGCCCGCCGACCAGGCCACCGCGCCCCAGAACGCGCCGCGCCCCGCCCCGGGCTCCCGGCGCTCCTTCGCTATGAGCTTCCCGTCCGTCACGACATCCCCCTGATCATGTCCACGAGATCGTTCCTGCTGTAGCCGGCCCGGGCCGCATCGGCAACCAACTGCCGTACCCGCTCGGCCAGTTCGGAGCGCGTGTCGGCGTCCTCGGCGACCGTGACGCCACGGCCCCGGCGGAACTCCAGCACGCCCTCGTCGCGCAGCGTGCGCAGCCCGCGCAGGACGGTGTTGGTGTTCACCCCCAGCGCCCGGGAGAGCTCCCGGGCCGGTGGCAGCCTGTCCCCGGGGGCGCACTCGCCCTCGGCGACGGCCCGCCTGATCGCGCCCGCCACCTGCTCGTGCAGGGGGCGGGCGTCGCCGGTGTCCAGCTTCAGCAACATGGTGCTAATGACGATAGCACCATCCAGATCTCTCGTCGGCCGCCTCGCGTGCCCCGCCACTCCGGTGGAGCGCCCGCCCCCTCGCGCACCCCGGCGCCCCGGCGGAGCATGGACACCGAGGAGGTGGCGGCACGGCGGTGAGCGGACGACTGCGGGTGTTCCTGGGGGCTGCGCCGGGGGTCGGCAAGACGTACGCCATGCTCGCCGAGGGCCGCCGGCTGCGCGACGACGAAGACCTCGACGTCGTCGTCGGACTCGTCGAGACCTACGGCCGCCGGGGCACCGAGCACCAGCTCGGGGACCTGCCCGTACTGCCCCGCCGCACCGTCGGCCACCGCGGCACCACCCTCACCGAACTCGACGTCGACGCCCTGCTCGCCCGCCGCCCGCAGCTCGCGCTCGTCGACGAACTCGCCCACACCAACGCCCCCGGCGGCCGCCACCCCAAACGCTGGCAGGACGTCCGGGAACTCCTCGACGCCGGCGTCGACGTGGCCACCACCGTCAACATCCAGCACCTGGAGAGCCTCAACGACGTCGTCGAACAGATCACCGGCGTCGCCCAGCGCGAACGGATCCCCGACGAGGTGGTCCGCGCCGCCGACCGGATCGAACTCGTCGACCTCAGCCCGCAGGCCCTGCGCACCCGGATGGCCCAGGGCGCGATCTACCCGCCCGACCGGATCGACGTCGCCCTCGACCACTACTTCCGGGCCGGCAACCTCGGCGCCCTGCGCGAACTCGCCCTGCTCTGGCTGGCCGACCGGGTCGAGGAGGAACTCGCCGACTACCGCGCCCGGCACGGCATCCGGGCGCCCTGGGAGACCAAGGAACGCATCGTCGTCGCCCTCAACGGGGCCCCGCAGGGCGAGCACCTGATCCGCCGCGGCGCCCGCACCGCCACCCGGGTGCACGGCGACCTGATCGGCGTGCACGTCCGGCCCGACGACGGCGCCACCGTCCACGAGCCGCCCGCCCTCGCCGGCCAGCGCGCCCTGCTGCACGAACTCCACGGCGGCTACATCGAGGTCGACGGCAACGACGCCGCCCGCGCCCTGGTGGACTTCGCCCACGCCGAGAGCGCCACCCAGATCCTGCTCGGCCCGACCAGCCGCAGCCGCCTGCGCGAACTGGTCTCCGGCTCGGTGATCAACCGCGTCATCCGGCTGGCCGGCCCGATCGACGTCCGGGTCGTCCCCCCGCCCCAACCCGGCCTGCTGGCCGTCCCGCCCGCACCCCGGCGCCGCCGCCCGGCCGCCGTCCCGCCGCGCCGCCGGCGCCTGGCCTGGCTGGCCGGCCCGGCCGCAACGGCCGCCCTGGCCTGGGCGCTCTCCCCGCTGCGCGACTCGCTCGCCCTCCCCGGCGCCCTGCTCTGCCTGCTGCTGGTCGTCGCCGCCACCGCCCGGCTCGGCGGCCTGCTGCCCGCCGCCGCCAGCACCGCCGCCGGGGCGCTCGCCGCCGACTACTTCTTCACCGCGCCCTGGCACAGCCTCGCCGTCACCCGCGGCGCCGACCTCGCCGCGCTGCTGCTCTTCCTCGCCGTCGCCGGGATCATCGCCCACCTCATCGACGGCCTCACCCGCCGCTCCCAGCAGGCCGACCGGGCCCGCGCCGAAGCGGCGGTGCTGGCCCGGCTGGCCGGCGCGGCGGTCGAATCCGGCGCCCGCGCAGTGCCCGACCTGGTCGCCGACCTGCGCCAGGTGCTCGGCCTGGAGGGCGCCGTCGTCCTGGTCCGCACCGGCCGGCTCTGGCGCCCCACCGCCGCCTCCGGCACCGCCCTCCCGCAGCGCCCCGAAGAGGCCTCGCTCGCCGTCGACCTCGGCCCGGACGCCGTCCTGGCCCTGCGCGGACCGGCGCTCACCGAGCAGGACACCCGACTGCTCGGCCCCTACGTCACCCAGCTGCGACTGGCCCGGGAACGCGAACGGCTGGCCGCCCAGGCCGCCGCCGCCGAGACCCTCGCCCACACCGACGCCCTGCACACCGCACTGCTGGAGGCCGTCGGACAGGACCTGCGCGCCCCGCTCGCCGCGCTGCGCCGCGAGGCCGCCGACCTGCCGGGGCCGCCGGGGCGGCGGATCGCCGCCGAGGTACGGCGGATGGAACGCCTGGTCGCCGACCTGCTGGACCTCGACCGGCTGCGGGCCGGCGAGCAACCGGTGCTGCTGCGCCCCACGGCGCTGGCCCCGGTGCTCGCCGCCGCGCTGGCCGCCCTGCCCGCCCTGCCCGCCGAACAGCGCGACGTGCGCCTCGCGCTCCCGGACGGCCTGCCGCCCGTGCTCGCCGACGCCGGGCTGCTGGAACGCGCCCTCGCCGACGTCCTGGCGGGGGCCGGCAGGCCCGCCCTGGTGGACGCGGGCGCGGTGGCCGGGCGGATCCACCTCCGGGTGAGGGCCCCCGGCCCGGCCGTCGACGGTGCCGGCCTCACCGTGGCGCGGGGCTTCGTCGAGGCGATGAACGGCGAGCTCACCGTCGAACCGTCCCCCGCCGGCGGCACCGCCTACATCCTCGACCTCGCCCGCGCCCCGGCCTGACGCCACGGCTGATCGCCCGCGATCCGGCATCCGGGGCACCGCGCCGCCGCGCGGCTCCCGGCTTCCGCCGCGTTCCGGCTCCCGGCTTCCTGGCTCCGCCGAACGGGTGAAACCAGGTGTCGGCGGGAGGCAGGCGGGCGGTCGGCGTATGGAGCGCGTTGGGAAGGCGGCCCGGGGCGTCAGGAAGGCGTCAAGGACGGGCGGCGGGCGGCCGGCGCGGCGGTTGGGTGGAGGACGACACACCAGGTGACACACCGGGCGAGACGCCGGGCGACACGCCGGGTACCGGAACGACGACGCGAGGACGGACCATGCACGGCAACGGGCGGCACCAGGGCAGCGGCACCGGCAGGGTGGTGGTCGGGGTCAGCGGATCGCTCGGCAGCCTCGCCGCCCTGCACCGCGGCGTGGCGGAAGCCCGCAGCCGTGGCGCCGAAATCGTCCCGGTACTCGCCTGGGAGCCGCCCGGCGGCGAACTCGGCTACCGCCGCTCGCCGTGCCCGCCGCTGCTCGCGGCGGTGCGGGAGGCGGCCGAACAGCGGCTGCGGGACGCCCTCGACGCGGCGTTCGGCGGCGCCGACCCCGGCGTGCCGCTGCGCCCGCTGGTGATCAGGGGCGAGACCGGGCCCGCCCTCGTCCAGGCCGCCGACCGGCCGGACGACCTGCTGGTTCTCGGCCAGAGCGGCGGTCTGCTGCGGCGTCGGTTGCGGCGCTCGGTCACGGCGCACTGCGCGCGCGAGGCGGGCTGCCCGGTGCTGACCGTCCCGGTGCCCGAGCTGCTGCACGACCTGGAGGCGCTGCACCGGCGCACCCGGTGGCACCTGCCGGTCGGCCCGGCGCCCGAACTCGTCGTCGCGAAGGGGTAGGGCGTGCGGATGTACGCGGCCCGGCCGGGCGGGCGGCGCTACCACCCGGTCCTGGAGCGGCTCTCCGCCCCGACCTCGGGCACGGTGGCCCTGCTCGCCGGCGGCGTCCTGGCGATGGGCCTCGGCGGGCTCGGCGAACTGCACTCCGGTGGGCTCGCCTACGTCGCCTACCTCGGCCTGTGCGCGATCCTCGGCGGCTTCTCCCGGCCCCGGGCGGCGCCGCTGATCGGACTGGCGGCCTGGCTGTGCTGCAACGCCTTCGCCGAGCACCGGCACGGCGAACTGGGCTGGGCCGGGCCTTGGCCGGAGGGCTCGCACTTCGCGATGTTCACCGCCACCGCCCTGCTGGTGGCCCTGCCCACCACCCTGCCGCGCCGGACGGTCCGGGTGGCGCGGCTGCGCCTCGACCAACTCGGGTGAAACCCCGCAGACGGTCCCTCACCGGCCTTCGGGCCGGCGGGCGGACCACGCCGAGACCAGGGCTCCGGCCGGTACTCCGGAGCCCTCGGCAACCGGTGGAAAACAGGTAGGAGGCGCGCGGCGCCGTGGCGGCGGAGCGGTCGCCGTTCGGACAGCGGGCCCGCCTAGCCAGGCGGGCACCGCCACGCCCGCACCACCGCCCGCGCCGCGCGTAGTCCGTCCG
>NZ_JBHVWW010000038.1:0-51319 GCF_042882025.1 Kitasatospora sp. NPDC058243
TCGACAAGGAGGGGGGGGAAGAGCGTGGTGTTCAGGGGAACTTGTTCTTTTCTTTTGGCCTCTGGGGGAGGGGTGGGGGTCGGGGGCGGCAGCGCGTTTCCCCCCCCGGACCGGTGCTCACCCGAGGATCAGGACCTGGTCACGCGGTAGGAGTCGACCTGCTCGATCCACTCGGTCTTCATGCCGGCGAGCTCTTCGCGGAAGCGGGCCATGGAAGCGCCGTACGGGGCGACGACACCGCCGGACTGGTCGGGAACGGACTGGCAGCCATGCACCAGCCGGCCGCCGAGCGCGGCGTGAGCCTTGATGCCCTCGATCCGGCGGTGCTCGTTGAACCAGCCGCCGTGGTAGACCTCGTCCAGCATCTGACCTTCCTCCTCGGAGAGGTCGAAGACGACCCCGGTGGCGGAGGGGAAGAACCAGCACGGGCCGACGTTGGAGATGTGCCCATTCAGCTCGACCTTGTTCAGGGCCATGAACGTGGCGGCCTCACGAAGCATCTTCAGGTGCTCGGCGGTCACGTCCGGCAGGCCCAGGGTGGCCAGGTGCTCATCGCGGAACAGGTACGAGTACACCTGGTGGGCGACGGCCAGGACCTCGCCCGCGTCGCGGGTCGAGTGGCCGTGGGTCTTGATGAACTCCAGCGCCATCTGCTCGACGCTGGCTTCCTCGGTCTCCTCCACGCCCAGCAGGCCGTCCTGCACGGTCTGCCAGTCGATGACGAGCCAGGAGCTGGCCTCGAACCGGAAGAAGTACTTCTTCGGGTCGAGGGTGATCTTCTTACCGTCCACGGTGATGCCGGGCAGGCGGTTCCAGCGCGGGTCGAACGCCTCGGGCAGCTCGACCGTGATCGTCTCGGTGTCGACGGTGGTCACTGTGTCTCCATTGCAGGTCGCGGCGCCTTCCAGAGGCGCCTACGGGTTGGGCCTGCCGCCCGGGGAGAGCTATCGTCGCTGCCCGAACGGCTGACGCTAAGTCAACAGCCGTGTACGCAAACGGATAAGGTGCCAGGATGTGGGCCAGATGTCGGCCAGATGTCGGCCGATGTGGGCCGGGTGTCGACCCAACGGAGGGCACCGTGTCAAGGGGATCTGTAACGGTCGCAGGCCTGATCAGGACCGCACGGGAGAACAAGGGCTGGTCACAGCCCAGGCTTGGTCGCGAACTCGGCGAGACCGAAGGCAAAGGGGGCGCAGGGCCAGACCGGGGCCAGGTATCTCGCTGGGAGCGCGGCGGACGCGTCCCGAAATACTGGATGCCGCACCTGATCTCGGTTCTGGGTATCGATCTGGCAGAAACGGTTAGCAGCCCGCCAACTGGCCAGGACGAGATCAGAACTGGCGATACCGTGGATTCCGTCATCGAGCTGAGCCGGAGGGACGTGGTGGATCGCCGGAGATTCGTGTCCGCCTCCAGCGCATACGCGCTTGCGGCGTTGGGCCTGCCTGATCCAGACGCCATCCTTCGGCGGACACGGCTGAAGACTGATGAGAAGGTGAAGGTCGGCCGGGGCGAGGTCGCAGCGATCCGTCAGATGACGAAGTCGCTGGGCGACGCGGCCGCCGAGCTCGGTGGCGGCCATGCCCGCCATCTCGCCGTCCGCTACCTGCACGACGACGTCGCGCCCTGGCTGGACGGGACGTGGAGTGAAGCCGTCGGCCGGGAGCTGTTCGCGGCGACCTCCCAACTCGTTCACCTGGCCGGGTGGATGGCCCAGGACGAGGGGAACCAGGACGCCGCCCAGCAGTACTACGCGCATTCCTTCCGGCTCGCTTCCGAGGCCGGCGACGCCGAGTTGGCCGCCACCGCCCTGCGCGGTCTGGCCGTCCAGGCCATCGACCTGGGTTTCAGGCCCACCGCCGTGCGGATAGCGGAAGAGTGCGTCGACCAGGCCAAACACCTCGATGACTCCCGAGCGCTCGCCTACTACCAGGCCACCCTGGCCAACGCCGCAGCCCTCGACGGCGACCGGCGCACCGCGACCAGCTCGCTCGCCGCGTCCCAGAGCGCGATCGAACGGGCCACCGGCGCGCCCGGCGAGTCGTGGGCCTCGCACTACAGCATCGGCCGGTGGGCTCACGAGTCCGGCATGGTCCTCGCCCGACTCGGCGACTACAGCAGCGCGCAGGAACACCTCCACCACGCGCTCGACATCCACGGCCTCGACCGCCGCCGCACCCGGGCGATCGTCCTCGCCGACCTCGGCACCGTCCGTCTCCGGCAGGACGACGTCGACGGCGCCCTCGCATCCTGGAACGACTTCCTCGACTGCGCGGACGGCATCCGCTCGGTCAAGGTCCAGGACGCCGTCCGCGACCTCCGGGCCCGCCTCTACCGCCTCCGCGACGTGGCCGGTGCCGGGGAACTCGACGAGCGAGCCGCGGCGTTAGGGTGAACCGTGGCAGACGACCAACCGGGCCCGTCCGACAGTCGGGAGCACTGGCGATGGGTGCGGGGCTTCCTCAACGATCACCGCTTCGAGTTGACCAATCGGCTCCTTGCCGGGAGTGATCCCGAACGGCTGGTCCCGGGGACTCCGTTGCTGGCTCGCCGGCACTGGATTCCGGACCAGCCGGTGCCGCTGGAGCGCGTCCGGCTGCGGTGGGTGCCGGACGCGCCGGAGGCCGAGCTGGACGGCGGCGAGCCGGAGCTCGACCGCATCCGCCCGTACCGGGTTGATGGAACCGCCCATCGCCGCTATGCCGACGCTGTTGGGGAGCTCGCCAGGCCCAGGCTGTTCGAGGATCGAAGCTGCTACCGCCTGCTTGATGTCGGGACGTCTGCGGGCGATCCGACGCTGACGTTCGGCCGTGGCCGGTACTTCGACGTGATCAACATCTGTGAGGCCGTCGCGCACGAGTACGCTGCGGCGGTCCTGGCGGGCGAGGCCGCCACGCCCTTCCGGGCCGCCATCGGCGATCCGACCGTCCTCGCGCGCCGGCCGGTCATGGCGGCCATCAGCACGCTGACCATCCGGCACGATCGCAGGACCGGCGAAGCGGAGTTCGTGTTGCACTGGCGTGACCCCGAGAAGGTCGCCAGCGGCGGGGGTCTCTTCCAGGTGATGCCGGTCGGGATGTTCCAGGCCTCGCACGATGCGCCGTGGAACGAGGGGAACGACTTCGACCTTTGGCGGGCGATCCTGCGGGAGCTGAGCGAGGAGTTGCTCGGCGGCACCGAGGACTACGGGAGCGACAGGGCGCCGATCGACTACGCCGCCTGGCCGCTGGACAAGTCGCTCACCGCGGCGCGCGCGGACGGCCGCCTGCGGGTGTTCTGGCTGGGCCTCGGGATGGATCCGCTGACGTTCGTCACCGACATGCTGACCGTGGCCGTGTTCGACGCCGACCTGTTCGACGAGACGTTCCGGCGCATCGTCTCCGCCAACGACGAGGGCCACCGCGTCGGGCTGGAGGACGCGACGGGGCGGTCGGCCGGCATCCCGTTCACGGCCGAGCAGGTGGATCGCCTCACCGCCACCGAGCCGATGCAGCCCGCCGGCGCGGCGCTCCTGCGGCTCGCCTGGCGGCACCGGAAGGCGTTGTTGCAGCTCTCCTGACACAAGGAAGGCCCCGGACCGCCCGACCGGTCCGGGGCCGTTCACCTAGTGCGCGTCAGACGGTCTTGGCGGCCGCGAAGCGGGTCGAGACGTCCTGCCAGTTGACGACGTCCCAGAGCTTCTCGACGTAGTCGGGGCGGACGTTGCGGTACTGCAGGTAGTAGGCGTGCTCCCAGGCGTCGAAGGCGAGCAGCGGGGTGGTGCCCTGGCCGACGTTGCCGTGGTGGTCGTAGACCTGCTCGACGATCAGGCGCTTGCCGAGGGGCTCCCAGGAGAGGATGCCCCAGCCGGAGCCCTGCACGCCGGTGGTGGCGGTGGTGAGCTGCTTGCGGAAGGCCTCGAAGCTGCCGAAGTGCTCGGTGATGGCGTCGGCCAGCTCGCCCTCGGGGCGGTCGCCGCCCTCCGGGGAGAGGTTCTGCCAGAACAGCGAGTGCAGCACGTGGCCGGACAGGTGGAAGGCGAAGGTCTTCTGCAGGCCGACCAGGCCGCCGAACTGCTCCTTGTCGCGCGCCTCGGCCAGCTGGTCCAGGGTGTCGTTCGCACCCTTGACGTAGGCGGCGTGGTGCTTGGAGTGGTGCAGTTCGAGGATCTCGGGGGACATCGCCCGCTCAAGCGCGGAGTAGTCGTACGGCAGGTCGGGAAGCGAGTAGGTGCCCATGCTGGGACACAGCCCCTTTCGATGAACAGTGATGATCGTGCCGGGACAACACTATTGCGTATGAGTTGCAGGAACGAAGCATGGGCTCCTGCTTATTCCTCACGTCTCGTCGGGCACAATGGTCGCGAGTGCATGTAATGAGTGATGAGGGTGAGTGACTGTGACAGGGTCACCGGTGGTGCTGGGGATCGAGTCCTCCTGCGACGAGACCGGCGCGGGTCTGGTCCGGGACGGCGTACTGCTCGGGCAGGCGGTGGCGTCGTCGATGGACGAGCACGCCCGCTTCGGCGGGGTGGTGCCGGAGATCGCCGCCCGGGCGCACGTCCACGCGATGGCGCCGGTGGTCGGCGAGGCGCTGGCGCGGGCCGGGCTGACGCTCGCTGACATCGGCGCCGTCGCGGTGACGACCGGCCCGGGGCTGGCCGGGGCGCTCCAGGTCGGGGTGGCCGCGGCCAAGGGCTACGCGTTCTCGCTCGGCGTCCCGCTGTACGGGGTGCACCACCTGGCCGGGCACGTCGCCGCCGCGACGCTGGACGGCGGGCCGCTGCCGAACCCCTGCGTGGTGCTGATCGTCTCGGGCGGGCACACCTCGCTGCTGCTGGTGCGCGACCTCGCCCGCGACCCGATCGTCCACCTCGGCGACACCCTGGACGACGCGGCCGGCGAGTGCTTCGACAAGGTCGCCCGGATCCTCGGCCTCCCCTACCCCGGCGGTCCGGCGATCGACCGGGCGGCCCGGGACGGCGACCCGACGGCCGTCCGCCTGCCGCGGCCGCTGACCGGACCGCGGGACGACCCGTACGCGTTCTCGTTCTCCGGGCTCAAGACGGCGGCCGCCCGCTGGGTGGAGGCGCAACGGGCGGGCGGCTCGGACCCGTACGTGCCGGACGCGGCGGCCGGGTTGCAGGAGGCGATCGCCGACGTGCTGACCCGCAAGGCGGTGCGGGCCTGCACCGATCACGGGATCGGCACCCTGGTGGTGGTCGGCGGGGTCGCGGCCAACTCCCGGGTGCGGTCGCTGGCCGAGGAGCGCTGCGCGGCGGCCGGGATCGCGCTGCGGGTGCCGCCGCTGAGGCTCTGCACGGACAACGGGGCGATGGTGGCGGCGATCGGCGATCTGCTGGTCCGCTCCGGCGCCGAGCCGGCTCCGGCGGAGCTGTCGGTGGATCCGTCGGCGCCGCTGGAGTTCGCGGCGTTGACGCCGTTGGCGCGGACTGCCGCGGCCTGACGGCGGGTTGGCCTGACGGCGGGTTGATCCGCCGTCGGGCCGACCTGACGGGGTGCGCCGGCCTGACGCGGCGCGCCGACGTGGCGGGGTGCGCCGGCCCGACGCGGCGTGCCGGCCTGACAACGGTTCGATCTCGCCCGACGCGAATCCGTTCCCAAGCCTTCCCCCGGCCGCAACAGGTGTGACATTTTACATGTCACACATCAGGAACCGTGTGCCCCCAACCACACGGCAACCCTCAACGGCCCCGGAGGCCCCCACAGATGCGTCCCTCCCGGATAGCGAAGGCCGGCGCGCGCAGACTCCCTGCGCTCGGCGTCGCCTTCTTCCTCGCACTCGGTCTCTTCGCACCCCAGGCCCACGCCGCCGACGCCCCTGCGGCCCACGCCTCGACCACCCCCACCGGCAAGGCGGCCGCACCGCGCTCCGTGCCCGTGCCCAAGTCCCCCGACACCCCGAAGGACGCCCGCCCGCTGGCCGCCGACGAGCAGGCCAAGGCGACCGCCCCGACGGCGGCCAGCACCACCGGGGCCGGCGTCGACACCAAGGCCGCCAAGGCCGCCAAGCAGCTCGCGGCCGCCCCCGCCTGCGACGTCTCCGCCTTCACCGGCAACACCGGGGCCGCGCTCGTCCAGCGGGTCGAGGCCGTTGGCCTCGACTGCGTCAACACGCTGTTCACCCTGACCGGCAACGACGCCAAGGCCGCGTTCAACGAGGCCCAGATGGCCACCGTCGCCAATGCCCTGCGGGACGTCTCCGCCACCTACCCCGGCGACGACTCCACCTCCGCCGGCCAGCTGGTCCTGTTCCTGCGCGCCGGCTACTACGTGCAGTGGTACAACCCTGACGTGGTCGGCCCGTACGGCACCACCCTGCAGACCGCCATCCGCGGCGCCCTCGACGGCTTCTTCGCCGCCCCGCACAGCAAGGACGTCACCGAGGCCAACGGCGCGACCCTCGCCGAGGCCGTCACCCTGATCGACAGCGCCCAGGAGAACGCCCGCTACACCGGCGTCGTCAAGCGCCTGCTCGCCGACTACACCGGCGCCTGGACCGGCTCGATGGCCACCGCCGTCGCCAACACCAAGACCGTCATCGAGCGCGGCTTCGACCTCCCCGCCTTCACCGCGGCCCTCCAGGCCGACCCCTCCTTCGCCACCACCATGGCGTCCTTCGTCACCCGCAACAGCTCCCAGCTGAACGGCTCCGACCTGGTCACCTCGATCGGCATCCAGATCGGCAACCTGGTCGCCAACGACGCCACCAAGGCCCAGGGCCGGCCGATCGTCAAGGACCTGGTCAACCGCTACCCGCTGGTCGGCGCCACCGCCCCGCTCACCATGAACCTGGTCTGGTTCGCGGAGAAGAAGGACACCGGCAACTGCGCCTACTACGGCACCTGCGACCTGGCCGCCCGGCTCGTCCCGCTCGTGCTCACCGTCGACCACACCTGCAACGCCAACCTGCGCATCCGCGCCCAGGACATGACCGCGCAGCAGCTCGCCGACACCTGCACCAGCCTGATCAACGAGGACCAGTTCTTCCACCAGGTGGTCAAGGACAACGGCCCGGTCGCCAACGACAACAACACCAGCCTTGAGGTCGTCGTCTTCGACGACTACTACAACTACAGCCTCTACGCCTGGAAGATGTACGACATCGCCGTCGACAACGGCGGCATGTACGAGGAGGGCGACCCGGCCAAGGCCGGCAACCAGGCCCGCTTCATCGCGCACGAGGCCGACTGGCTGCGCCCCGCCTTCCAGATCTGGAACCTCAACCACGAGTACACCCACTACCTCGACGGCCGCTACGACTTCTACGGCGACTTCGACGCCGGCATGACCACCCCGACCGTCTGGTGGGTCGAGGGCCTCGCCGAGTACATCTCGTACAGCTACCGGGGCGTCCACTACGACGCCGCCGTCGCCCAGGCCGGCAAGGGCACCTACGCGCTGAGCACCCTCTTCGACAACACCTACGACAACTCCGACTCCACCAAGGTCTACAACTGGGGCTACCTGGCCGTGCGCTACATGCTCCAGTCGCACCCGCAGGACGTCGACGCGCTCCTCGCCAAGTACCGCGTCGGCGACTGGAACGGCGCCCGCACCCTGCTCAAGACCACCATCGGCACCCGCTACGACGCCGACTTCGCCACCTGGCTCAAGGCCTGCGGCGCCGACAACTGCGGCAGCCTGCCCACCAGCCAGGCCCCGCTGTGCACCGCCGGCGACACCCGGCAGTACGACAAGAACTGCCGCCGCGACGGCGTCGCCGCCACCACCGGCAACTACAGCTACAACTTCCTCAACCTGCCCGCCGGCGTGAAGCAGCTGACCATCACCACCAGCGGCGGCACCGGCAACGCCGACCTCTACTACAACGGGGGTGCGTGGGCCACCACCGGGTCGAACCTGGCCAAGTCCACCAACGCCGGCAACGGCGAGACCCTCACCATCACCAACCCGCCGTCCGGCTGGGTGTACTTCAGCCTCTACGCCCAGCAGGGCTTCGGCGGCGTGACCGTCACCACCACGTACAACTGACCTGCGCATACCGAACATCGAGGAGGGCCCCGCGTGCGGCGGGGCCCTCCTCGCGCGTTCGGGCCCCTCGCACTCAGCCCTCCGCCGACCAGGTCACCACGGGCGGGCGGACGGCGGCGCACAGCGGACGGCCCTTGGCGTCCGTCAGGCGCAGCCGGGCCACCAGGACGCCGCGCTCCACCGCCGCCTCGACGACCTCCCGGTCGACCGCCGCCAGCAGCAGCTTGGCCCGGCGGAACAGCGCCCAGCCGTCGCCGTTCCCGGTCACCCAGTTCAGGTAGACGAACCGGGCGCCGGGACCGCCCTGCACGTACCGGCCGGTGAGGTCCACACCTCCGGCGAGGTCCGCACCTCCGGGTTCCGGCCTCGCCTCGCACTCCAGCGACCAGTGGGCGCGCGGCGCATCCCCCGGGAACAGGTCGAGCAACTCGGCCGGGCGGCCCCGGCGTTGGACGGCGACGTACAGGTCCCGGTAGCCCGGGAAGCCCGGCGCGGCGGCACACTCACGCCCCGGCAGGTCGGTGGCCTCAATCCTCAGCTCCATACCGATATGGTCCCCCACCGCACGCCTCGGGAAGTTATAACGATCGGCCATCTAATGCGCCGCACAATCCGGACCGGCGAGGAGGTCATCCTTTGTCAAAAGAGTGTCAGGAGCCCTAGCTTTCGGTTAAGGTCCGGAGTTAGATGAAAGTCGGTTCGGGGTTCCGATCGGAATACCGAATTTCCGCCAAGCCGCGGGCATCCTTGCTCCACCGTGCCTGCCATCCCGGGAATGGAGAGTACCCATGAAGATGATCAAGGCTATCGTGAAGAAGTTCAAGCGTGACGAGGACCTCGCCGACCACTCGTGGATCGCGCACGTCATCTGACGCATTGTCACCAACGGGGGCCGTGGCCGGGCCACGGCCGGGCCGCGGCCCCCGCCGGCGCTGCAGAGCGCCCCACCCTTTCACCTGCCCGGAGTTCCCCCGCCTGCCCGGAGTTCTCCGCCCGCCGGGGGAATCCATTCCATCGCCATTTCATTGGAGGCGGGATTCTCATGGAAGAAATGGCGCCGACAGCCGGGCGCAGCCATTCCATTGTTTACGCCCCGAAGATCCAGGACCTGCTGACCAGGGAAGAAAAGGTATTCCGGATCGACGCCCGCACGGTCGGCGTCTCCGACAGCGAGCTGATGGCCGAAATCGTCGCGGCGCGCCCCGTGCGGTCGGCGGAGCGCTCGGTCTACAAGCCCGCCGCGGGAGCGGACATCCACCACGACAGCGCGACCCGGACGATCCGCGCGCTGGGTCAGGACGTCATGGCGGGCATCAGGACCCCGCCGCCCCCGGCACGCGGGCTGTCCGGCGCCTGGCCCTACGCGGCCACCTCCTACCTGCGCCGATGGCTCTTCGCGTCCGACCCGCTGCCGGTCTCCCTCCTGTCGAAACGCGGCGTCACCCGCTCCGACCGGCTCTCCCGGATCGTCGACCGCGCCGTCACCGTCTGGCCGGGATCCGCCGCCGAGGGCAGGAGCACCGCGCTGGCCGGGCAGATCCGCGACGCCTCCGACACCCGGGAGCGGAGGCAGGCCATCGCGCTGTACCGGCGGTCGACGGCCACCCTCTGCGACGGGGTGGCCGCACTGGCCGGCAACGCCCTGTGGCTCATGGGGCCGGACCGGGAGCGGGAGGGCGCCCGCGCCCACCTCACCGAGGTCCTGTGGGAGACCCTGCGGCTGCTCCCGCCCGCGTGGATGCTGTTCCGCAACGACGGCCACGCCTACACCGGACTGCACCCCGAGATCCGCCCCGAGGACCGCGTCGCGCTCTTCCCGCTCCTGATGCACCGCCACCCGGAGCACTGGTCCGACCCGCTGGAGTTCCGGCCCGAACGGTGGGCCGGGGTGGCGGACCCGGAGAGGACGCCCGGGTTCATGCCGTTCGGCTTCGACGGGGCCCGCTGCTGGGCCAAGCACCTGGTCGTACCCCTGGCCGAACGCCTGCTGAACGTCGCCTTCGACCACCGGCTCGCCATTCGCGGCCCGCAGCAGGAGACGCACGTCCCCCTGCGCTCCCTGCTCTCCGTACGGTTCGACGCCGCGGCCAGGGCCTGACCCGCGAGCCCCGAACACCCTGACACCACGGGACACACCATGGAATCGCCCACGCTGGCCGACTGGGTCGGCGACGTCCGGAGCTTCACCGGCCACCAGTGGCAGCGCAAGCCCGCGGTCTTCACGCCGGAGAGACTCGCCTCGCCGTTCGACCTGGACGCGTTGGACGCCGCCTTCGACACGGGGCTGCTGCGCACCCCCTACCTGGAGATGGTCCGCTCCACCAAGGTGACCGTCCCGCCCGAGGCCTACACCACGTCACGCACGGTCAACGGCACCGCGTACCACGGCTTCGCCGACCGCGCGAAGGTCCTCGCGCTCCTGGGCGTCGGGGCGACGCTGCTGCTGCGCTGCGTCGACCAGTGGCACCGCCCGACGGGCGAGCTCGTGGCGCGGCTGTCCGAAGAGCTCGACCGGCGGGTGGAGGCGTTCTTCTTCGTCACGCCCGCCGGCGGCCAGGGCCTCGCGGTGCACCGCGACGACGCCGACGTGTTCGTCCTCCAGGCGGCCGGACACAAGACCTGGTACGTCCACGACGCGCCGACCGCAGCGGATTGGACGCCGGGAGAACTCCCCGACGACGAGCACTCCCCGCGGCTCCTGCACAGCGTCCTCGAACCCGGCAGCGTGCTCTACGTCCCGCGCGGCTTCGCGCACCGCGCGGTCGGCGCCGCCGGCCTCTCCGCCCACCTGTCCCTCACGATCCGCGACATCTCCGTGCCGGACCTGCGGGCCGCCCTGGAGCAGCGGTTGACGGACGGGCTGGACCTCCCGGCGCGCCCCCTGGGCGAGGCCGCGATCGACGACTCCTGCGCCGCGCTGCTCGACCACGTCCGGACGAGGCTCGACACGATCGAACCGGAGGACCTGCGGCTCGCCGCCCGGGCCGCGCAGGCACGGGCGGCCCGGGCGGAGGCGGCGGCCGAGAACGCGGAGCGCGCGGAGACGTTCGCCGAGGCGGCCCGGACCTGGGAAGGCGGCGGGACCGGCGCCGGGCGGGCCGGGCTGGCGTCCGTCAGCCGCACCTGGCGCAGGCTGCGCGACGCGGCCCGCACCACGCACTGACGCACTGGCCCACCGGCGCTCTGACTCACCGACCCACTGGCGCAGGGCCGTCAACGAGACCCCGCGCGTCCGGCGGGCGCCTCCCGTCCTCCGTACCGCCGTGACGACGACGGTACGGAGGACGGTCAGCACCGGCCCTCGCCGGCCGAGGACGTCAGACCCGCTGCGCCGGGACCGTCCGGTCCCGCTGGAGGTCCAGCAGCTCACGGAACAGCCCGTCCGGGCGCGCCGCCAGCTCCGTCCAGGTGCCGGTCTGCACGATCCGGCCCCGGTCCATCACGATCACCCGGTCCGCCACCGCCGCGTTGGCGATGTTGTGCGTCACCAGCAGCGTGATCCGCCCCGGGGCGAGGGCGCGCAGCGCGTGCAGGATGCGGTGCTCGGCGCGCGGGTCCAGGTCCGAGGTCGGCTCGTCCAGGATCAGCAGCCCCGGGCTGCGCACCGTCCGGTACAGCGCCCGGGCCACCGCCGCCCGCTGCCAGCCGCCGCCCGACAACTCGGCGCCGCCCCACCAGCCCTGGGCCAGCAGCGTGCGCCAGCCCGACCGCAGCCGGGCCACGATCTCGTCGAAACCCGTCCGCGCGGCCGCCCGCTCCACGTCCGCCATCACCTGCTCGGTGAGGTGCCCCAGGTGGACGTTCTCGGCCGCCCCCAGCGGCCAGCGCGCGAACTCCTGCGGCACCCGGGCCACCCGCGACCACATGCCGTCCGCGTCCAGTTCCTGCACCGGCACGCCGTCCCAGCAGATCCGGCCGGACTGCGGCAGGTAGAGGCCGGACAGCAGCTTCAGCAGCGTCGACTTGCCGCTGCCGTTCTGCCCGATCACCGCCACCACCTCCCCGGCCCGCAGCGTCATGCTGACCCCGCACAGCGCCGGTTCCTGCTGCTCGCCGGGGTAGGCGTGCCCGAGGTCCGCGACCTCCACCAGTTGCGGCGCGTCCGGCACGATCCCGCCGCGCCGGATCCGGTGGCCGCCGGCCTCGTCCAGGAAGGTGAAGTAGTCGTCCAGGTACAGGCCCATCCGGTACAGCCGGGCGCCGTTGCCGACCAGGCCCTGCAACCCGGACGAGGCCGTCCGCAGCGCGAACGTCGCCGTACCCGCCGCCGCCAGGTCGATCCGGCCGCTCGCCACCAGGTACAGCAGCGTGCCCCAGACCAGCGCGCTGCCCGCCCCCGTGCCCAGCGAGGCCAGCAGGGAGACCTTCGCCGCCTCCCTGGTCGCCCGGTCCGTCGCCTCGACGATCTTCTCCTCGGCGCGGCGGTACTTGGCCATCAGGAACGGCGTGACCTGGTCCGAACGGACCTGGTCCGCGCGGGTCTTGTCGATCAGGAACCAGCGGTAGACGCGCAGCGCGCCACGGTCCTCGTTGGTGGCCACCGCCGCCAGGTAGTGGATCCGGGCCGTCCGGACGGCCGCCACCCCGGTCGGCACCGAACCCAGCAGCAGCAGCGGCACCAGCCACGGGTGGAGCGTCGCCAGGACACCCGCCGCAGCGGCCAGCGAGACCGTCGAGGCGATCACGTCCTGGGCGTTGGAGAGCAGATCCGGCGTGGTCGAGGCACCCCGGTCGGCCGCCTCCCACTGCTCGTTGTACGCGGGCTCGTCGTACGCCCGCAGCTCGGCCGCGCACCCGGCGGCGATCAGCGCCAGCTCCGCCTCCCGGGTGACCCTCGGCGACACCCGGCCGGACAGCCCCACCACCGCGATCCCCAGCACCGCGCGCAGCGCAGCCGAGACGGTCAGCAGGAGCAGCGACGGCGCGGCGGTCCGCAGGTGCTCCCCCACCGGGCCCGCCACCAGCAGCGCGCCCAGGGCGCCGGTCGTCGCGTACAGCGCCAACGCCCCAAACACGCCCGCCAGCGCCTGGCACACCAGCAGCAGCACGGTGGACGTCCGGTCCGCCGCCCACGCCAGCGCCAGCGCGCGGCGCACCAGGTGCGGGAGGCGGCGCAGCATCGCGCTCGCCGACATCGACGCGCCGGCCTCGGCGCGGCGGTCGCCGGGGAAGCGCAGGCGCAGTTCCTCGTCGTGCCGATCCTGATCCTGGTCGTGCTGGTCCTGATCCTGGTCGTGGTCAGGCGGGGTACGGTCGGGCGGGGTGTGGGGCTTCTCGGGCTTCACGATCTGTTCGGACACAGTGCTCCCTGCTCCCTGGTACGGCGGCCGGTGGCCGCAGCGGATCCGCGCGCGGGCAGCCCTCACCGCCGTGTGGGCGTGTGGGGTCGGCAGCGGTGCCGGAGGGCACTCTGCGAGGGGCTGGCTGCGGTGCGGACCCCGATCCTGGCAGCGGTCCGCCGGGCCGTCCGGCGTGTCCCGGCCGGTCTCACTCGATCCGGGCGATTCCGTGTCGGCGGCGGCGAGTTGGTGGCAATCGATCACCGGGAGGGTCCGCGATGTTCGATTCAGGGGTCGGTTGCGGTGCACTCCGGACGTGCGGTCCGACGATCACATGAACGTTCCGGTCGAGCCCGCGCGGCCCGACCTCGCCGACCTTGCCGACCTCGCCGACCGTCTCAGCGGGTCGGCGGGTGGAGCGCGAGGAGGGAGGGGGTGGTGGGGTCGGCGAGGCGGAGCAGGCCGTGGCCGGTGCCGGCGAGGCCGACCATCAGGGAGGGGCTGTGGACGCCGTGCGGGAGGCCGCAGATCCAGCCGCGGGTGTCGAGGTCGTCGAGGGTGGCGTGGGCCTGCCGCAGGGCGGCGGTGCGCCAGCGGTCGCCGGCGAGGAGGAGGGGTTCGAGGTTGCCGAAGTCGCCGTGGCAGAGCGAGAAGTTGTGGCCGAAGCCCTCGCGGAGGACGGTGGTCAGGGCGGTGTCGCGTTCGGCGAGGAGCAACTCGCGGGCTTCGGGGAGGAGTTCGGCGAGTTCGGTGCGGGCGAGCGCGATGCCCGAGGCGCCGTGGCACCAGAGGGCGGGGTAGTGGGGCGCGTCGGGGCCGTCGTCCTCGCGGACGTCGCGCCAGTTGGCGGCGGCCGGGTCGAACAGGGTGCGTTCGTACGCGACGGCGGCGAGGGCGAGTTGGGGCAGCCGGGGATCACCGAGGTACCGGCCGGCGCGGGCGAGCGCCCAGGCGATGCCGGAGCCGCCGTGCGCGAAACCGGCCAGCGGGCGCTTGACGATGTCGGCGAGGGAGACGGGCAGCCAACCGGCGCCGCCTTCGGGGTACGGCGCGGCGGCCCGGACGAGGCGTTCGGCGCAGGCGGCGAGGGCATCGGTGACGGCGGGGCCGGGGCGGACGGCCGCCCAGGCGAGCAGTCCGCCGATGGTGCCCGCGTTGCCGGCGAGGAGGTCGTGCTGGGCGTCGTCGGCGGCGAGGGCGGCGCTGCGGCGCACCACCTGGGCGGCCAGGGCGTCGAGTTCGGCGTCGGGGTGGTGAGCGGCGAGGTGGGCGAGGGTGTAGAGGACGCCGCCGACGCCGGAGAGGCCGCCGCCGAGGCGGTCGGCACGTCGCCGGATTTGATGACGCAGCGTCAGTTCAGCTGCCTGGGCGGTGTTTCGGTGCTCGCGATCGCCGGTGACGGTGGCGAGCTGGTGGAGGAAGAGGGTGACGCCGGCCGTCCCGCTGTAGAGGTCGGGGCCGAGTTCGGCGGGTGCCCAGCGGCCGGGCGGGGTCCAGTTGGGGCCGGCCCAGGCGAGGTCCGCGCTCCCCCGGTAGGCCTCGCGGAGGAGTTGTTCGCCGGCGTCGACGGCTTTGGCGAGGGCGCGGGAGGCCAGGTCCAGGCCTTCGGCGGGCTTCCCGGGTTGCGCGGGAGGGGACGTGGCCGGGTGGCGGCGCGGCTCGCGGGCGCCGTCCGCGGTGGTCACCGACAGGCGCAGCAGCTGGAGTTGGCGGGCCAGGTCCGGTTCGCCGAGGGCGTCCGCCTTGGCGAGGGCGAGGTCGAGTGCGGGCCGGTCGGTGACGCCGGGGATCAGGGCTCCGGTGGAGGAGCGGGCGTCGACGCCGTCGGGGCGGATGGTGAAGACCGGGACGTCCCCGCGCCAGAGGTCGGCGCGCTCGTGGTCGACGTAGGCGAGCGCGTGCTCCTCCCAGGCGGGGAGCGCCCAGAGCCGGTCGAAGTGGCGGTCCTGGTCGAGGCCGTCGCGGAGCAGGTCGGGGTGGCAGGCGGTGGCGAGCAGGCTGCGGTACTCGAAGGTGTCGCGGCGGAGCATCCTGGTCTCGTCGGCGGCGAACGCCCGGATGAGATCCCGGAGTTCGCCCTTGTGGGTGGCGAGCAGCCGGTAGGCCTCGGTAAAGCCGGCTTCGAGTTCGCCGACGTGGTCGGCCAGGCGCAGCGGCCGCCCGGGCGGGACGGGCCGGCTGCCGGGCGCCGCGACGGGCATCCGGCGGTACTCCAGGCGGAGCCGGTCGGTGCCCTGGTCGACCAGGACGGGGGCCGGGCGCGGCGGGAGGCTGCCCGGATCCCAGCCGAGGGCGGAGAGGTCGGTGCCGCCGTTGCCCTCGTCCCACATGCGCTCGGGCAGCAGGCCGGAGCGCAGCACCGAGTGCCGGGCCTCGTGGCGGGCGAGCCGTTCGGACTCGGAGAGGTCCTTGGCGGGTTCGGGCAGGTCGGGGTGGAACAGCGCTTCCAGGTCGATCAGGACCGGCTGGTCGCGGACGGCGATCAGGTTCTGGGCGTGGCAGTCGACCGCGTCGAGGGTGTGGAGCAGCGCGGCGAGGGTGCCGGCGCGGTGGTAGAAGTCGCTCAACTCGGCGTCGTCGCGGGCTGGTTCGGCGGTGGCGTGGGCGACCCAGCCGTAGCCGTCGCGGGCCAGGTGGGCGAGGTCGTGCAGCGGCAGCCGGAGTCGGGGGTTGAGCCAGCGCAGGAGGTGCTGGAAGTGCGTCTCGGCGCCGAGCGGGCGCGGCTTGTAGACGATCCGGGTGCCGTGTTCGAAGCGCAGGGCGCTGACGGTGGCGCCGCCCCGGTGCGGGTCGCCGAGGCCGGTGGCGAGTTCGGTGAGGCGGCCGAGCGGGCGGCCGTCGGCGAAGGTGCGGGCGAGGGCGGGGAGGTCGGCGGCGAGGCGGCGGTACAGGGTGAGGCAGGTGGCGGTCCACTGTTCGGCGGCGGTGGCCAGCCGGTACGCCAGCACCGGGTATTCGGCGAGGAGTCGGACGGCGCGGCCGGGTTCGGTGAGCCGGTCGAGGAAGTTCCGGTACCGCTGCTCGGGGGTGTCTCCGGTCAACTCGCCGGAGAGACGGGCGACGTGGAGTTCGGTGATGACGGTGCGGACGGCTGTGGTGTGCGCGGTCGCGGTGAGTGCGGGCAGGACGAGGGCGGTGAGCTGGTCGGGGGTACCGAGGGTGGCGGGGCCGGGGGTGGCGGCGTCCGCGGTGGCGGGGCCGAGTTCGGCGAGGCCGGTGCGCAGGCGGTCGCGGGCGTCGGCGAGCAGTGGGGCGACGAGCCGGGCGAAGGCGTGCTCCTCGGGGAGGTCGAGGGTGTGCCCGGCCTCGAAGGCGGCGGCGAGGCGTTCGGCCCAGGCGGGGGTGCCGAGGCGGTCCGCGAGGTCGGCCGGGTGTTCGGCGAGCAGGGCGCGCAGCCCGTCCGGGTCGAGGCGGTCGGCGGCGAGGCGGCGCTCGAACCAGTCGTCCCGGTCGAAGGGCGGCTGGGCGCGCCAGCGGTCGAGGATCCGTCCGGCGCGGTCGGCCCGTTCAGTCTGTTCGGCGCGTTGGGCGTCCGGGTCGGGCAGCGGACCGCGGGCGGCGAGCGGGACGGCTCGGGCGGCGGCCCGCCGGATTTCGGACGCGTCAACCACGGGCGGTCTCTCCATGCTCGGTTCGTGCGCGACGGTTGCGGTGCTTCGTGCCCGACGGTTGCGGTACCGGACGTACGCGCCCCGGCGGTGCGGCCGGGGCGCGCGTTCATCGGCCGGGTCGTGCGTCCGCGACGCAGGCTCCGGCGGTGCGGCCGGGGTCCGCGCCGCGGACGGCGGACTCAGAAGCTGCAGACGTGGGCGCAGCTGCTCCAGCCACCACAGGTGCTGGCCTGCACCGCGGCGGTCACGTAGACCTCGTCCGCCAGGTCGCCGGCCGGGTGGACCTGGTGGCCCTGGCCGAGGGTGAGCCGGAAGTCCTCGTCCTTGAGCGCGCGGACCTGCTCTGCCGTGGGCTGCATGGTGCCTCCTTCAGACATTCGGGTCTGGCACGGTCGTGCCGGGTCGGGATCCTGGCACCGCCCCACCCGCCGCACCAGGGGTGTGCCTTGCACCGGGCACAATTTTGGCCAGGGTCGAAATAGGGACGAGGCCTCCCCTGCCCGTCCCGCTCCCGCAGGCCGCGCCCGTGCCCCGGCTCGCCCGTCGGACCTCGCATCGCCCTACACCTGTCCGGAATCCAGACCACGACGGGGAACTGAACCGGGCCCCACGTTTGAACGGCCGGGCCCCGGGCAGTCCGCGCCGCCCGTCGCTCCTGTGGCCGGGCCGGGCACTGAAGGTCACGATGGAATCCGGCGACCCCCGCCCCCGGCCCGATCGGAGCGCGATGAGCGAGCAGCACAACGTCGTCCTGCTGACCTTCCCGGACGCCACCGCGTGGCGGGCGGCCTTCGACGAGGCGCAGCACCTGCCGGGCCTGCGGCAGCTGGCGGCCCTGGAGCGCAGCGCCGACGGCCTGTTGGAGATCCAGGACACCTTCACCCGGGGCGCGGGCGTGACCACCGTCAGCTCCGGCGTCCTCGGCGGCCTGGTGGGCCTGGTCGGCGGGCCGATCGGCGTCCTGCTCGGCTTCGCGGCGGGTGCGGCGCTCGGCAACGCCGCCGAGGAGGGCCGGGCGACGGAGGGCGGCGCCGGGCTGATCATGCTCTCGCCCCGCGTCCCGGACGGCGGCGCGCTGCTCGTCCTGGAGCTCCGGGAGTCCTCTCCCGACCGGGCCGACGACCTGGCCTCCCGGCACGGGGCCACGGTCGAGCGGATCGACGCGCAGGCCTTCGCCGAGCAGGTCCGGGCCGCCGAGCACAAGGCGGAGCAGGACACGGCGGAACAGGACCCGGCGGAGCAGAACGCAGCAGAGCAGGACACGGCGGAGGAGCCCAAGGCGGAGGGTCACCGGCCCGACAAGGGCGCCTGACCCGCCGCCCGACCCCTCACTCGACCCCTCACTCGGCCCGCAGCGCCTCGACCGTCCGCGCCCGGGCCGCCCGGACGGCGGGCAGCAGCGCCCCGAGCACCGCGATCAGCACGCCGCCGAGCCCGAGCAGCGCCAGCACCGGCGTGCCGAACACGTCGAGGGCCGAGGCGGGGAAGCGGAGCCCGGCGCTGCGCCCCATGGCGGGCACCGTCAGCCGGTGCAGCAGCAGCCCGACCGGGAGGCCGCTCGCGCCGCCGAGCGCGCCGACCAGGACGACCGGGGCGAGCGCCCCGCCCACGGTCTGCGCCGGGGTCATGCCGAGCGCCTTGGCGACGCCCGCGTCCCGCTTCCGCTCCCGGATCTCCAGGACGACGGTGTTGAACACCCCGAGCCCGGCGACCACGACGAGCAGCGCGGTGAGCGTGGCGGTGAGGGAGTTCAGGGCGGCGATCGAGCCGCTGGAGCCGTGCGACCCGCCTGCCTCGGCCGTCATCCGCACCGGGGCGAGGGCGGCACCGAGGGCGGTGGCGTAGGCGGCGCGGTCGGTGCCGGGCTTCAGCGCGACGGACCAGGAGTCCGGGTGCGGGGCGGCGCCGGGCGGGTAGCCGGCGGCGTCGGTGAACAGTTCGTTGGTCTGCATGTGCGGGTCGAAGACCTCACCGACGATCCGGACGGTGACCGCCCTGCCGTGGGAGGTGAAGGCGACCTGGTCGCCGAGCGCCACCGAGGCCTCGGTGAGGAAGGTGGCCGGGGCGACGGCCTCGCCCGGGGCCCGGAACCAGCGCCCGGAGACCATCCGGTAGCCGGCCCCGGTCGCGTCGCCGTCGAACGCGGTCACCCTGGTGCTCCCCGCGACGCCGGGGACCGTCACGTCCTCGGTGCCGTCGCCGAAGTAGCCGGCCGTGCCCGGCTGGGCGTCCAGGGCGGCGGTGACGGTGGCCGGGTCGGCGGCGACCGGCCTGGCGGGAGGCGTCGCCCCGGGCGGGCCGACGGGCCGCTGCGGGTGCACGACGACATCCGCGGTGTCGTGGTCCTTCGCCGCCTGCACCCAGGTCATCGTCCCGCCCATGCCCACCGCGAAGACCGCGGCCGCCGTGCCGAACAGCACGGCCGCGAGCATCCCGGCGGCCCGGGCCGGGCGGGCGAAGGGCTGGGCGAGGCCGAGGCTCAGCGGCCGGGGCAGCGGCAGCCGGGCGGCCAGCTCGGCGGCGCGGGCCGCCGCCCGGTCCCGCCGGGTGCCGCCCGCCGTACGGCCGACGGCGAGCGCGTCCACCGTGCGCAGCCGTCCGGCGCGGGCGGCGGCGGCCCAGGCGACCAGGGCGACGGCCGCCAGGGTGCCGCCGGCCACCGCGACGTCCACCCAGGGGGCGATGCCGGAGGTGCTGGTGCCGTAGATCCGCCCGGTGGTGGCGAGCACCGGGAGGGTCAGCAGGTTGCCCGCGACCACACCGAGCAGCGTGCCGACGGTGGCCGGGATCAGTGCCTGGGCGACGTACGCGCGGACCACCTGGGCGGGCGTGCAGCCGAGCGCCTTGAGCACGCCGATCCGCCGGGTGGCGGTGCCGACGGCTCCGGCCACCACGTTCCCCGCCACCAGGACCGACATCGCCATGCCGAGCAGGCCGAAGGCGACCATGAACGGCAGGAACATCGCGGTGTTGCGGTCGGAGCCCTGCTTGGCGGTGAGCCAGGACTGGGCGCCGGTCAGCGCACCGGCGGGTGCGGCGGCGGCGACGGCGGCCCGGTCGGCGGCGAGCGCCTCGGCGGTGGCCGCCTGTGTGAAGCGGTAGAGCATCTCGTAGCCGGGGGTGCTGCCGGGCGCGGTGAGCGCGGCGAGGCCGTCCGGCGTCACCCAGGCGTCGGCGGTGCGGCTGACGGACCGGCCGAAGCCGACGACGGTGAGGGTCGGCGCGCCCGGCAGGCCGGGCAGGCGCAGTGTGCCGCCGACCTCCCGGACGGGGCTGCCGTAGCTCGCGTCGAGCACCACCTCCCCCGGCTTCTTGGGCCAACTTCCGTGCAGTAGCTCGATGTTGTCCACACCGCCGGCGGCATCGGCGCGGCCCGCGACGGTCATCGGCTCCATCCCCTCCCCGTCCGTGCCGGTCGCGCCGGTCGCGCCTGGGCCCGGTTCGGGATCGACGGTGACGGTGCGGAACGGCCCGGCGGCGGCCGCCACCCCGGGGGCGTGCGCGGTGTCGGCGAGTTGGGCGGCGGTGGCCCGGGCGCCGTCGAAGCGCGCGGTGAGGTGGGCGCCGTGCTGGCCGCCGAAGGCCTGGTCGAAGGGCTGCTGCGAGGCGACCAGCAGCGAGCCGCCGAGGACGGAGCAGGTGGTGGCCACCAGAGCGGCCAGCCCGATCACGACGGACTGCGTGCGGCGCCGGCGGACACCCGCGCGCACCACCCTGCCCAGCGCGGTCATGCCGCCACCGCCGAGTCCGAGGCGATCCGGCCGTCCCGCATCCGGACCGTGCGGGTGGCGCAGTCCTCGGCGAGGGCCAGGTCGTGGGTGACGATCAGGATGGTCTGGCCGTCCTCGTGCAGCTCCCGGAACAGCTCCTTGACGTCCTCGCCGGAGGCCGAGTCCAGCGCGCCGGTCGGCTCGTCGGCCAGCAGCAGCGTCGGCCTGTTCATCAACGCCCTTGCCACCGCGACGCGTTGGCGCTCACCACCGGAGAGCCGGGCCGGGTGGGCGCGGGCGTGCCGGTCGATGCCGAGCGACTCCAGCAGCTCTGCGGCCCGGCGCCGGGCCTCGGCGCGCGGGACGCCCGCGAGTTCGCCGGCGAGCACCACGTTGTCGGCCACGGTGAGGTCGTCCAGCAGGTTGAAGAACTGGAACACCATGCCGATCGTGCCGCGCCGGTAGCGGGCCGAGCCCGCCTCGCTCAGCCGGTCGACCCGGACCCCGGCCACGGTGACCGTCCCGGCGCTCGGCCGGTCCAGCCCGGCCACCAGGTTGAGCAGGGTGGACTTCCCGCTGCCGGACGGGCCGAGCACCGCCACCGACTCCCCCGCCCGCACGCTCAGCGTGACCTCGTCCAGCGCCGCCCGCGCGCCCTCGTAGTGGCGGCTCACACCGCTCAGTTCGATCACCGGATCGCTGCTCATTCCCCGCTCCTCGTACGTTCCCGCCTGGTGGACGACACGAAGGTACGGACGGGCGGCGCGCACCCGCGTCCGTCGCCCGGGGCAACTTCGCTACCCCGTCCGGGCGACCCGGCGCGGCGTCATCCTTGCGAGGTAGTCGCCGGGTGTAGCGGCCACCGCCGCCCGAGGGGCTGTCCCCGACGGCCCCCGGCCCCCACAATGTCCCGGTGATCAACCTCCCGACAGCGGCGCGGCTACGCGCGGCGGCCCGCCTGGCCGAACCCCCGGGCGCCGCGCCGCCGCCCCGGCCGACCCGGCGCGGCCAGGCCTTCGACCTGGCCCTGGCCCTGTTCCTCGCCTTCGCCTGCGCCCGCTACGCCACCACCGCGAGCAGGGGTCACGGCACCGGCTGGTACGGGCCGATGCTGCTGGTGCCGCTCGTGCCGCTGCCGCTGGTGCTGCGCCGCCGCCTCCCGCTGACGGTGCTGTGGGCGGTGCTGCCGGCCGCGCTGCTGGTGCGTCACCAGTCGGAGGACATCGCGTACGCGGCCGGCGTGGCCGTCATCGTCGCCGCCTACAGCGCCGCCGCGTACGGGCGCCGCCCGGCGTCGCTGCTGCCGAGCCTGCCGGCGGCCGCCGTGACGCTGGTGGTGCTCTTCGACGACGCCAAGCTGCCGCACTTCCCCAACGCGGTGATCGCGCTGCTGGTCCTGGTGCCGGTGTTCGCGGTCGCCTACGAACTGCGGATGTGGCGCCGCCGGGTGGACGAGGAGCGCGAACGGCTGTCCGCCCTGGAGCGCGGGCGGCTGGCCGCGCTGGAGCACGCGGTGGAGCACGCGGTGGAGCTCGAACGGGCGCGGATCGCCCGGGAGTTGCACGACGTGGTGACGCACAACGTGAGCATGATGACGATCCAGGCCGGGGCCGCCCGCAAGATCCTGGACAGCGCCCCGGACAAGGCCCGCGAGGCGATGGCCGCGGTGGAGGCCGGCGGTCGCGCCGCGATGACCGAACTGCGCCAGGTCATGGGCCTGTTGACGATCGACTCGGAGACCGGCGACGACCCGGCCGCGACCGCCGATCTCAGCCCGCAGCCGGGCCTGGGCCGACTGGACGCGCTGGTCGACGGCGTCCGGCGGGCCGGACTGCCGGTCGAGCTGACCGTCACCGGGGAGCGCCGGGCCGTCCCGCCCGGGGTCGAACTCGCCGCCTACCGCGTGGTCCAGGAGGCGCTCACCAACACCGTCAAGCACGCGGGCGGCGCGGATGCCGCGGTGACCGTCGAGTACGCCCCCGGCCACCTGCGGGTGGAGGTCACCGACACCGGCGGCCGGACCACCGGCGCCGCCGCCACCGGCAACGGCCGCGGCCTGATCGGCCTGCGCGAACGCCTCGCCGTCTACGGCGGCACCCTGCACACCGGCCCCCGGCCGCGCGGCGGCTACCGCGTCAAGGCCCTGATCCCCCTGGAGAGTTCATGAGCGAGCAGGCGCTGCGCGTGGTGGTGGCCGACGACCAGGCCCTGGTCCGCACCGGGTTCCGGCTGATCCTCGAATCGGAGGGGATCGAGGTGGTCGCCGAGGCCGAGGGCGGCGAGCAGGCCGTCGCCGCCGTCCGCCGCACCCGCCCGGACGTCGTCCTGATGGACATCCGGATGCCCGGCCTGGACGGGCTGGAGGCCACCCGCCGGATCCTCGCCGACACCGGCCCGGCGGACCACCCGCCGCGGGTGATCATGCTGACCACCTTCGACCTCGACCAGTACGTCTACGCCGCGATGGCGGCCGGGGCGAGCGGCTTCCTGCTCAAGGACGTCACACCGGAGCACCTGGCCGCCGCCGTCCGGCTGGTCCGCACCGGCGACGCGCTGCTGGCCCCGGCGATCACCCGCCGCCTGGTCGAACGCTTCGCCCGCCCGGACGCCCCCACCGCCGCCCCGCACCGCGAACTGGCCGCGCTCACCCCGCGCGAGCGGGAGGTGATGGGCCTGCTCGCCCGCGGCCTCAGCAACGCCGAACTCGCCGCCCGGCTCCAGCTCTCCGAGGCGACCGTCAAGACGCACGTGGCCCGGATCCTCGGCAAGCTGAACCTGCGGGACCGGGCCCAGGCGGTGGTCGCCGCCTACGAGACCGGGCTGGTCAGCGTCGGCACTGCGGCGCAACCCCGGTAGCGGTCCGCCATCGGCCCGGAGGCGTGCACCTCCGGGCCGATGGCGGGCTGACGCCAACCCCCGTCGGCCGCCCGGGAACCCGGGATCGGACGATCGCGGGACCAGGCGGGCGCGGGGTCAGGCGACGTCGAACCGGTCCAGGTTCATCACCTTGACCCAGGCCGCGACGAAGTCCGCCACGAACTTCTCCTTCGCGTCGTCGCTCGCGTAGACCTCGGCGACGGCGCGCAGTTCGGAGTTGGAGCCGAAGACCAGGTCGGCCCGGGTGCCGGTCCACTTGAGCGCGCCGGTGGCCGCGTCCCGGCCCTCGAAGGTGTGCCCGTCCTCCGAGGTGGCCTTCCACTCCGTGCCCAGGTCGAGCAGGTTGACGAAGAAGTCGTTCGTCAGGGCCTCGGGGGTCCCGGTGAGGACGCCGTGCGGGGACTGCTGGTAGTTGGCGCCCAGCACGCGCAGGCCGCCGACCAGCACGGTCAGTTCGGGCGCGCTCAGGGTCAGCAGGTTCGCCTTGTCGAGCAGCAGGTACTCGGCGGCCAGCCGGCTGCCCTTGCCCACGTAGTTGCGGAAGCCGTCCGAGGTCGGCTCCATCGCCGCGAAGGAGTCGACGTCGGTGAGCTCCTGCGTCGCGTCCGCCCGGCCGGGCGTGAACGGCACCACCACGTCGCGGCCGGCCGCCCGGGCGGCCTTCTCCACGCCGACGCCGCCGGCCAGCACCACCACGTCCGCCAGCGAGACCTGCTTGGCACCGGACCGGGCGTTGAACTCCTGCTGCACGCCCTCCAGGGTGCGCAGCACCGAGGCCAGCCGGTCCGGCTCGTTGACCTCCCAGCCGATCTGCGGCTGGAGCCGGATCCGGCCGCCGTTGGCGCCGCCGCGCTTGTCGCTGCCGCGGAACGAGGAGGCCGCCGCCCACGCCGTGGACACCAGCTCGGACACCGACAGCCCGGAGGCGGCGATCCGCTCCCGCAGGGCGGCGACGTCCGCGGAGTCGATCTGCTGGTAGCCGACCGCGGGCAGCGGGTCCTGCCACACCAGTTGCTCGGTCGGGACCTCCGCGCCGACGTAGCGGGCGAGCGGGCCCATGTCGCGGTGGGTCAGCTTGAACCAGGCGCGGGCGAAGGCGTCCGCGAGCTCCTCGGGGTGCTCCAGGAAGCGCCGGGAGATCGGCTCGTAGACCGGGTCCAGGCGCAGCGAGAGGTCGGTGGTCAGCATCGTCGGGGCGTGCCGCTTGGACGGGTCGTGGGCGTCCGGGACGGTGTCCGCTCCGGCGCCGCCCTTCGGCTTCCACTGGAAGGCGCCGGCCGGGCTCTTGGCCAGCTCCCACTCGTAGCCGAACAGCGTCTCGAAGAAGCTGTTGTCCCAGGTCACCGGGGTGGCCGTCCAGGCGCCCTCCAGGCCGCTGGTGATCGCGTCCGCGCCCTTGCCGGTGCGGAAGGTGCTCTTCCAGCCGAGGCCCTGCTGCTCGATCGGGGCGTCCTCGGGGTCGGGGCCGACGTTGTCCGCCGGGCCCGCGCCGTGGGTCTTGCCGAAGGTGTGGCCGCCGGCGATCAGCGCGACGGTCTCCTCGTCGTTCATCGCCATCCGGTAGAAGGTCTCGCGGATGTCGCGGGCGGCGGCGAGCGGGTCCGGGGTGCCGTTGGGGCCCTCGGGGTTGACGTAGATCAGGCCCATCTGGACGGCGGCGAGCGGGCGCTCCAGCTGGCGGTCGCCGGTGTAGCGCTCGTCGCCGAGCCAGGTGGTCTCCGGGCCCCAGTAGACGTCCTCGTCCGGCTCCCACTCGTCCACGCGGCCGCCGCCGAAGCCGAAGGTCTCGAAGCCCATCGACTCCAGGGCGACGTTCCCGGCCAGGATCATCAGGTCGGCCCAGGAGAGGTTGCGGCCGTACTTCTTCTTCACCGGCCACAGCAGGCGGCGGGCCTTGTCCAGGCTGGCGTTGTCGGGCCAGCTGTTCAGCGGGGCGAAGCGCTGCTGCCCGGCGCCGGCGCCGCCGCGGCCGTCGCTGATCCGGTAGGTGCCCGCGCTGTGCCACGCCATCCGGATGATGAAGGGGCCGTAGTGCCCGTAGTCGGCCGGCCACCACGCGTGCGAGGTGGTGAGGGCCGTCTCGATGTCCCGCTTCACGGTCGGAAGGTCGAGGGATCCGAACGCCGCGGCGTAGTCGAAGTCCGCGCCGAGCGGATTCGCCACGGCCGGATTCTTCGCGAGGATCTTCAGATTGAGCCGCTCCGGCCACCACTGGCGGTTTCCGCCGCCCTGGGTGGGGTGCGGCGCGCGCCCGTGGGCCACCGGGCAGCCACCCGTGCCCTCCGCCTGCGGCTCGGGTTCGGTAACGATGGGATCGTGGTTCTCAGACATGGAAATCCTTCCCTACAAGGCGGATCACGGTGTCTTGACTGCTACTTCCTGCTACCCAGGCTATCGCCGGAGCCGATCCTACGATGGACACGATCCACGTCAAGAACGACACCAAAGGCATATCCGATCGGGAACCGGAGCGAAGCCGAAATCACTTGGTAAAATCCTGACCTCCCATTGACCTGAATAGGTGAACCGATATGAGTGACCTGCTGGAGCGACTGCGCGGACGCGGCTGGCGCCTCACCTCCCAGCGGCGTGTCGTGGCGGAGGTCCTGGACGGCGAGCACGTTCACCTCACCGCCGACGAGGTCCACGCCCGAGCCGCCGAACGCCTGCCCGAGATCTCCCGGGCCACCGTCTACAACACCCTCGGCGAACTGGTCACCCTCGGCGAGGTCACCGAGGTCTCCACCGACGGCCGGGCCAAGCGCTACGACCCCAACGCCCACCACCCGCACCAGCACCTCGTCTGCACCCACTGCGGCACCATCCGCGACGTCCACCCCACCGACGACCCCCTCACCGCCCTCCCCGCCGACCAGCGCTTCGGCTTCACCGTCACCGACGCCGCCGTCACCTACCGCGGCCTCTGCCCGACCTGCGCGGGCTGACCACCGCCTGACCACCGCCTGACCACGGGCTGACCACGGGCTGACCACGGGCCAGAACTCGCCGTCCCGCCCGGACCGAGGACCGGCATTCCCTGCGAAGATCGAGGGATGGAACTGACGATGGTTGACGTCATACCGGGAAACGCCGCCATGGCGACCGATGTCGGGCCGCTGATACGGCAGTTGAGGCCGGCCCTGACCGCCGAGGGGTTCGCCGCCTTCGCCGCCGAGGCGCACGCGCAGGGGCTGGTCTTCACCGCCGCGTACGACGGTCGCGGGCGGTGCGTCGGGGTGGCGACCCACCGGGTGCTGGCGACCAGCCGCGGCCGGCTGCTGTTCGTCGACGACCTGGTGACCGACCGCGCGGTGCGGTCGGCGGGGGTCGGCGGGCGGCTGATGGCGGAGCTGGAGGAGCGGGCCCGGCGGACGGGGTGCGCCCGGATCGAGCTCGACTCGGGGGTGACCAACCACGGCGCGCACCGGTTTTATCACACGGCCCGGATGTCGATCGTCGCCCTGCACTTCGCCCGCGAGATCCGGGCCGGTTCGTAACGGTTCGAGGGGACGGCCGGTTCACGGCCCGCGGTGCCGGCCGGTTCGCGGCCGTTCGCCGCGGCCCCGGGCCGGAGTTGACACGGAATCACGGAGTTGACGGACCCGCCGGCCTGCCCTTGACCCCCTCCGGGGCCGGGCTGGGACGATCCCCGGCATGGGCGAAACCATCAACGAGAAGCAGCCGATATTCTCCGCCGACGCCGACATTCGCATTTCCGCGACACCGATCGAGGTCTACGCGGTGATCAGCGACCTGCCGCGCAGCGGCGAATGGAGCCCGGAATGCCTGGGCGGTGAATGGACGGTCGGCGAGCCGGCCGCCGTCGGGTCCGTGTTCCGCGGCGACAACCTCCGCGGCGACGACATCGTCGCCTGGGCGCCGGTGGTCCGCGGCCGGTGGACGACCCAGTCCGAGGTGGTCACCGCGGAGCCGGGCCGGACCTTCCGGTGGGCGATACACAACTCGGACGGCCAGAAGCAGGAGAGCATCTGGGGCTTCGACATCGAAGCAGCCGAGGGCGGCGGCAGCCTGCTGACCCACCACTTCCGCATGGACTCGGCCACCCAGGGCATCAAGGGCATCACCGCGGAGATGGACGCGGCCGAGAAGCAGCGCTTCTTCGCGGAGTGGGGCGACAAGATCTCCGGCGATCTGGCCGCCTCCCTGCAGCGCATCAAGGCCGTCGTCGAAGAGGCGTGACGCCGGGCGGTATCCGGCCTTTCCGCGATTCGCCCGGAATTCCCGGGCTCGTGCCCGGGCACGCGGCCATTCGGACGCCCGGGCACGCCAATTCACCTCGGACGGTGTCCCTTTCACCGCGGGTGGTGTCCATTCCATTCACGTCAGGCGCCGACGGCGCACAGCCGCGGCCCGGGAGGCGTACAGGTGCTTCTTCAACGTATCGGAAACCGGGGAATTCAGCTCGGGATGCTCTTCGAACGCGCCGCGGCCAGACACGGCGCGAACGTCCTCATCCTCGACCACGACCTCGACGCGGCACCGGAGTTGGGCCGCAGGGCGACTGTCGCCGAGGTGTCGGACCTGGTGGACGACCTGGCCTCCCGGCTCTGGGCGGCGGGCGTGCGGCCGAGTCGGCGGGTGGTGGTGTACAAGGCCGACGGCTTCGACATCACGCTGCTCGCGTGCGCGGCGGCGCGGATCGGGGCGGTCCCGGTCCTGCTGTCGCCGGCTCTGGACGGCGCGACGGTCGCCGAGCTGGTCCGCCGCACCGACCGGCCGTTCCTGGTGACCGACCAGGAGAAGCTGGAGAATGTGCTGCCCGAGACGGTCTTCGACCTCGCCGACCGGGTGGTGCTGACCTCCGGCTCGTACCAGGACGCCGTCGAACTGCGGGCGCTGGCCGGGGTGGAGAGGGTCAAACCCGTCATCATGCCGGCCGACCACCCGACGCTGATCACCCACACCTCGGGCACCACCGGGACGCCCAAGCTGGCCGTGCACACCGGGTTCAGCCTGCAGTCCCGCTACCGCCCGCAGGCCTCCGTCATCGCCCCGCTGATCCCGGGCCGGGAGACCATCGCCATCCACGTCTCCTTCGTCCACTCCCGGCTGATCACCGCGCTGGCGATCTCGCTCTACCGCGGCTTCCCGCTGGTCGTGCTGCGCGAGTCGGACCCGAAGCACGTCGGCGACCTGTTCGCGCGGCTGAAGCCGGGAATCCTGGAGGCGCACCCCAACTCCTTCATGGAGTGGGAGGAGTTGGCGCAGGACCCGCGCGGCCCGCTGTCCAACGTCAAGCTGTTCAGCAGCACCTTCGACGCGATCCACCCGCGGACCGTGCACCGGTTGCTGCGCGCCACCCGGCGCCGCTCGCCGCTCTTCGGCCAGCTGTACGGGCAGAGCGAGATCGGCCCGGCCATCGTCCGCGGCTTCACCCGGCGCCGCACCCTGGACGACGACGGCCGCTGCGTCGGCATGCCGTTCCCCGGGATGACCGACGTCCGGGTGGTCAGCCGGAACGGCAACCCGCCGTCCGAGCGGAACCCGGGCTTCATCGAGGTGCGCAGCGACGGACGCATCGTCACCTATCTCGGCGAGCAGGACCGCTACGACGCCCAGGTGTCGGCGGACGGCTGGTGGCGGATGGGCGACGTCGGCTACCGCACCAAGTGGGGCTGCGTGCACCTGCTGGACCGCGAGGTCGACCTGATCGAGGGCTTCGGCAGCACCCTCGCGGCCGAGGACACCCTGTTCGGCCAGCTGCCCGGCCTCGCCGAGGTCATCATCATCCCCGGCCCGGACGGCAGGGCCGTGCCGGTGGTGTGCACCAAGGACGACGAACCACTGGACCTGGCGGCCTGGCGGCGCGCCGCGGCGTCGCTGCCGCCGATGGCCGAGCCGGTCCACCGGCGGCTGGAGGAGCTGCCGAGGACCGCCACCACCAAGATCAAGCGCCTGGAGCTCGCCCGCCTGCTGCTCGCCGAAGCCCCGCAGGGCACCCGGGTGGACGTGGAAGACGTGGAGGACGTGAAGCCGTGAGTGAGCGAAGCGAGCTCGTCATCGAGAGGTCCGCGTGGGCGCACGCCCCTGCCGAGCGAAGCGAGGCGGGCGCATGAGCACAGTGGGCAGCAAGGCGGCACTGGAGGTCTGCGTCATCGGGGCCGGCCCGCGCGGCCTGTCCGTTCTGGAACGGCTCTGCGCCAACGAGCGCGCAGCGCCCTCGCACGGCTCCATCACGGTGCACATGGTCGACCCGGCCGCGCCCGGCGCCGGCGCCGTCTGGCGCCAGGACCAGTCACGGCACCTGCTGATGAACACCGTGGCCTCGCAGATCACCGTGTACACCGACGACAGCTCCCGGATCGACGGCCCGATCGAGCCCGGTCCGAGCCTGTGGGAGTGGGCGGTGGAGGTCGCCGAGGCCGGCGCGGCCTCCGGGCAGGACGAGGAGTGCGTGGCCGAGGCCCGCGCCCTGCAAGCCGACAGCTACCCCACCCGGGCGTTCTACGGGCGCTACCTGAACGCGAGCTTCCGCCGGGTGGTGGACGGCGCGCCCGCGCACGTCACCGTCCAGGTGCACCGCTCGCGGGCGGTGGCGATGGCGGACACCCACGGTGTCCCCGGCGGCCCGCAGGGCATCCGCCTGGAGAACGGCAGCCGGCTCAACCGCCTGGACGCCATCGTGCTCGCCCAGGGCCACGTCGCGGCCCGGCCGACCCCGCACGAGGAACGGACGGCGAGCCTGTCCCGGATCCACCACCTCACCTACATCACCCCGGCCAACCCGGCGGACCTCGACCTGAGCGGCATCCTGCCGGGCCAGCACGTCCTGTTGCGCGGCCTCGGGCTGAACTTCTTCGACCACATGGCCCTGTTCACGGTCGGCCGGGGCGGCGCCTTCGTCCGCGCGGACGGACGGCTGGTGTACCGGCCGTCGGGCCGGGAGCCGAAACTGTTCGCCACTTCGCGCCGCGGCATCCCGTACCACGCCCGCGGCGAGAACGAGAAGGGCGCGTACGGCCGTTACTTCCCCCGGTTGCTGACCGCCGAGTACATCGCCGGGCTGCGCGAGCAGTCCGCGGCCGGTGAGCCGGTGCAGTTCCGCACCGACCTGTGGCCGCTGATCGCGCGCGAGGTGGAGAGCGTCTACTACGGCACACTGCTCGAAGCGAAGGGCCGTGGCGCCGAGCGGGAGCCCTTCGTCCAGCGGTACCTGACGGTCGCGCACGGCGGCGGCTTCGCGGCCCTGCTCGACGAGTACGGCATCCCCGAGTCGGAGCGCTGGGACTGGGAGCGGCTCTTCCGCCCTTACGGGGACCGGGAGTTCACCGGGCCGGAGGACTTCCGCGACTGGCTGCTCGGGTACCTGGCCGAGGACGTCGAGGCGGCCCGCGCCGGCAACCTCAGCGGCCCGCTCAAGACCGCCCTGGACATCCTGCGCGACCTGCGCAACGAGATCCGCCTCGCGGTGGACCACGGCGGGCTGGAGGGGAACTCGCACCGGGACGACCTGGAGGGCTGGTACACCCCGCTCAACGCCTTCCTGTCGATCGGCCCGCCGGTCTCCCGGATCGAGGAGCTGATCGCCCTGATCGAGGCCGGGGTGGTCGAACTCACCGGCCCGGGCACCGAGATCCGGATCGACACCGAGGCGGCCGCCTACGTGCTCACCTCCCGGGCGGTGCCCCAGCCGCCGGTGCGCGCCACCGTCCTGATCGAGGCCCGGCTGCCCGAACCCGACCTGCGCCGCACCACCGACCCGCTGCTGCAGCACCTGCTGAGCACCGAGCAGGCCACCGCGTACCGGATCCCGGGCACGGGCGGCACCGACTACGAGACCGGCGGCCTGGCCGTCACCAAACGGCCGTACCGGCTGCTGGACACCCGGGGCCGCGCGCACCCGCGGCGCTACGCCTACGGGGTGCCGACCGAGTCGGTGCACTGGGTGACGGCGGCCGGAATCCGGCCCGGCGTGGACTCGGTGACGCTCGGCGACTCGGACGCGATCGCCCGCTCGCTGCTCGCCCTGCCGCCCACCACCCAGCTGCCCTTCGGGGTCCGGCCGGACGCGGCCGTCACCGACCTGACCGGAGTGCTGATATGACCGACCCTGACGAGCCGGTCGCCCCGCACGGACCCGGCGGCCCGCACGACCCGCACGACCCGCACGACGCGGCCGGCATCCTGACCGACTCCGGGCTGCTCTCGCCGGTCCGCGCCGGGACGCCGGTCGAGGCCGCCGTCTGCGACCGGGCCTGGCTGCAGGCCATGCTGGACGCCGAGGCGGCGCTGGCCCGGGCCCAGGCCGGGCTGGGCACCCTGCCGAAGACCGCCGCCGACACCATCACCCGCCTGGCCCGCGCCGAGCTGCTGGACCTGCGGGCCCTCGCGGTCGAGTCCCGGGAGACCGCCAACCCGGTGGTCGGGCTGGTCCGGGCGCTGACCGGGGTGGTGGCGGCCGAGGACCGGGCCGCCGCCGAGTACGTCCACCGCGGCTCCACCAGCCAGGACGTCCTGGACACCGGCGCGATGCTGGTGGCCGCCCAGGCCCTGCGGATCATCCGCGCCGACCTCGCCCGCACCGCGCGGGCCCTGGCCGTCCTCGCCGAACGGCACCGGGACACCGTCCTCCCCGGCCGCACGCTCGCCCTGCAAGCCGTACCGACCACCTTCGGCCTCAAGGCGGCCGGCTGGCGCCGGCTCGTCCTGGACTCCGAGCAGCGGCTCGGGCACGTCGCCGAGCACGGCCTGCCGGTCTCGCTCGGCGGCGCCGCCGGCACCCTCGCCGGGTACCTGGAATACGCCCGGATCGACGGCGCGGCCGCGAACGGGGCGGCGCCGGACCCGGGCGACTACCTGGACCGGCTGCTCACCGCCTTCGCCGCCGAGACCGGGCTGGCCCGCCCGGTGCTGCCCTGGCACGCGCTGCGCACCCCGATCGCCGACCTCGCGGGCGCGCTGGCCTTCACCGCCGGCGCCCTCGGCAAGATCGCGATCGACGTGCAGTCGCTGACCAGGACGGAGGTCGGCGAGGTGGCCGAGCCCACCGCGGCCGGGCGCGGCAGCTCCTCCGCGATGCCGCACAAGCGCAACCCGGTACTGGCCACCCTGATCCGCAGCGCCGCGCTGCAGGTGCCGGTGATCGCCACCGGGCTCACCCAGTGCCTGCTGGCCGAGGACGAGCGCTCGGGAGGCGCCTGGCACGCCGAGTGGCAGCTGCTGCGCGAGGCGCTGCGGCTGACCGGGGGCGCCGCGCACACTGCGGTGGAGCTCGCCGAGGGGCTGGAGGTCCGGCCCGAACGGATGCGCACCAACCTGGAACTGACGGGTAGTCAGATCGTCTCGGAACGGATCGTCGCCGTCCTGGCGCCCCGGCTCGGCAAGGCGACGGCCAAGCAGCTGCTCACCGAGGCCTCCGGCGAGGCCGACCGCGATGGGCGGCCACTGGAGCAGGTGCTCGCCGAACTGCCTGCTCTCGACGGCATGTTCGGCAGGGCCGAGCTCTCCCGGCTGTGCGATCCGACCTCGTACACCGGGGCGGCCGGCCCCCTCGTCGACCGGGCCCTGCGCGAGCCGTGAGGCCGGCCCGGCGCCGGACTCCCGAGCGATCTGCGACCAACCGAAGGGGAAGAGGAGCATGTTCCTGCAACGCGTCGGCAACCGAGGCATCCGACTGGGCACGGTCTTCGACCGCGCGGCCGCCCGTCACCCGGCGAGCCCGGTCTACCTCGACCACGACCTCGACATCGCCCCGGAGCTGGGCCGGCGGGTCACCCTGACCGAACTCGCCGATCTGGTCGACGACTTCGCCGCCCGACTGTGGGCTTCCCAGGTCCGCCCCGGCTCGCACGTGGTGATCCACAAGTCGGACAGCTTCGACATCTCCCTGCTCGCCTACAGCGTCGCCCGGGTCGGCGGGGTACCGGTGCTGCTGTCCCCGAAGCTGGACGGCACCACCGTCGCCCGCCTGCTGGGGCGGCTGTCCCGGCCGACGCTGCTCACCGACGCGGCGAAGCTGGAGCAGGAACTCCCGTCCGAGGTGTTCGACCTGACCGAGCGGGTGCTGGTGGCCACCGGGGAGTTCCCGGGCGCGACCGCGCTGGCCGGGCTGGCCGGGGTCGAGCGGGTGGCACCCGTGATCATGCCGCAGGACCAGCCGGCCCTGATCACCCACACCTCGGGCACCACCGGCCTGCCCAAGCTCGCCGTCCAGACCGGCATCACGATCCAGGCCCGCTGCCGCCCGCAGTCGGTGCTGCTCGCCCCGGTCGGGCGGCACGAGCCGATCGCCGTACACGTCTCCTTCGCCCACTCGCGGATGATCAGCGGGGCCGCGCTGTTCGCGCTGCGCGGCCACCCCATGATCATCCTGCGGGACGACGAGCCGGAGCACGTCGCGAAGCTGTTCGCCCGGATCCCCCCGGGGGTGATCGAGTCCCACCCCAACACCCTGCTGAGCTGGGAGGTCCTGGCGGACCACCCGGCGAAGCCGCTGGCCAAGGTCCGCTGCTTCAGCAACACCTTCGACGCCATCCACCCGCGCACGGTCGACACCCTGCTGGGCGCGTCCGAGCGCAGCCTGCCGTTCTTCGCCCAGACGTACGGGCAGAGCGAGACCGGCGCCATCGCCGCCCGCACCTACACCCGGCACCGCCGCAGCGGCGCCGACGGCCGCTGCGTCGGGCGGACCTTCCCCGGGATGACCGAGGTCCGGGTGGTCAGCCGGGACGGCCGGCCGGTGACCAAGAACTCCCCCGGCCACATCGAGGTGCGCAGCGGCGGGCAGATCGTCACCTACTTCGGCGAGCGGGAGCGCTTCGAGGGCCAGTTCTCGCGGGACGGCTGGTGGCGGATGGGCGACCTCGGCTACCGCACCCGGTGGGGCTGCCTGCACCTGCTGGACCGCGAGGTCGACGAGATCCCGGGGATCAACAGCACCCTGGACCTGGAGGACAAGCTGTTCACCCGGCTGCCCGAGCTGCTGGAGGTGATCATCGTGCCCGGCGGGGACAAGGCCCCGGTGCCCGTGGTCTGCACCCGGGACGACCAGCCGCTCGACCTCGCCCGCTGGAACCGCGCGGTGGCCGGCCTGCCCACACTGGCCCCGCCGGTGCAGCGCCGGCTGGACGAGCTGCCGCACACCGCCACGACCAAGGTGAAGCGGCTGGAGCTGGCCAGGGAGCTGGCCACGGCCGAGGAGGCCTGAGCCGACGCTTTTCAGGAGGGGCCGACGCGTGTCAGGAGGGGCCGATGGCCGGCAGGCTCCGCAGGACGGACCGCAGGTCCCCGGGCCCGAGCCGGACACCGAAGTCCTCCGCGAGGACGGCGGCGTACCGCTCGTCGGTGAGGTCCGCAGCCTCCGTCGTGCCGTCGGCGCGGCCGACGACCAGCCGTCGGCCGTCGAGGGAGAGCCGGCGCTGTGGCGTGATCCTGGACAGGTAGGCCCGGCCGGTGAATGGGGAGCGCTCGTGGGTGGAGGTGTAGTGGTTCATCACCACGCAGTCGACCTGGTGCAGCGGCAGGCCCGTCTCGAACCGGTAGAGCGGCAACCACCCGTCGGGGCGAAGGAGTTCGAGCACCCAGCAGTCCGGCTCCGAGCCGACCCGGCGGAGCCGGTGAGTCCAGCCGTCGGGCTCGGCCAGGGCACCGTCGGTCAGCGGCAGCGGCTCCAGCGGCCCCTTGTCGCCGAAGCCGACGTCGGCGAGGAAACGCGCCTGGCCGACCGTCACCAGCAGCACCAGGTGGGTGCGCGGCAGCGGTCGGCCGGCATTCAGCAGGGCTCGGGCGGCGAGCCTGGTGACCTGGAAGCCCAGGCGTTCCAGCACTGCGGCGAAGAGCAGGTTCTGTTCGAAGCAGTAGCCGCCGCGGCCGCCGGCGACCAGCTTGGCCTGGACGCGGTCCAGGTCGAGCGGGACGCCGCGGCCGAGCGGGATGTCGAGGTTCTCGAACGGGAGGGCCAGCAGGTGGGCGCGGTGCAGCCGGCGCAGCGTCCCGGGCTCGGGGGGCAGCGGGCCAGGGACGCCGGTGCGGGCCAGGTAGGCCCCGACGTCGAGCAGTTCCGCTCCCCATTCGCCGGTGGCGCGGTCATCGCCCATCCTGTCGGCCTCTCTCCCGTGCGCTCTCCCGGAGACTACCCGGCAAGGATCGCCCCGGCACGGAGGACCTCGGCGATCAGGCCACCGACGATCCGGGGGCCGTCCTGGGTGAGCACCGACTCGGCGTGGAACTGCATGGACGCGAAGTGCGGGCCGCGCAGGGCGTGCACCTCGCCGGTCTCCCGGTCGCGGGCGGCCTCGACGGTGCCGACGCCGTCCACGTCGACCGTGTCGTGCGGGCTGATGGCGGCGAAGGTGTTGTAGAAGCCCACCCGCTCGCGAGCGCCGAACAGGTCGATCTCGCGTTGGACGCCCTGGTTGGGGACGTCCCGGCGGCGCAGCGGCAGGCCGAGCAGGGTGGACAGCACCTGGTGACTGAGACAGACCGCGACGAACGGGCGCCGCCGGGCGAGCAACTCGGCCACCGCGGAGCGCAGACAGGCGATCTTGGGGTGGTCGGCCTGCCGCGGGTCGCCCGGCCCCGGGCCCATCACGACCAGGTCGAAGCCGTCGAAGGCGTACTGCTCGTCGAATCGACGGATCGTCACCTCAAGCCCCAGTGACTGGAGTTGGTGGCCGATCATGGCGGTGAAGGTGTCCTCGGCGTCGATCACGAGCACCCGGCGCCCGGCGAATTCGGCGAGCCGTCGGCCGCGGTCCGCGTCCTCGGCCAGCCAGAAGTCCGAGATGCCGGTGTTGCGCCGCTCCAGCGCGGCCAGTACCCGGGGGTGGCCGGCGAAGGTGCGCGGGCCTCCGGCTTCCAGCGCGGCCAGCAGCCCGGCCGCCTTGGCCCTGGTCTCGGCGACCTCGGAGGCCGGGTCGGAGTGGCGCACCAGGGTGGCGCCGACTCCGATCCGGATCCGGCCGGCGGTGTCGATGTCGGCGGTGCGGATCAGGATCGCGGAGTCCATCGTGCGCCCGCCGTGCTCGTCCCGGCCGATCAGCGCGGCCACGCCGCTGTAGTAGCCGCGCCCGGCGGGCTCGTAACGGCGGATGACCCGGGCGGCGCTCTCCAGCGGGCTGCCGGTGACGGTCGGGGCGAACATCGTCTCGCGGAGGATCTCGCGCGGGTCGCGGTCGGTCCGGCCCTCGATGAGGTACTCGGTGTGCGCGAGCCGGGCCATCTCCTTGAGGTACGGGCCGACCACCCGGCCGCCGCCCTCGCAGATCCGGGCCATCATCTTGAGCTCCTCGTCGACCACCATGTAGAGCTCGTCGGCCTCCTTGCGGTCGGCGAGGAAGTCCATCACGCCGGCCAGGGTGGGGCCGGAGGCCGGGTAGCGGTAGGTGCCGCTGATCGGGTTCATCACGGCGACGCCGTCGGCCAGGCTGATGTGCCGCTCGGGGCTGGCGCCGACGAATGTCCGCTCCCCGGTGTGCACGACGAAGATCCAGTAGGCGCCCGCCTCGCGCTCCGTCAGCCGGCGGAAGAAGGCCAGCGCGGCGTGCAGGGTGTAGTCGCTGATCTCGGCCAGGAAGGTGCGGCGGACGACGAAGTTGGCGCCGACGCCCTGCCCGATCTCCTCGGCGACCACCCGGCGGACGATGTCGGCGTACTCCTCGTCGCCGAGGTCGAAGCGGGCGCCGGTCAGCTCGGTGGGCCGGTCCGGGATCAGCGCCAGCGCTTCGTCGAGGTCGACGGTGGCGTGCTCGGTCACCGTCATGGCGAGCAGCGGGGCACCGTCGTCCTGGGCCTCGAAGCCGCGCTCGGCGATCTGCCGGTACGGGACCAGGACCAGGACGTCCGGGCCCGGGCGGCCGGGCTCGGGGCCCAGCGGGACACCGTCCAGCGTGTGCGCGGTGGCGACCTCGCCGAACAGGACGTCCAGCGTGCCCGGGCCGGTGGTCTCGGGCCGGTGCAGGAGGGCGAAGGCGGGCGGCCGCTCCGCGAGCACCCGGCGCAGCAGTTCCTCGGTCGTCCGGTCCGTCGTCGGCTCGCTCGCCCGGTCCGTCGTCGGCTCGCTCGCCCGGTCCGTCGTCCGGTCGGTCATGCGAAGGTCTCCTTGGCGGTGATCAGCATCGCGCAGCGCGCGGCGGCGTACTCCAGGGCGAGCCGGTGGTGGGCGGCGGAGAAGTCCGCGACGGCGTCGGCGACCAGGAACGGCCGGATGTCGTTGGTGAAGGCGTCGACGGCCGTCATCAGTACGCCCACGTGGGCGTACACGCCGCACAGGATCAGCTGGTCGCGGCCCTCCTCGCGCATCCGCTGGAGCAGGTCGGAGCGGAAGAAGGCGCTGTAGCGCCACTTGGTGAGCAGCCAGTCGCCGGGGGCCGGGGCGAGCGACTCGACGACCTCGCGGTCGACCGGGTCCATCCGCATCCCGGGGCCCCAGAAGTCCAGCAGCAGCCCGCGCTGTTCGGTGGTCATGCCGCCCGGCTGGGCGGTGTAGGCGACCGGCACGCCGAGCTCGGCGGCCTGGCGGCGCAGCAGGGCGGCGTTGTGCAGCAGCTCCCGGCCGGGTGCCTCGTCCGCCGGGAAGGGGCGCAGGAAGTAGCGCTGCATGTCGTGCACGAGCAGCACCGCGCGGTCCGGGCGGACGGTCCACGACACGGTGTTGTCGGGCAGCTCGCCCGCGGTCGGCATCGGATAGGGCTCGATGGTCGGAATGCCTGCCATGCGGTGGACTCTCCTGGGGGAGTGGTGAGTTGGGCGAGCCGGTCAGGCGCCGAGGCCGGCGCCGCCGTCGACGGTGAGGTCGTGCAGGGTGATGTGGCCGGCCGCGTCGGAGAGCAGGAAGAGCACGGCGGCGGCGATGTCGGCGGGGCTGGCCAGCTTGTTGAGCGGGATGCCGACCCGGAAGGCGTCCGCGCGACCGCGCAGGGTGCCCTGCGGGCCGGATTCGTCGTGCCACATCGAGGTGAGCATCGGGGTGTCGGTGGATCCGGGGGCGACGAGGTTGCAGCGGATGCCGTACCTGGCGACCTCCAGGCCGAGGCTCTTGGTGAACATCGTCGCGGCGGCCTTGGAGGCGGCGTAGGCGGCCATCTCGGTGCGCGGGGTGCGGGCGGCGTTGGAGGCGACGGTGACGATGGCGCCGCGCCCGCGCGGGATCATCCGGTCGACCACCGCGCGGGAAACGTGGAAGACGCCGTTGACGTTGACCGCGAAGGTGGCCGCCCAGTCCTCGACGGAGAAGTCCCGGACCTCGCCGAGGCGCAGCACCCCGGCGGCGTTGACCAGTTGGTCCACCGGCCCGAGTTCGCGCTCCACCTGGTCGACGAGCAGGTCGACGGCGCGGTGGTCGCTGACGTCCACCGGGTAGGCCTCGGCCCGCAGGCCCTCCTCGGCGAGGGCGGCCACGGTCTTGCGCAGGCCCTCCTCGTCGCGGTCCGCCGCGGCCACCGCGGTGCCCTGTTCGGCCAGGGCGCGGACCACGGCCGCGCCGATGCCGCCTGCTGCCCCGGTGACCAGGGCGATCGTGTTCGTCACTGCCGGACCTCCCTCGGGGCCGGCGCGCGGCCGGCCCGTTGCTCTCTCGGTTGCTCTCTCGGTGTGGCGGTGCGTGGCGCCGTTCCGGGCGCGGCGGGTCAGCCCTCCCAGGCGGAGACCACGGTGATGGCCTGGCCGGGGTTGAGCCGGGGATCGCAGAAGCTGGTGTACTTGTCGCCGACGTGCGCCATCCCGGAGGCGTCGTGGGCGCACTCGGTGACGTCATCGGGCGTGGTCTCCAGGTGCAGGCCGCCGGCCACGCCGCCCTCGGAGCGGACGGCGTACTGGAAGTGCTGGATCTCCCGGACGACGGTCTCCACGAAGCGGGTCTTCAGCCCACCGGGCGTGGTGACGGTGTTGCCGTGCATCGGGTCGGTGAGCCAGATGACCGGGTGGCCGGCCTCCCGGACGGCCCTGACCAGCGCGGGCAGCCGGTCGGCGACGACCTCGGCGCCCATCCGGGCGATCAGGGTCAGCCGTCCGGGCTCGCGGCGCGGGTCGAGCCGCGCGCACAGCTCCAGCAGTTCCTCGGGCGCCATGCCGGGGCCCACCTTGCACGCGACCGGGTTGGCCACGGACGCGAGCATCGCGACGTGGGCGCCGGCCACGTCGCGGGTCCGCTCGCCGATCCACGGCCAGTGCGTTGACGTCAGGAGGCTTTCGGTGTAACTGATCTGACGGATCATCGGAACTTCGTAGTCGAGCAGCAGCGCCTCGTGGCTGGTCCACACCGGCGGGCTGAGCGGCGAGCGGCGGTCCGGATCCGGCCAGCCGAGGTGGGTCATCGCCTCGGCCGCCGCCCAGTAGCAGTCGAGCAGCCGCCGCGGGTCGGGGCGGCGCAGCTCCGGGTCGGGTTCGGGGCTGTTGACCAGGTGGCCGCGGAAGACCGGGATCTCCAGGCCGCCGACGAACTCGGTCGGTTTGGAGCGGGGCTTGGCGAACTGGCCGGCCATCCGGCCGACCCGGACCACCGGCCGGTGGGTGGCCATCGTGACGATGCCGGCCAGGACGTCCAGCAGCCCGGTCTTGCGGGCGACTTCGCCCGCGGTGCACTCCGCCGGGTCCTCGGCGCAGTCGCCGATCTGTACGACCTGGGCCCGCCCGGCCGCGACCTCGGCGAGCACGGAGCGCAGCCGCCGGACGTCGGCCGGGCCGACCAGCGGCGGCAGACCGGCCAGCCGGTCCTTGATGTCGGGAAGGTGCTCGTGGTCGGCCCAGTCGGGCTGGTGGAGTGCGGGCCGGGACAGGAGCGCGGACAGGGCGGTGACCATGGGTGTCTCCCAGGGCGAAGGTGCGCCGGCTCGGCGGCGCGCACGGAAGGGCGTCGTGGCGAGGCTGTGGATGGCACGGGTCGGGGAGGACCGGCGGGCCCGCGGCCCGGGTCCCGGTCCGGCAGCGGTCCGCCGGCCACCGAACGGCTGAGGCTCTTCCAGATCTTGTGGCGTGCCACCAGGTGTCGCCAACGCCCGCCCCCGCACTTCGTCAGGTGGCGGATACTCCATCAGGTGGCGGCACACTCCGTCAGATGTCGCCCGGGGACGACGAAGAACGGTGACGGCGGACCCTCGAAGAGGTCCGTCCCGAGGTGGCGGACCGGCGAGATCCGGCCATGGAACGGCTCGGGCGCGCGACCCGCCCGGACGCCGTACGGCACGGCCGGACCCTGGTGGCCCAGGCCTACCCCGGGGGTGGGCGGACCACCGTGCGCCGGCGCCTCGTGGCACATGCCGAAGTCGGCGTGGCAGGTCGGGTCGCCGGACCCGGACGTCAGAAGCCGGTACCGGGTGCCGTCTCGCGGGCGGCCCGGCCACGCGCCACGGCCACCTCGATCAACATGTGCTCGACCTCCTGCTCACCCTCCGGGAAGACGCCGCCGCGCACCACCCGCAGGGTGCGCCCGCATTCCTCGGCGATCCGGCGCAGCGCCGTCAGGTCGCCGCGCTCGCTGAAGTGCAGCAGCACCGAGCCGCCCGGAGCCAGCCGGCCCGGAGCCTCGACGAGGAAGCGGCGGTGGGCGGCGTAGCCCGGGTCGACGTAGCCGCGCTCGTGCATCGTCCGGTAGCGGTAGTCCTCCGGCGCGAGCACGTAGTTGGAGTGCCAGAAGACGGTGTCGAAGCGCTCCTCGGGCGCGAGCGCGGCGAACAGGTCGCTGTGCACGCTGTGGACGCGGTCGGCGACGCCGTGCCGGTGGGCGTTCATCTCGGTGTTGCGGACGGCGGCCTCGTTGATGTCGCCGGCCACCACCCGGGCATGCCCGGCCAGTGCCGCGGCCACCGCGATGACGCCGGTGCCGCAGCCGATCTCCAGCAGCGAGCCGGAGCGCCCGGCGGCCCGCGGGTCGTCCAGGCCGAGCAGGCGCATGGAGATCTCGGTGGTGGGCGAGTAGACCGGGGCGAAAATCCCTGGCAGCAGGTCCCATTCGCGGCCGCAGAGCCGGAAGGTCGCGGGCCGGTGCGCGTGCTCCAGCGCGGCCCTGCTTCGTTCCAGCGAACGGCGGTAGTCCTGTAGCGCGTTCATGCCGTCCGCCTGTGCTCCCACCGCGCCAGCTGGGCGTTGTCGCCCGGACCACCTCCCTGGTGGCCACCACTTCATCCTCCTCAACCGGCACGGGCGGCGGGAAGGTGACCCGGCAACACATCGGGGGCCACTCGGCGGTGCCCTCTCCACCGTCCACACCGTGGAATCATCCGAGCCCCACCCAAAGTGACATGATAAACACGTTGTAGCACCTGGCATGTGCCAGGCAAAACGGCTGGTATGTACGGGTGGGGGATAAGAGATGGCCCAACAGGGGGTCCGGAAGCGGCCTGACGCGCTGACCGTACTGACCTTGCTGGTGGCGGAGGCACCACCGGCGCGCATCGAGTCACTGCTCGCCGAAGCCGCCTGCGGCGGCGCCCCCGAGGCCGAGACGGCCGCACTCGAGCGGGCCGTCCGGCTCGGACTGGACATCTGCGCCCAGCGCCGCGGGCGCCAGCAACGCGAAGCGGGCCTGTCCGCGCTGCTCGACACCGCCCGGGACCTCCTCGTCCCCGACACCCTCGACGGGGTGCTCAAGGCCGTCACCCGGCGCTCGCGTCTGCTCCTCGGCGCGGACATGGCGTACGTCAGCTTCCCCGGACCGGAGGACGGCCTGTCCTACATCCGGGCGTCGGACGGCCACACCTCCACCCTCAACGTCGGCCTCCAGCTGACCGGCGGCTCCGGACTCGGCCACGCCGCCGTCGCCAACCTCGCGCCGGTCTGGACCCCGGACTACCTCGACGACAACCGGATCCAGCACAGCACCGACATCGACGAGGTGGTCCGGACCGAGGGGCTGCGCGCGATCATGGCCGTCCCGCTGAGCTACGGCCCGCACCCCTTCGGCGCGCTCTACGTCGCCGACCGCAATGTGCGGCACTACACCCCGGAGGAGATCTCCACCGCGAACCTGCTCGGCGAGCTCGCCGGCCTGGCCGTCCAGCGCACCCTCGTCCTCGACGACGCCAAGGCCACCGTGCAGACCCTGCGCGAGGAGCACGGACGCACCACCGAGTCGCTGCGGGAGCTCAGCGAGCACCGGCGCATCCATCACGAGCTGATCGAACGGGCGCTGACCGACTGCGAACTGCACGGCCTCGCCGAAGCCGTGAGCCGGAACCTGGGTGGCGCGCTGCGGATCCACGCAGCGGACGGCACCGTCCTGACCACCACCGGCCGGATGCCCGAGACCGGCCCCGCCGCCGCGGATGTGCACGCCGCCAAACGCCCGGTCCACACCGCGGACGGCCTCTGGGCGGCCCCGGTCACCGCCGGAGGCGAGATACTCGGCACCCTGGTGTTCCGCCCCGAGGACCTCCCCGCGGCCGGCATCGACGAACTGCTGCACCTGGCCGCCCAGGCGGTGGCGGTGCAGCTGCTGCGCACCGGCGACACCACCGTCGCGCAGGGCCGCGCCCACGGCGAGCTGCTGGAGGACCTGCTCACCAGCGCCCAGCGCCCGCCGCAGCAGTTGGAGGAGCGCGCCCGCCGGCTCGGCATCAACCTGGCCACGCCGCACGTGGTGGTGGTCGTCCGCCCCGAGGCCCGAGCGGTCGGCCGGGCCTGCGCCCTGGCCACGGGCCTGGCCCAGCGACTGAACGGGCTGCGGGTCGGGCACGGCGGCAACGCCGTGCTGCTGCTGCCCGGCACCGACGCCGGCGCGACGGCCCGGGCCGTCCTGAACGAACTCGCCCCGCTGCTCAGCGAACCGGTCACGGTGGCGGCGGCCGGGCCGGTCGCGGACGCCGCCTCGGTCTTCCACTGCCACCAGGAGGCGCTGCGCTGCCTGGAGGCGATGATCGCCCTCGACACCACCGGCCGCTCGGCCTCCCCCCGCGAGCTGGGCTTCCTCGGTGTCCTGCTCGCCGACAACCGGGACGTCCGCTCCTTCGTCGACTCGGTCATCGGTCCGGTGCTCGAGTACGACCGGCAGCGGTTCACCGACCTCGGCCGCACCCTGGACGCCTACTTCGAGACCGGAGCCAGCCCCACCCGGGCCGCCCAGAAGCTGCACGTCCACCCGAACACCGTCGCCCGCCGCCTGGAACGCATCGCGGAACTGCTCGGCCCCGACTGGCAGGACCCCGGCCAAGCGCTCGAAGTCCAGCTCGCCCTACGGCTCTCGCGCGTCCGCGACCTCCTCATCAAGGACGGCCCGTCGGCGGGAGTCGGCCAAGGAACCTAGGGCGCGGGCGCGAGTTCGACGACGGACCCTAGCTCACGCGGCGGAGCGAGCGGCCGCCGGTGTGGGAGAGGGCCACGACCGCGTGTGCGGCCGAGGCGAGGGTGACATGGCGGTGCCAGCCGTTGAAGGAGCGGCCGGTGTAGTCGCGGATGCCGGTGCGGTCCGCGATCTCGTCGAAGTCCCGCTCGACCCGGCCGATCCGCAGGCTCAGCCGGAACAGCTGGGCCGGCGTGGCGTCCGGGATGTCGGCCAGCCACAGCTCCTGCGGCCAGCGCCGGCCGGAGCTGCCCGCGCCGAGCAGCAGCAGGTCGCGGTCCGGGCCGTCCGGCCTGCGGTTCACTCCCAGGGGGCGGGCCGCCCCGGTCACCGTCCGCACCCGGACGGCACCGACCAGCGCGGTGCACAGCCCGGCGTCCTGGCCGTGGTCGGTCCAGGTCACCATCCGCCTGCGGTCCCGGCACGCCCCGATGATCCGGTGGGCCGGCATCGCCTCCGCGCCGTGCCCGGCCCCCTCGGCCGGGCGGAGCGGCAGCGTGCTGTTGATCCGCACGAGGAACGGCACCCCCGCCGCGCGCAGCCGCCGCAGCGCCTTCATCCCGTCCAGCTCCCGGACGTCCATCACCACCGGCAGCGTGGGCAGCCGCCAGTCCGAGGTCAGCTCCAGCACCGCCTCGACCGAGCAGTCGCCCAGCGTCCGGGTGTCCACACTCGCCGGGATGGACGCCTGGCTGCGCCGCGGCACGTCGTCCAGCCACGCCCGGGACAGGTGCAGCCGCCAGTTCACCGGCATGCTCACCTCCTCGGACGCCGCCCAGACGCCCACCGCCTGCTGCGCGTTGAGCACCTGGCCGAGCGAGGAGATGAACCGGCGATCCACGCCCACCGAGTGCTCCCCGGCCTTCGGGATGACCGTCTGCTGCACCACCCAGGCCTGCGGCGGCGCGACGGACGTCACGTAGTGCGCCAGCGCGGCGCGCACCGGGTCCCACTCCCAGGTGGAGCTGCTGATGAAGTGGTGCAGGTTCTGTTCCGTGGCCTGCCCGCCGATCAGCCGCGCGATGTTGCGCACCGACTTGCGGCCCTCCGCGCCCAGCAGTCCGCGCAGGTACTCCACGCCCTTGCGGCGCTGGTCCGCCCGGGGCAGCGACGCGAACAGCGCCGGGCACAGCTCCGAGAGGACGATGTCGTGGGAACTGCCGACGCCCGGCTTGCGCCCGGGCGTTCGCGTGTCCCTGATGTGCAGGGCGAAGTCGCTCATCGAGATCCCCAACCTCTACATGGCAGACGCATCTTCAGATGGGTCGACGGTATGCAGAGGGCTCGGGCCGGGCCCAGGTGCACCGGACACACGGCTGCACGCGCGGCCTATGGCCGGACCACCGGACGGAGCGCGCGGGCAGGCGAGATCGCCCCCGGAGCCGCCCGGCGGGGTGTGCCGGGGCCATCAGGGGCGGGCCGACCGCGCGCGAGTTGACGAACAAACGACTTCCGTGCGGCACCCCGGCGCCGACCGGTGGAAGACTCTCCGAGCATGCGAGCAGCCTTCATCGAGGCCCTCGGGCCGCCCGAGAACATCCGCTACGGCGAACTTCCCTCCCTCCGTCCCGGGCCGACCGACATCCTGGTCGACGTCACGGCCACCACCGTCAACCCGGTGGACACCTTCGTCCGCTCCGGCCTCTTCCGCACCCCGGTCGAGTTCCCGTTCGTGATCGGCCGCGACCTGGTCGGCACCGTGGCCGCGGCCGGGCCGGCCGCCCCCGGCTTCGCCGTCGGCGACCGGGTGTGGACCAACAGCCTCGGCCACGGCGGGCGCCAGGGCGCCGCCTCCGAGCAGGTCGTCGTCCCCGCCGACCGCCTCTACCACCTCCCTGAGGGCGTCCTCCCCGAGGAGGCCGTCGCCGTCGTCCATCCGGCCGCGACCGCCTACCTCGGCCTGTTCACGCACGGCCGCCTGCGGGCCGGTGAGACCGTCCTGGTGGCCGGCGCGGCCGGGAACGTCGGCTCCGCGCTGGTCACCCTCGCCGTCGACGCCGGGGCCCGGGTCGTCGCCACCGCCTCCGCCCGCGACCTGGAACAGTGCCTCGCCCTGGGTGCGGCCGAGGCCCTGGACTACCGCGATCCGGACCTCGCCGAACGGCTCGCCCAGGCCTGCCCCGGCGGCGTCGACCTCCACCTCGACACGTCCGGGGAGAACGACCTGGCCACCGCCGTCGACCTGCTCGCCCCGCGCGGACGGATCGTCCTGCTGGCCGGCGCCCGCTCGCGGCCGATCCTCCCGGTCGGGCCGCTCTACATGAAGGACTGCTCGATCGCCGGCTTCGTGATCTCGCATGCGACCAGCACCGAACTGGCCGAGGCCGCCGTCGCCATCAACCGCCTGCTCGCGGCCGGACGGCTGCGCCCCCTGGCGGTCGAGACCCTTCCGCTGAGCGCCGCCGCCGAGGTCCACGGCCGAATGGAACGCGGCGAGCTGCACGGCAGACGGGTGGTCCTCAGGCCCGATTCGCAGGCCTGACCGGACGCCTGCCAACTGTTGTACCGGAGGTCCGGCAGGGCCGCAACGCCCTCGTCGGGCTGCGACTTGACATATTCCGGGCCTCCGGCCCGTCCGGCCTGCGGCACAGAACCTGGACGTGTATTGTCCTGGTTATGCGAATGGGTGAAGGAGTCGAGTGGGGCCTGCACTGCTGCCTCACCCTGGCATGGCTCGACAGTGACCAACCGGTTCCGACGGCACGGCTGGCGGCCTGGTTCGACCTGCCGCCGGCCTACCTGACCAAGCGCCTACAGGCGCTGGTCCGGGCCGGCATCCTGAGCTCGACACCGGGTTCCAAGGGCGGCTTCCGGCTGGGCCGACGGCCGGAGAAGATCACTCTGATGGACGTGGTCGCCGCCATCGAGGGCCCCGACGACGTGTTCCGCTGCACCGAGATCCGCCAGCGTGCGGACGGCGGTGGCGCCATCGCACGGGAGTTCCGACAGCCGTGCGGGATCGCCACCGCGATGCGCAAGGCCGAACTGGCCTGGCGCCGCGAACTCGCCGGGCAGACGGTGGCCGACCTCATGGCCGCCGCGCCGGGCGGGGCCGCCGACCGCACCCGACGCCACTACGCCCGCATGACCGGCTGACCGCACGCCCGACGGTCCGACCGCCTCACCGCGCAGCGACACCACAGCACACGCACCGACCCGCAAGGAGAATCTGGATGTCCAGTGTCTCGATTCCGGCCGACCGGAAAGCTCCGGCCGAACCCGGCTCACCACCCCAGGGCGGCCTGTCCTCCACCCTCGTCCTCGCCTTAGGCACATTCGCCGTCGGCACGGACGCCTTCGTCGTGGCCGGCTTCCTCCCCTCCATGGCCAAGGACCTGCACGTCTCCTCGGCCACGGCCGGCCAGTCGATCACCGTCTTCGCCGCCGCCTACGCCGTCCTCTCCCCCGTCCTGGCCACCCTCCTCGCCCGGCTTCCCCGCCGAACCCTGCTGATCACCGCACTGTTCACGCTCGGCATCGCCAACCTCGGCTCGGCACTGGCCCCCAACATGGCCGTGCTGATCATCAGCCGCATCATCGCCGCCGCCGGCGCCGCCGCCTACACCCCCAACGCCGGAGCCGTCAGCGCCTCCCTCGTCCGCCCCGAACTGCGGGCCCGCGCCCTCGCCGTGGTCATCGGCGGCCTCACCATCGCCACCGCACTCGGCGTGCCGCTCGGCAACGCCGCCAGCCACTGGCTGGGCTGGCGCACCGCCCTCGGCCTCGTCGCCGGACTCTGCCTGCTCGTCGCCGTGATACTGCGCCTGATCATGCCGTGGCTCCCCGGCAACGTCCGGGTGCCGCTACGCACCCGCCTCGCCGTCCTGCGCCGACCGGCCGTCCTCGCCGTCCTGCCGCTCACCATCCTCGGCATGGGCGCCAGCTACACCGCGTACGCCTACAGCGTGCCCATGCTGGAAGCCGTCAAGGTGCCCGAGAGTTCCATCCTGTGGATGCTCTTCCTGTACGGCCTCGGCGCCGTCATCGGGAACCTCGCCGCGGGCTACACCACCGACCGCTGGGGCTCCACCAAGGTCCTGATCATCGGCTACACCGCCATGGTCGTCGCCCTCGGGGCCCTCGCCTGGCTCGCCGCCTCCGACTCCGACCTCAAGCCCGTCGTCGGCCTGCTGGTCCTCCTCTGGGGCGCCAGCAGTTGGTGCCAGACACCCCCGCAGCAGCACCGCCTGATCGAGGTCGCCCCCCAGGAGGCCCCGCTGGTGGTCTCCCTCAACTCCTCCTCCATCTACCTCGGCATCGGCCTCGGCACCATCATCGGCGGCTCCACCCTCGGCGCCGGCGCCGCGACCGTGTACGGCCTGGGCGCGGCCATCGCCGCCATCGCCCTGATCTTCCTGCTCTTCACCCGCCACTCGCCCACGAACAAAGGCTGAGGCGCGAGACACCTCCTGCGGGCCGGTCAACTCCCTTCCGGTCACCGCTTCCTGACGGTGCGGCGTCGCACCGAGCGCTGAAACACCCCTCAGCACGCGACGACCGACGACCGGCGCGGAGACAGACCCTGCTGCCCCGGTTTCCCCGACACGTCCCTGGCCGCCCAACGGCGCCGCGCACCGCAGCGGCCCCGGCCACGGACACCACCCCGCACTCCCCGCGGGACCACCACGTCGACGAAACCGAGAGATTGCCAGATGACCCAGTTGAGCGAGTCCCCCGTGACCACCCACAGCGCCGAGACCACCGAATCGACCCCCGCGCCGGTCACCCCCGACGCACGGACCACGCCCGCGGAGTCCGGGACGACCGGCGCCCAGGCATTGATCCGTGCACTCGAAGAGGTCGGAGTGGACACCGTCTTCGGCATCCCGGGCGGGGCCATCCTTCCCGCGTACGACCCGCTGATGGACTCGGCCAAGGTGCGCCACATCCTGGTCCGCCACGAGCAGGGCGCCGGCCACGCCGCCACCGGATACGCCCAGGCCACCGGCCGGGTCGGGGTCTGCATGGCCACCTCCGGCCCGGGCGCGACCAACCTGGTGACCCCGATCGCCGACGCCTACATGGACTCGGTGCCGATCGTCGCGATCACCGGCCAGGTCCCCTCGACCCTGATCGGAAGGGACGCCTTCCAGGAGGCGGACATCTGCGGCATCACCATGCCGATCACCAAGCACAACTACCTGGTCACCGACCCCGACGAGATCCCCCGGGTGATCGCCGAGGCGTTCCACATCGCCGCCACCGGCCGCCCCGGCCCCGTCCTCGTCGACATCACCAAGGACGCCCTCCAGGGCCTGACAAGGCATCGGCAGGTCGAGCCCTCGCTGCCCGGCTACCGCCCGGTCACCAAGCCGCACGCCAAGCAGATCCGCGAGGCCGCGAAGATGCTGGTGGGCGCCAAGCGCCCGGTGCTGTACGTCGGCGGCGGCGTGATCAAGGCACAGGCCACCACCGAGCTGCGGATCCTCGCCGAACTGACCGGCGCCCCCGTGGTCACCACCCTGATGGCGCTCGGCGCCTTCCCCGACAGCCACCCGCAGCACCTGGGCATGCCCGGCATGCACGGCTCCGTCCCGGCCGTCACCGCGCTGCAGAAGGCCGACCTGCTGTTCACCCTCGGCGCCCGCTTCGACGACCGCGTCACCGGCAAACTGGACAGCTTCGCCCCGCACGCCAAGGTCGTCCACGCGGACATCGACCCCGCCGAGATCGGCAAGAACCGCCCCGCCGACGTGCCGATCGTCGGCGACGCCCGCGAGGTGCTGGCCGATCTGATCGTCGCCGTCCAGGCCGAGTTCGACGCCGGCCACAAGGGCGACTACTCGCAGTGGTGGGAGAAGCTCGACGAGTGGAAGAAGACCTACCCGCTCGGCTACGAGCCCGCCCCGGGCGGCCGCCTCTCCCCGCAGCAGGTCATCGAGCGGATCGGCCGGCTGGTCGGCCCCGACGCGATCTACGCCGCGGGCGTCGGCCAGCACCAGATGTGGAGCTCGCAGTTCATCCGCTTCGAGAAGCCGGGCACCTGGCTCAACTCGGGCGGCGCGGGCACCATGGGCTACGCCGTCCCCGCCGCGATGGGCGCCAAGGCCGGCCGGCCGGACACCGCGGTCTGGGCCATCGACGGCGACGGCTGCTTCCAGATGACCAACCAGGAACTGGCCACCTGCGCCCTGAACGACATCCCGATCAAGGTCGCGGTCATCAACAACGGCTCGCTCGGCATGGTCCGCCAGTGGCAGACGCTGTTCTACAACCAGCGCTACTCCAACACCGTGCTGCACTCCGGCCCCGACCACGACGGCATCGCGCCGCCGGCCCAGGGCACCCGGATCCCCGACTTCGTCCTGCTGTCCGAGGCGATGGGCTGCGTCGGCCTGCGCTGCGAGCGCCCCGAGGACCTGGACGCCGTCATCAAGCAGGCCATGGAGATCAACGACCGCCCGGTCGTCATCGACTTCATCGTCCACCAGGACGCCATGGTCTGGCCGATGGTCGCGGCCGGCACCAGCAACGACGAGATCCAGTTCGCCAAGGGCGTCCGCCCCGACTTCGGCGACGACCTCGACTGACACCCCTCCCCTGAACCCCGGTCGTAGGCCCTCGACCCCCGCGAGGGCCTACGGCCGGTCTTGTTTCTCGCGCCCTTCAGGCAGGCGGCCGTCGGAGCAGGCCGCTCAGCGGCTCGCCGACCAGGAGAGCAGGAGGCGCAGCGCGTCGTCCGACGGGGTGTGCGGGTCGGCGGTGTAGGTGACGAGGGCCTGGTCGGGGTCGTCGGCGGGGCGGAGGGTGTCGTAGGCGAGGTCGAGGGGGCCGGCGATGGGGTGGTGGAAGAGCTTGCGGCCGGAGGTCTTGTCGGCGACCGGGTGTTCGGCCCAGAGGTGGCGGAACTCCTCGCTGTGGACGCAGAGTTGGCCGACGAGTTCGGCGAGGAGGGGGTCGTGGGGGCGGCGGCCCGCCTCCAGGTGGAGGAAGGCGACGTTCTCGCGGGCGCAGGCCGTCCAGTCGCCGTAGAGCTCGCGCGAGGCGGGGTCGAGGAAGGTGCAGCGGGCGATGTTGCGGTCCTCGACCGGCAGGGCGCCGTAGTCGCCGAACAGCGCGACGGCCGCGCGGTTCCAGGCCAGGACGTCCATCCGGTGGCCCATCACCAGGGCCGGGACGTGGTCGAGCTGGTCGAGCAGGCGCAGCAGGGAGGGGCGGGGCTGCTGCGGGGCGGTGCGGCGGCGGGGCGCACGGCGGGTGGGGCGGGCGAGGCGGTGGAGGTGGCCGGACTCGTCGGGGGCGAGTTGCAGGGCGCGGGCGACGGCGTCGAGGACGGCTTCGGAGGGGTTGCCGACACGGCCCTGTTCGAGGCGGGTGTAGTAGTCGACGCTGACCCCGGCGAGGTGGGCGAGCTCCTCGCGGCGGAGCCCGGCGACCCGGCGGCGGCCGCCGTAGTCGGGCAGGTCGACGTCCTCGGGCCGCAGCTGGGCGCGGCGGGTGCGGAGGAACTCGCTCAGGGCACTGGTCGGGTTCATAGGGATGATTCTCACCCAGAGGCGGGCGGCGGGGGGGGGGGGTGGTGTCGGGAAAAACGACCCCTCCCCCCCAACAAACAGAGAAAAAATACAAGGCACACACCACGAACGCCCCCACTCGCCCCACAAACGGGCGCCGAAAA
>NZ_JBHVWW010000038.1:51329-77048 GCF_042882025.1 Kitasatospora sp. NPDC058243
GGGGGCGGAGGGGGGGGGGGGGGGGGGGGGGCGCCTTCGTGGGGGGGTTGGTTGGGGTCGGGGGGGTTGTTTCCCACCGGGGGGGGGGGGGTGGTCCTTTCCCCTCCAAGACCCACCCCCCCCCGGCACCGCACGCGGCCGGGGACCAGCCGGGGATCAAGCCGGACGTCAGCCCGCGACGGCCTGGACGGCGGGCACCAGGCCGCCGTCGACGACGATGTCCTGGGACGTGATGTAGGAGGACCGGTCGGAGAGCAGGAAGGCGACGGTTTCGGCGACGTCCTCGGCCCGGCCCAGGCGGCCGAGCGGGATGCGGGCGCGGATCGGCTCGTGGGCGGCCGGGTCGGGGATGACCGCGTGGAACATCTCGGTGGCGATGTAGCCGGGGCTGACGGAGTTGACCCGGATGCCGCGCGCGGCGAGGCCGCTGCCGAGGGTGCGGGCCAGGCTGAGGACGGCCGCCTTGGTCGCGGCGTAGACGGGGGCGTCGGGCAGGCCGCGGTGCGGGGTCCAGGAGGCGTTGAGCACGACGGAGCCGCCGCCGGCCGCCTCCAGGAGGGGCAGGGCGTGCTGAACGGTGAAGAACACGCCCTTGAAGTTGACGTCGACGGTGTGGTCGAAGTCGCCCTCGGTGACGTCGGCGGCGGGCTGGAAGACGCCGACGCCCGCGTTGGCGAAGACGCCGTCGAGCGTGCCGTGGCGCTCCCGGACGGTGGCGACGAGCCGGGCGAGGTCGGCCGGGACGGCGACGTCGGCGCGGACGGCGAGCAGCCGGTCGCCGCCGTCGAGCCGTTCGGCGGCGCGGGCGAGCCGGGCGTCGTCACGGCCGGTGATGACCACCTGGGCGCCCGCGGCGAGGAGGCGGCGGGCGGTGGCGAGGCCCATGCCGCTGGTGCCGCCGGTGATCAGGACGGTGCGGTCGGCGAATTCCCGGGGGTCGACGGGATCCCGGGTCATGGCGTTGTCGGACGGGGCGTTGTCGGTCATGGCACCCACTCTCCCGACGGCCGTGGAGCCGGGGCCAGGCCCGGCCCGACCCTGGGTCCGGAAGAACCACCCTGCACCGGGAATCGACGGCGCCACCGGGTGGTTGGGGCAGGACGACAAGCGTGTGACACTCGCGAACAGGGGTCTGACATGAAGATCGGCATCATCGGTGCGGGCAACATCGGCGGCAACCTGACCCGACGGCTGACGGCGCTCGGGCACGACGTCTCGGTGGCCAACTCGCGCGGTCCGCAGTCGCTGGCCGCCCTGGCCGAGGAGACGGGCGCGACGGCCGTACCGGCCACCGAGGCGGCGCGCGGGGCACAGGTCGTGGTGGTGACGGTGCCGCTGAAGAACGTGCCGGACCTGCCGGCCGGGTTGCTGGACGGCGCGGCCGCGGGCGCGGCGGTGATCGACACCGGCAACTACTACCCGCAGCAGCGCGACGGCCGGATCGACGAGATCGAGGACGACGGCCTGACCGAGAGCCGGTGGACGGAGCGGCACCTCGGCCACCCCGTGGTGAAGGCGTTCAACGGCACCTACGCGCAGGACCTGCTGGAGCGGCCGCGGCCGGAGGGCGATCCCGAGCGGATCGCCGTGCCGGTGGCGGCGGACGACGAGGCGGCCAAGCGCGTGGTGCGGGCGCTGATCGACGAGCTGGGCTTCGACACGGTGGACGCGGGCGGGATCGACGAGTCCTGGCGGCAGCAGCCGGGCACGCCGGTGTACGGGCTGCGCGCCGGGGTGGAGGCCGTCACCCGGGCGCTCGCGGAGGCTTCTCCGGAGCGCCCGGCGGACCACAAGGCGTGACCCCGGGAAGGCGTGCTCCCGGGAAGCCGTGACCCGCGCCGACCCCGACGGGCCCGGTCAGCCCGTGCGGCGGGCCCCCTCGGCCGGGACGGCGGTGAGGGTGCGCGGGGCGGCGTAGCCGGCCGCGCGGAACGCGGTGGTGACGGCGGCGGCGACGGCGTCGGCGGCCAGTGCGTCGACGAGGGCGATCACCGAGCCGCCGAAGCCGCCGCCGGTCATCCGCGCGCCGTGGGCGCCGGCGGCGAGGGCGGCCTCGACGGCGAGGTCGGTCTCGGGGCAGGAGACCCGGTAGTCGTCGCGCAGCGAGGCGTGGCCGGCGGTGAGGATCGGGCCGAGCGCGGCGGGCCGACCGGCATCCAGGTGGGCGACGGCGGCCGCGACGCGCTCGTTCTCGGTGACCACGTGGCGCACCAACGGCCGCAGCTCCTCAGGGAGTCGGGGCAGGGAGGCCGGCAGGGCGGCGGGCGTCAGCTCGCGCAGCGCGGGCAGTCCGAGCAGCGCGGCCGCCCGCTCGCAGCCGGCCCGCAGGGCGGCGTAGGCGCCGTCGCCGAGGTCGTGCTTGACCCGGGTGTCGAGGACCAGCAGGGCGAGGCCGGCGCCGGCGAGGTCCAGCGGGACCTGTCGCGTCGTCAGGTCCCGGCTGTCGAGGTGCAGGGCGGCGCCTGGGCGGCAGCACATCGAGGCCATCTGGTCCATGATCCCGCAGGGGACGCCGACGAAGTCGTTCTCGGCCCGCTGTGCGATCAGGGCGAGTTCGGGGGCGGACAGCCCCAGCCCGTACAGGTCGTTGTACGCGATCGCGACGACGCATTCCAGGGCGGCCGAGGAGGACAGCCCGGCTCCACCGGGCACGTCGCTCTCCAGCCGGAACTCGGCGCCGCCGACGGGGTGCCCGGCCTCGCGCAGCGCCCACACCACGGCGGCCGGAAAGGCCGCCCAGCCGGGCACCGAGCCCGGGGCCAGGTCCGCGACGGCCAGGTCGGCGACCACTCCGTCGCCCTGGGCGGACCAGAGCCGCAGCCGGCCGTCGTCGCGGCGCCGGGCCTGGGCGCGGACGGCCTGCGGGAGGGCGATCGGCAGCACGAACCCGAGGTTGTAGTCGGTGTGTTCGCCGATCAGGTTGACCCGGCCGGGGGCGGCCCACTCCCCCTCGGGGGCGTGGCCGTGGAGCTCCTCGAAGGTGTCTGCGGGGGTGTTCGCAGTGGCGTTCACGGGCGTGTTCACGGGGCTACCTCCCGCAGCCGGCGGGCCGCGTCCTCGGGAGTGATGTCGTTGACGAAGGCGTCCATGCCGGATTCCACCCCGGCCAGGAACTTGAGCTTGTCGGCGGCGCGCCGGATGGTGAACAGCTCCAGGTGGAGCGCGAGTTCGTCCTCCTGGCCGGCGGGCGCCTGGTGCCAGGCGGAGATGTACGGGGTGCGGGCGGCGCCGAAGAGGCGGTCGAAGCGGCGCAGCAACTCCAGGTAGAGGCGCGGGAATTCGGCGCGCTGCGGCTCGTCCAGGCCGGTCAGGTCGGCGACCCGGCGGTGCGGGTAGAGGTGCACCTCGTACGGCCAGCGGGCGGCGAAGGGGACGAAGGCCGTCCAGTGCTCTCCGGCGAGCACGACCCGGGCGCCGTCGGCGCGTTCGGCGGCGAGCAGGTCGTCGAAGAGGCTGCGGCCGGTGGCGGCGCGGTGTTCGGCCGCGCGCGCGGCCATCCGGGCGGTGCGCGGGGTGGTGAAGGGGAAGGCGTAGATCTGGCCGTGCGGGTGGGCGAGGGTGACGCCGATCTCGGCGCCCCGGTTCTCGAAGCAGTAGACCTGCCGGACGCCGGGGAGGGCGGCGAGTTCGGCGGTGCGGTCGGTCCAGGCGTCGAGGACGAGGCGGGCCCGCCGTTCGTCGAGGTCGGCGAAGGAGGCGTCGTGGTCGGCGGTGAAGCAGACCACCTCGCAGCGCCCGGCGCCGGGGCCGCTGACCCGCAGTCCGTCGGCAACTTCCAGCGCCGCCGCGGGGCCGGCCAGCGAGGGGAAGCGGTTCTCGAAGACGGCCACCTGGTAGTCGTCGGCGGGGATCTCGCTGTACCGGCCGTCCCGGGAGGGGCAGAGCGGGCACTCTTCGGCGGGGGGCTGGTAGGTGCGGGCCTGGCGGTGCGCGGCGACGGTGACCCAGGCTCCGGTGGCCGGGTCGAGCCGGACCTCGGAGCCGTGGGCGGGCGGGTCGAGCGGGCGCAGGTCGACGGCGTCCCGGGGGACGGCCTCGCCGCTGTCGTAGTAGATCAGCTGTCGCCCGTCCGCGAGTGTGGTCACGGTCTTGGCGGTGGGCTGGGTCAGGGTCCCGGCCATGGCCTTCTTCCCTCTATCCGACACGAAACAACAATATCCAACATTATCCATCAGGCCTGGCTGTCCGGAAGGGGTCCGCGCCTGCCATGATGGCGGTGACCGTGGCCCGCCGGACGGCCAGTCGAACGGCCGGCTGCACGAATGGCCGAACGGTCAAGCGGACCACACCGACCCGAGGAGCCCCCCGATGGCTGACAGCGCCCAACCGCTCGCCGGACAGCGCCGCGTGCTGATCCTGGAGCGGGTCCGCGCGCGCGGCGGCGTCCGGGTGACCGAACTGGTCCGGGACCTCGGGGTGTCCGACATGACCATCCGCCGCGACCTGGACGCGCTGGCCCGCCGCGGGCTGGTGCACAAGGTGCACGGCGGGGCGGTGCGGACGGAGGCGGCGGCCAGCGGCGAGCCCGGGTTCGAGACCAAGGCCAACTGGCAGCTGCCCGCCAAGGAGGCCATCGCCCGGGCCGCCGCCGCCCTGGTGCCGCCCGGCTCGGCGGTCGGGCTGGCCGCCGGGACGACCACCTTCGCGGTCGCCCGGCAGCTGCGCGCCGTCGAGGGCCTCACCGTGGTCACCAACTCGCTGCGGATCGCGGAGCTGCTGGAGGAACCCGACGAGGACGGCACCCCCGCCACCGCGACGGTGATCCGCACCGGCGGCGTCCGCACGCCCTCCGACGCGCTGGTCGGGCCGGTCGCCGACCAGGCGATCCGCTCGCTGCACGTCAACGTGCTGGTCATGGGCTGCCACGGCCTCTCGGCCGAGACCGGGCTGACCACCCCGAACCTGGCCGAGGCGGAGACCAACCGGACCTTCCTCCAGTCCGCCCGCCGGGTCGTCGTGGTGGCCGACCACACCAAGTGGAACGCGGTCGGCCTGGCCTCCTTCGCCGCACTGGAGCAACTGGACGTGCTGGTCACCGACGACGCGCTGGCGGCCGAACACCGGGCGGCGGCAGCCCAGTTGGTCGGCGAGCTGATCGTCGCGCCGACCGGGGAGCAGGGCCACCAAGCCTGACAGAGGCCCTACGGACCCGTCCGGGAACTCGCCCGCACCACCAGCTCGGCGGCCAGCTCCAGCCCGCCCGCCGGCGGCGCCTCCCCGCGCACCTGGCCGAGCAGCCGCTCCACCAGGGCGGCGGCGATCGTCCGCAGCGGGAGCCGCACCGAGGTCAGCGCCGGGTGCAGGTGGCGGCAGAGCGGCGTGTCGTGGAAGCCGGTGATCGCCACCCCCGCCGGTCCGACCGCCAATCCCTCCGCCCGGACCGCCTCGTAGACGTCCAGCGCCAGCAGGTCGCTGCCCGCCGCGAAGGCGGTCGGCCGCTCGGGCCCGCGCAGCAGTTCCCGCACGGCCGCGACGTCCGGCCGCGCCGCCGTCACCGCGGACAGGCCCAGCCGGGCCGCCTCGGCGAGGAAGCCCGCCCGCCGGGCGGCCATCCACGGCAGGTCCTCGGCGCGGCCGACGTACCCGATCCGGCGGTGGCCGAGCGCCGCCAGGTGCCGTACCACCACGGCCATCGCCGTGTCGTTGGCGATGTCGACCCAGTGCTGGGGCTGCCCCGGGCCGGTCCGTCCGAAGGTGACGAACGGGAGGCCGGCCCGGACGACGTGCCCGATCCGGGGGTCGTCGCCCAGCACGTCCGCCAGCACCAGCCCGTCGACCTGCCGGGCGGCCACCAGTTCGTCGATGGCCGCCAGCGGGCCGGCCGCGTCCTGGGCCGCGTCCTGCGCCAAGCCCTGAACCGCGCCCCCAGCCCGGCCCTGCCCCGGACGGAAGAGCAGTACCCGCTGCCCCTGCGCCCCCGCCGCGTCGACCAGCGCCTCCAGGAAGCCGGCCATCAGCGGGTTCGGGTCGAACGGGTCGTCCACCGGTGCGAGGTAGCCGAGGGTGCGCCGGGCGCCGCTGCGCAGCGAGCGCGCCGACTGGTCGGGCTGGTAGCCGAGTTCGCGGATCGCCGCGGTCACCCGGGCCAGCGTGTCCGGGCGGACCCGCTGGGGGGCGTTGAGCGCGTTGGAGATGGTCTGCCGGGACACCCCGGCCGCGCGGGCCACCTCCTCGATGGTGGTGGCGCCGCGGCGCGGTCGGGGTGTTCCCTCGGGCATCGGAGGCTCCAGGACGGCTGCTCGGGTCTGACGGGCGCTCGGTTCTACCGCTCGGCTCTACGGGCGGCGCAGGGTCAGCAGCCCGCCGCGCGGCACGGTGATGCCGCCCGCCCGGTCGAGCTCGACCTCGCCCTGCCGGACGATACGCCCTCGGGCGTCCTGCACGGTGGCCTCTGCCGTCCCGCCGCCGCCGGTGAGCCGGACGTCCGGGTCGGCGTCGGCGTTGGCGACCAGCAGGGTGCGCCAGTGCGCACCGGAGACGTCCACCGGCAGCGCGGCGTAGCGGGCCACCGCGACGGTGCCGCCGCCGACGGCCGTCACCATCGGGTAGCCGAGGTCAGGCCGGGCCGGGCGCAGCTCGCCGAGCTGCAGGGTGGCGACGTGCTCGCGGAAGACGCCGAGCCAGAAGGCGATCGCCTCGCGCTGCCCGGGGCTCTGCGCGGCGAGGTCGACGGAGACCTGCGGCACCGAGAACAGCACGTTGATCAGGTGGCAGGCGATCTGCTCGGGCGGCTCGGCCGGGTGCCACATCAGCATGTCGGCGTGGACCGGGACGGGCCCGGCGGCGAGCCGCACGTCGATGGTGCGCTGCCGGTTCTCCTGCGGGCTGAGCGGGCAGTCGGTGGCGCGGACCATGGTGACGTACGGCCACAGGCCGGGGCTGACGTACGGCTGGCGGTGCTCGATCATCGCCCCCGGCTTGACCGCGGTGATCCGGCTGCGGATCGTGGCGAGCAGCCGCTCGACGCCCTCGTCCACGGTGGCGCAGTCGGCCTCGGGCCCGGCCTCCGGCGCGTCGGCGCGGGCGAACCAGTCGACGAAGTCGACCTTCAGCCCGTCCATGCCCCACTCCTCGACGGCGCGGGCGAGCCGGCCGGCCAGGAACGCGCGGACCTCGGGGTAGCGCGGGTCGGCGACGATCGCGCCCAGGTGGGCGGCGTCGGCGAGCGCGTAGCGGCCGATCGCCTCGAAGGCGGCGCTGTCCTTGCCGATGAACGGCAGCGCGAACCAGAGCATGTACTGCACGCCGAGGTCGTGGACGCGCTGGACGTGGGCGGCGGTGTCGGGCAGCGAGACCGGTTCCCAGTCGCCGCAGTGCGCGTAGCCGCGGGTGCGGTCGGCGGTCATCCAGCCGTCGTCGACGATGATGACGTCCATGCCGAGCTCCTTGCCGAGCGCGGCCTGCGTCTCGACGGCCTTCGGCGAGACGTCCTGGTGCATCGAGTACCAGGTGGAGTAGGCGGGGCGGCGGGCGGCCTCGGGGATGGCGGGGATGTCGGCCGCACGGCCGGCCCACCACCAGGCGGCCAGGTCGGCCAGGCAGCGCGCGAAGTGCCGGCGGGAGGTGTCGATGCGGACGGTCAGCCGGCCGGCGGCCTGGGCCCAGAAGCGGAACTCGCCGGTCTCCTCCAGCACTCCGGCGCCGGCCAGGACGTCGGCGCGCTCGGCGGCGAAGGCGCAGATCGCGAGGTCGCCGGTGCCGATCAGGGCGGCGATCGGGGCGCCGTCGGCCAGTCCGGTGCGGCGCGGGGCGCTCCACGCGGCGGGCAGCCGGCCGGTGCCGCGCGGCTCGGGCGTCCAGAACGCGGTGGCGTCCACGCACGGCACCCGCCACTCGATCCGGACGTCGCCCGCCCCTTCGGCGGTCACCTCGACGATTCCGTCGCCCACCCCGCGGGCGCTCGCGTTCCCGCTGACCCGCAGGTCCAGGCCGTCGGCGTAGAGCGAACGCAGGCCGCCGGCGACGGCGGGGGCGTGCGGTTCCCAGATCTCGGTCATGTTCAGCCCTTCGTGGCGCCGGCCAGCAGGCCGGAGATGAACTGCCGCTGGAGGACCAGGAAGAGGACCATCATCGGCAGGGTGGACAGCGCGGTGCCGGAGAGGATCGCGCCGTAGTCGGTGTTGCTCTTGTTGCCGTGCAGGGTCGCGAGGGCGACGGGCAGGGTGTGCATCGCGGGGCTGCGCAGAGCGATCAGCGGCCAGACGAACTGGTTCCAGGAGCCGAGGAAGAGGAAGATCGAGAGGGCGGCCAGCACGGGCCTCATGACCGGGACCACCACGCTGAACAGCACCCTGAACTCGCCCGCGCCGTCGACCCGGGCGGCGTCCAGGAGTTCGTCCGGCAGGCTGCTCAGCGACTGCCGCATCAGGAAGATGGCGAAGGGCACGCACAGGCCGGGCAGGATCAGCGCCTGGTAGGTGTCCAGCAGGCCGAAGTTCGTCATCATCTTGAACAGCGGCACCAGCGTGACCTGTTCGGGCACCACGAGGGTGGAGAACAGCAGGGCGAACAGCAGGGTCCGGCCGCGGAAGCGGAACTTGGCGAAGGCGTAGCCCGCGAGCAGCGCCACGACGAGGGCGCCCAGCGTCTGGACCCCCGCCACCAGCAGGGAGTTCCCGACCACCCTGAGCAGGCCGATCTTCTGCTCCAGGTGGCTCAGGTTCTCGCCGAGGCTCCCGCCGGGCAGCAGCTTGGGCGGCCAGTCGAAGACCTCGGTGTCCTTGCGGGTGGAGGCGACCACCAGCCAGTAGAAGGGGGCGATCGACAGCCCGGTGATGCCGGCGAGGAGGAAGGTCAGCGGCCAGCCGCGCAGCCTCTTGAGGGGGTTCACGCGCTCGGAGGCCTGACTCTTGGAGGTCTCGCGCTCCGGAGTCTCGCGCTTGGAGGTCTCACTCTTGGAGGTCACTTGTCGCGGTCTCCCATCAGGCGCATCTGGACGACGCCGAGCACCGTCACGAGCAGGGTGAGCGCGTAGGCGATGGCGGAGGCGTAGCCGAAGTCGTAGTACCGGAAGCCGTTCTGGTACAGGTACATGGAGACGGTCAGGGTGGCGTTGTCCGGCCCGCCACCGGTCAGCACGTACGGCTCGTCGAAGAGCTGGAGCGTGCCGATGGTCGAGAGCACGACCGTGAACAGCAGCACCGGGCGCAGCGCGGGGACGGTGACGGAGGTGAAGCGGCGGATCGGTCCGGCGCCGTCGACCATCGCGGCCTCGTACAACTCCCGTGGAATGGACTGGAGTCCGGCGAGGTAGATGACGGCGTTGTATCCGGTGTAGTGCCAGGTGAGCACCACGACGACGGCCGTCCGGGCCCAGACGGGCTGGCCCATCCAGTCGACGGAGGGCAGGCCGACGGCGTTCAGCACCCAGTTGACCGCGCCGTCGTCGGTCTTGAGCAGGTAGGCGAAGATCACGCCGGTGGCGACCAGGCCGGTGACCGAGGGCATGAAGACGCCGAGCCGCCACACCGTGCGCCAGCGCACCAGCGCGGAGTTGATGCCGACGGCCATCAGCAGGGCCAGTCCGAGCATCAGCGGGACCTGCATGACGAGGATCTCGCCGGTGTTGGACAGGGCCGTCCAGAACAGCGGGTCGTCCAGCAGGCGCCGGTAGTTGGCGAGGCCGGCGTCGCGGGTGGCCGCGCCGGAGCCGGTGGTGAAGGACAGCAGCAGCGACTCGACGACCGGGTAGGCCTTGAACACGCCGAAGGTCAGCAGGGCGGGGGCGAGCAGCAGGTACGGTACGGCGGCGCGCCGCCGGCGGGACCGGCGCGGCGCTGCGGACCTCCTGGTGAGGGCGGCGGGCGGGCTGGCGGCACTCATGCGATACCGCGCCCGGTCTGCTGGGCGAGCTGCTTGGCGGCGTCCTGGAGGACGGCGGCCGGGTCGGCGCCCTTGAGGAGGACCCTGACCTGGGCGTCGCTGACGAGCTTGAGGGCGCGGGCGTAGTCACCGGAGTAGTTGGTGGGGTAGCCGCCCTCGATGGCGAGGTCGGCGAAGGTCCTGAGCACCGGCTGCCCGCCGTAGTAGGCACTCGGCGCGGCGTACAGCGGGTCGGTGTAGGCCTCGGTGAGGGCCGGGAAGACGCCGCCCGCGTTGAACATGGCGTTCACCGAGGCCGGGCGGGTGACCGTGTACTCGACGAACTTCCAGGCGGCGCGGCGGCGTGGGCTGGAGGCGGCGACGGCCAGGTGGGTGGAGTTGACCAGGGCGGTGCGCTTGCCGCCGGGGGTGACCGCCGGGGGCTTGGCGAGACGCCAGTTGCCGCTCTGGTCGGGGATCTTCTTCTCCAGGTAGTGCGCGACCCAGGCGGGCATCGCGGCCACCCCGAGCTTGCCGGCCTTCATCACGGGCGGCCAGCTCTGGACGCCGGGGGTGTCGCCGATCAGCCCGGCCTCGTCCAGCCGCTTGACGATGGTCAGGGCGCGCACGGCCGGCTCCGAGCCGACGGTGATCTTGCCCTGGAGGTCGAAGTAGAAGGCGCCCTGCAACTGCATCAGGCCCTGGACGAAGTCCAGGTCGGGGGTGGGGTTGGCGGCCCTGTTGATGCCGATCAGGGCGACGCCGGGGTTGGCGGCCTTGAAGCGGTCGGCCACGGCGAGCAGGTCGTCCCAGGTGGCGAGGGACTCGGGGTCGATGCCCGCCTTGTCGAAGTAGTCCTTGCGGTAGAAGAAGCCGAGCGGGTTGACCTCCCAGGGCAGCGCGTAGGCGTGGCCGTCCTTGCCGCTGACGACGGGCCACAGGCCCTTGGCGAACTTGTCCTTGTGCGCGTCGGCGCCGAGCGCGGAGAGGTCGGCCAGGCCGCCGGGGAACTTCTCCAGGTATCCGGGCAGGTAGTCGCAGCCGATGTGCAGCACGTCGCCGAGGCCCTGGCCGCCGGCCGCCAGGCCGACGGTGATCTTGTCCCAGATGGCCGGTTCGCCGATGTCCTGGACGTCGACCTTGATCCCCGGGTTGTCCTTCTCGAAGGCCGGGACGATCCCGCGCAGGGCTTCGGCGGCCGTGGCCCAGGACCAGACGGTAATGTTGCCGCTGTCGGCGTCCCCGCCCGAGGCGCCCCCGGAGCCGGAGTCGCCGCAGGCTGCGAGCGTGCCGCCGGCGGTCAGGGCCAGCAGGCCCGCTCCTGAGGCTCGGAGCAGATCACGACGGGAAAGGTGTGACATTGCATTCCTCTCTGAGGGGTGGCGAGGAAGGGTTGAGGCAGGAAGGGTGTGGCGAGGCAAGAAGGAGGGGGTTTTGAACGTTCAAATACACAAAACAGACCAGAACCAAACAGGTTCGAACGGGCGGGTCACAGCAAACGCCCACCCTCCCCGCGCCGTCAAGACCTGGGCGCGGGGAGGGTGGGCTCCGAAACCGTTCTGTTATCCCCGCGCAGCGTCCGGAGCGCCGAACACGGTCCCCGGGGTGACCGGGATCCCCCGCGCCATGGCCTCGAAGTCCAGGATCGGATGGGTCAGGATCTCCTCGACCTCGTCGGTCAGGAGGTTGCCCAGGATGAACTCCTCCTCCGCACCCGACCCGAAGGTGACCACCTGCCCGCTCGACTGGATCATCCAGTTCAGCAGCTCCCGCTCGCTGCTCTCCGCGAGGTGGATCTCCCGGCCGGGGTGGTCGCGCCGGATCCCGTCGACGACCGCGCGGACCTCCTCCACCGCCACGCCGAGCCTGCGCACCGTGGCCGGCGAGGCCCGCCGGCCCCACCACTGGAAGATCACCCACTGGGCGACCGACGGGTGGGACAGCACCTCCGCGGCGAGCTCCGGCAGTTGGTGGAGGTTCTCGGCACTCGCCACCGTGTGCACCCGCACCCGGTCGAAGCCCTCGGCGTCGCACAGGGCGAGCGACTCCAGCAGCGCGTCGAGGAGCCTGTCGTCCGGGCTCCGGCGGAAGGCGCGTTGCACCTCCGGCGTGACGGCGTCCAGTGGCAGCCGCAGCGAGGACAGGCCGTGGAGCCGGGAGAGCTTCTCGGCGGTGAGCGTGTAGCCGGTGGTGTCGAGGCCGACCTTGAGACCGCTGGCGATGGCGTCGTCGACCACGTCGAAGACCGGCGGCCACAGCAGCGGGTCGCCGCCGGCCAGGACCAGGTCGGTGGTCCCGTGCGCGGCCAGCTTCCCGACGATCCGCCTGGCCTGGTCGAGGTCGATCTGCTCCGCCGCGAACGGGTTGTAGCAGCCCTGGCAGGACATCGGACAGCGGTTGTTGATCGACCAGTTGACCCGCCGGACGCGGCGGCCGGTACGCGGCCGGTCGGCCCTGCCGCGGATCCCGGCCACCAGCCGGGCCAGGCGGACGGCCTGCGGGAGGGTGGCGCCGGCGAGCAGTTCCTCGGCGCGTTCGACGGCGGCCGCGGTGGCGTTGTTCTGGAGCAGGAGGAAGGCCAGGCGCCACCGCATGGTCTCGTCCCCCCGGTCCTGGCCCAGGGCCTGTTCGACCCGCTCGGTCAGGGCCCCGAGGTAGCCGGGGGTGAAGTTGGCGGGCTCCAGGCGCCGCTGGAACGCGTCGGCTATCGAGCCTCGTTCCAGGGCCCGGTCGTAGCCGGCCCGCAACGGGTGCGGGGGCAGGATCTCCACGTGCTGCCGGGTAGGCATTCGGTGTTCTCCGGTACGGGTCAGTTCGGGGCGGACGGCAGCATGATGACCATCGAGTCGGCGGACGACAGGCCCATGCCCTCGACGAAGACGGCGTCGCGGACGAGCTGCGCGATGGCGGGGTGGGTGGGGGCGGCGAGGTAGCGGGCGGTGGAGTCGAGCGGGGTGATGTCATGCTCGGCGATCAAGGTGCGCAGCGAACCCGGCAGGTCGTCGAGGCCCTCGCGCATGTCCTCCAGGTCGAACCGGTCGGCCAGCCGCATCGCCGCCCTGCGGGCCTTGGCGAGGTTGGTCGTCGGGTCCAGGACGGTCGCCTTGGCCAGGTAGTAGGGGACGGGCTGCATCATCCAGGCCAGCGCCGCGCGCGGGTCGTCCTCGTCGCGGCCGGAACGGTCGAAGGCCTCCGACCCGAGCCCGAGGCCGTCGCAGAACCACTCGGGCCGCATGCTGATCCGGTAGTGGGCGTGACCGGCCAGTCGGAACGCCGGGAGCATGGCTATGACGGACGTCGTCTCGATCCGGAAGGTGTCGGAGATCCGCCGCATCGTCCGCCCCACCACGGCCCGGACCTCCGGCACGTCGGCCCCGTCGGCCACGACGTGGATCAGGTCGAGGTTGGAGACGATGTCACCGGTGGGCCCGGTGCGGTGGTCGCCACGGGCCAACGAACCGGTCGCCGCCACTGACATGCCGGTCACGTCCGCGAACTCGCGGGCCAGCTCCTGGAACAGCCGGGGGACGTCTTCGGGTCTCACGCGCTTCCTCGGGTGTCGGCTACGGACGTTGAGTCGACGCCATCTCTTCCAAGACTGCTCACATCATGGAGAGTTGGCGTTCAGATGGGCACCCTAACAGCGACCCGCCACAAATGGTCGCGTTTGCACCACATATCTCACACACCACAGCTGACGGACCGACACAAGCGGTCTCAACCGGTCACTCAAGCGCCGCCCGCCGCACGTAGATCGGATGGGCATCCAGCCCGACGAACGCCACCGCCCCCACCGCGCCGAAGTGGTACAGCCGGTGAGCGATCTCCCCGGCGGCCCAGGGCCCGAACCGGCCGGCCAGGCAAGCGGCCTGTTCGGCGTCCAGCGGGAGCACGGCGAGGCCGACCCGGAGGACGTCAAGGGCATCGAAGAGACTCGCGAAGGTGGTGGGCTCGGTGAAGCCCACGATCTCGACAGTCACGGAGAAGGGGAGCCCGTCGCTCACCGCACGCCCCCGATCTGCGCCCGGACGGTCTCGCCGATGCCAGCCGGCCGGTCGGCGAGGCAGTCACTGACCAGCCGCCGGGCGGCGGGGGCGGATTTGCGGTGCCGGTGCAGCCGGCACGAGCACTTCTCCAACGTTCCGGGCATGGCAGGACCTCCTCCGGGTGTGGCTCGCAGCAGGCGGCGTCGGCCGGGGAGGGGCATGGAAATGCCCGGGTGGCCGCCCGTCGGATCGCCGTGAGCGAGCAGTCGGACTACTGCCCGTAGTCTGCCCAAGACGCTCCGCAATCTGCAAGACTTCATTTTGGGGCATTCGAACGGCGTAACTCGTTCGGTTGACTTTCATTGCGAAGCGGGCGCACGGGTGCTTTCATTTCGAGCGCTGACGGTGCTTCATACTGGAAGCCAGGAAGGGGAAGGCCATGCCGGAAGGGCCCACTGGATCAACGGTGCCGCGCAGGCAACTCGGGCGGTACCTGCGTGATTTGCGCAACCGATCGCGACTCACGGTGCGGGCAGCGGCTCGCAGCCTGGAATGGTCGGAAGCGAAGATGTGGCGCATCGAGAGCGGTCACACGTCCTTGCGGAGCCTCGATGTCGAGGCCATGTGCAAGGTCTACGGCGCACCGGCCGAACTGACCGAAGCCCTGATGGGACTGGCGAAGGAGACCAAAGCCCGGGGTTGGTGGCACGCCTACGGGGATGTGATCCCGGAGGGGTTCGACCTCTTCATCGGGCTCGAAGAAGCGGCTTCGAAGATCGCTTGGTATGAGAGCGAGTTGGTTCCCGGTCTGCTGCAGACCGAGGACTACTCACGCACGATCATGCGAGCGGGCAAGCCTCACGAAGACGACGACGAGATCGAACGACGAGTCCACCTCCGTTCGGCTCGCCAGGTGCTTCTCACCAGGTTCACCGATCCGCCGGTCTTCGACGTCGCACTCAACGAGGCGATACTGCGACGACCCATCGGTGGCGGCAAAGTCATGGCGGGACAGCTCGCCCACCTGCTGGAGGTGAGCGAGCTTCCCAACGTCACCATCAAGGTGGTCCCGTTCGACGCGGGTCTGCACCTGGGCGTCTTGTCAGGCCCGTTCGGAATTCTGCGCTTCCCGCTCAACGGCGACGGCTCCGAGACGGAGCCGCCGACCGTCTATGCGGACGGATTCACCGGCGACCTGTATCTGGACAAGCCCAACGAAGTGGAACGCTACGACGCCGCGTTCACGAACATCTGGGAGACAGCGCTCAGTGAGCAGGCGTCGAAGCAGCTGATCTCCGAAGTGGCAGGAAGTTATGGACACGGTTGATCTGACAGGAGCGGTGTGGTTCAAGTCCACCCGCAGCAACGCACAATCCGCTTGCGTTGAGGTCGCGATCCTCAACGACGGCATCGTCCCCGTTCGAGACTCCAAGGACCCCAGCGGCCCGGCGCTCGTCTTCCCGGCCGACGCCTGGACGGCGTTCGTCACCGCCCTCAAGGGCGGCGAAATCCCGAACGTCTGAACACACTTGCGCGAGAAGTCGGCCGGGCCGACTTCTCGCGCAAACCTCATCAGGTCAGCACGACCGGCGTGCCCGTCAGGTCCACGCCCGCCTGGCGGAGTTCGCCGAGGGCGGTGACCGTGGTCTCGGTGGCCACGCCCGCCGTGTAGTCCAGCAGCACCCTGGTCGCGAACCCGGCCTTCACGGCGTCCAGCGCCGTCGCCTTCACGCAGTGGTCGGTGGCGATCCCGACCACGTCCACCGCGTCCACGCCCTGGCCGCGCAGCCAGTCGGCGAGCCGGGTGCCGTCCGCCGCGAAGCCCTCGAACCCGCTCTTGGACGCCGAGTGCGCGCCCTTGAAGAACACCTCGTCCACCGCGCCCGCGTCGACGGCGGGCGCGAAGGACGGGTGGAACTCCCCGCCCTCGCTGCCGACCACGCAGTGCACCGGGAAGGACTCCCGGAAGTCCGGCCGCGCCGAGAAGTGCGGGCCCGGGTCGATGTGGTGGTCCCGGGTCGCGACCACCCGCGCCCAGCCCTCCCGCTCCGGGCCCTGGACCAACTCGGCGATCGCCCGGGCCCGGTCGGCGCCCCCGCCGACCGGGACGCTCCCTCCCTCACAGAAGTCCTTCTGCACATCCACCACGATCAGCGCGCGAGCCATCGACCGGCCTTTCCTCGGGGGTACGGGATTTCGCGGCCAGCTTGACGCCTTCGAGGTGCGTGGACGAAGCAACCCGGGCTGGCGTTCACCCGGACGGGCCTGGCGCGGCGATCAGCACACCCCGGCAGCACCACCAAGGCCCGCAGCGGAGCGTTCGAGGGAGTCGGTCAGCCACAGGTAGGACAGGCCGACCGTGACCGGATCCCCGCTCGCCTCGGCCACGAGCCGCCAGTAGCGGCGCATCCGCCGGTCCCGGTCCACAGCCACGTAAGCCAGCAGGCGGCCTCGGAACTTCGGGGTGTCGCGGTCGCCGCGGACGGAGGCGTGGGCCGCGACGAACCGGTCGAGTGCGGGGCCCACCCGGGGCGGCTCACCCGCCCGTACCAGGGGCTGGGCCAGCGCGCACGCCTCGCCGATCCCGCCCACCAGCTCGTCCTCGTCGGCGATCAGTGCGGCACCGGCCCGCGCCCTGGCCAGCAGGTCTCGGCTCAGTTCCCGGTCCCCGGTGCCAGGGCGAACAGCTCGGCGAACGCGACCACCTGCGGCGGGGTCGGGTCGGCGGGCGGCTCGGGTACGGCGATCGCCACGAACGCGGTGAGCATCGCCTCCGACACCGGGGCGGCCATCGCGCGCCTCCAGAAGTCGATCAGCGCGTCACGGGCGGCTCCCCCACCCTCCATCGCGGCCAGCAGCTCCAGCCTGGCGGCCCGGTCGGCCGGTCCGGCCTCCTCGACCGCGCGCAGCGAGGCCCGCCGCCAGGCCAGGTCCGCGAGCCGCACGTCGAGCGCGGCCCGCTCGGCGGCGACGACCTCGGCCACGGAGCGTTCGCCGGCGAGCACCTGCCTGATCGAGGGCAGCCCGAGCCCGAGCCTGCGCAGCCGTCGGACCAGGCCGAGCCGCTCCACGGCCACCTGGTCGAACCTGCGGCGCACCGAGTCGACGATGCCCTCGTCACAGTAGAAGCGGATGGTGCGCACCGGCACGCCGGTCAGCCGGGCCAGCTCGCCGATCCCCAACGTCTCATCGAGCAAAGGCACTTGAACCTCCACCGGACTGGAGTTCCTACCGTACCCAGGTAACCCCGAGAGAGGAGCATCGCGATGGCGATGACGTCGACGCTGGACACCGCACGGCTCGTGGAGGGACTGCGGGAGCAGACCCGGCAGTTCGCCCGCGCGGTCGCCGGAAGGGACCCGGACACCCGGGTGCCCACCTGCCCGCAGTGGCCACTGCGCACCCTCGTCGGGCACCTCGGCCAGGAGCACCGCTGGGCGGCCGAACTCGTCCGCACGGGCGGGCAGTTGCCCGTCCCCGACCCATGGCAGGCCGATCCCGGCGCCCCGGACGGGTGGGCCCGGTGGCTGCGCGAGGGCGCGGAGGACCTGGTCCGCGCGGTCCAGGAGACCGGCGCGGACACCGAGTTGCCCACGTTCTTCGGGCCACGGCCGGCGGCGTTCTGGCTCCGCAGGCAGCTGAGCGACACCTGCGTCCATCACTACGACGCCGCGTCGGCGACGGGCACCGCGTTCGAGATCGCCGACGACCTCGCGGCCGACGTGATCAGCGAGAACCTGGACCTGCTGTGCACGCCGGCCTTCGAGTCGGTCAGGCCGGCGGCGGCCGGGCTGCGCGGCCGGGGCGAGCGGGTCGGGTTCCGGCCGAGGTCCGGGGAGGGCTGGGTGATCACCAGGGCACCCGAGGCACTGCGGTGGGAGCGCGGGCCGGTCGAGGCCGACGTGGTGGTGTCGGGCGCGGTGGCGGACCTCATGCTGGTGCTCTCCCGCCGCCTCCCGCCGCAGGACGACCGGGTGACGGTGACGGGCGACCGCGCCTTGCTGGACCACTGGCTGACCCACACAGCGTTCTAACCGCCAGAGTTGCGCGAGAAGTCGGCCGGCCCGACTTCTCGCGCGACGGCGTTCGGCTACCGGCCGACCTCGCGGAGGCGGAAGTCCTCGACCGTCTCCCGGCGGATCAGCAGGCGGGCCCGGCCGTCCTTGACGGCGGCCACCGCCGGGCGGCCGACCAGGTTGTAGCCGGAGGCCATCGACAGCTGGTACGCCCCGGCCGCCGGGACGGCCAGCAGGTCCCCCGCGCGCAGGTCGGCGGGCAGGACGGCGTCGCGGACCAGGACGTCGCCGGCCTCGCAGTGCCGGCCCACCACGTCCACCCGGGCCGCGCCCGCCTCGGAGCGGCGGCCCACCAGGCGGACGCTGTACGGCGATCCGTACAGCGCCGGGCGCGGGTTGTCGCTCATCCCGCCGTCCACGGCGGCGAAGCAGTGGCCGTCCGCGGTGTGCTTCACCGACAGCACCCGGTACACGGCGACGGCGGCCGGGCCGGCCAGCGCACGGCCGGGCTCGACGATCAGCCGCGGCACCTCCAGGCCCGCCTCGGCGCAGCGCACCGCCAGCCGGTTGGTCACCCGGACGGCGAAGTCGGCGACGTCGAACTCGGCGTCCCCCGGCAGGTAGCGGATGCCGTGGCCGCCGCCGAGGTCCAGTTCGGGCAGTTCCACACCGTGCTGCTCCCGGATCTCCGCGAGCAGCCGCACCAGCGCGTCCACCGCCTGGAGGTAGGGCTCGACCTCGGTGATCTGCGAGCCCAGGTGGCAGTGCAGGCCGGCCAGTTCGAGCCCGGGCTGGTCGAGCACCCGGGCGATCGCGTCGGCCGCGTCGCCGCCCTCGATCGGGAAGCCGAACTTCTGCCCGCCCACCCCCGTCCGGACCGCCGTGTGGTGCCCGGCGGCGATCCCCGGGACGACCCGGACGAGTACCCGCTGCGGGGTGTCGGCGGCCACCAGGGCGGCGAGCCGGGCGATCTCCGCCGGGCCGTCGATCACGATCCGCCCGACCCGCAGCCGCCGGGCCAGCCGCAGTTCCTCCGGGGACTTGGCGTTGCCGTGCAGCAGGATCCGCTGCGCCGGGAAGCCGGCCGAGGCGGCCAGCCACAGCTCGCCGGAGGAGCAGACGTCCAGACCCAGGCCCTCCTCGGCCACCCAGTCGGCCATCGCGCTGCACAGGAACGCCTTGGCGGCGTACAGCACCTCGGCGTGCGGCAGCGCCCGCCGGTAGGCCCGGGCGCGGTTGCGCACCTCGGCCTCGTCCAGGACGTACAGCGGGGTGCCGAAGCGCTCGGCCGCCTCCGCCAGCCCCACCCCGCCGACCAGCACGTCGCCGCCGGGGCCGGGCCGCGCCGAGGCCGGCCAGGGGCCGCCGAGCGCGTCGACGGCCGGGGCGTCGGGGCGGGCGGTGGAGGTGCCGGTGGAGGGGGCGGGGACGGTGGAGGGGACGGACGGGGCGGTCAGCTGCGTCATGGCGGTACTCCTACGGGGCGGGGCGGGGTTGCGGCACGCGGTGGGCGGGGTCAGTCCTCGAACTGCATCGCGATCCGGCAGTGCGCCGGGCGGCCGCGGTCGTGGCCGACCGTGGGCGCGGGCGCCGGTTCGGGCGGCTCGGGGCTGTCCTGAAGCTCATGCCGCTCCTGTCGGTCCTGCCGGACACCGGCGGGCACCAGGCGGACCAGGCGGCGCGGCGACTGGTCGACGGCGGTGGCGATCGTGCTGCTCACGGGAGGCTCCTCGGGCTCGGGCGGGCGGGCCGCTGTGTGCGGCCCTCGGTTCCAGTGGATGCCCACCGGAGGCCGATCGCACCGGGCCTTGACGCGTGGCCTACGCTCCGCCGGGCGTCCTTGACGCCTTCCTGACATCCGCCGCCACGACCGTCACCCGTACGGCCGCACGCGCCCCCGAACGTCCGTACGAGCCACCGAACGCCCACCCGGTCCGGATGTCAGGGAGCCGTCAAGGACGGCCGCCCACACGCCAAACCCGCGTCAAGAGGCGTGTGGCGGGCGCGGATCCGATGGTGGGCTGGCCGCCGTCCCCGCCGCCACCGAGCCCGCCGCCCCGTTGCCCCGCAGCCCGGGGCGGCCCGGAAGGTCTTCCGAGACGATGCGCCGTTCGGCCCTCACTCCCCCGGACACCACCACGCCCCGAACCGACTGGTTCCGCCGCCCGGAGGGCGTCCGCGAGCAACCCCCGCACGACCGGCCGAACGACCGGCCGCACCAACCGCAGCACCACCCGAGCCACCGGCCGACCGGCCCGGACGGCGGCCGCCGCCGGCTCATCACCCGCCGCCAGCTCACCGAGGCCCTGCCGGCCGCCGTCCGCAAGCTCCACCCGCGCACCATGATGCGCAACCCGGTGATGCTCGTGGTGGAGACCGGCTCCGCGCTCACCACGCTCAGCGCGGTGATCCACCCGAGCGTGTTCGCCTGGGTGATCGGCTTCTGGCTCTGGCTGACCGTGCTGTTCGCCAACCTCGCCGAGGCCGTCGCCGAGAGCCGGGGCAAGGCGCAGGCCGAGTCGCTGCGCCGCACCCAGGCCGGGACCACCGCCCGGCGGCTGCTGCACTGGCGGGTCGGCACCCGCGACCACCGCCACGAGGTGATCCCCGCCGAGCAGTTGATGCTGCACGACGTGGTGCTGGTGCCGGCCGGCGAGGTCGTGCCACAGGACGGCGAGGTGGTCGAGGGGGTGGCCTCCGTCGACGAGTCGGCGATCACCGGGGAGTCCGCGCCGGTGATCCGCGAGTCCGGCGGCGACCGCACCGGCGTCACCGGCGGCACCAGGGTGCTCTCCGACCACCTCGTCGTCCGGGTCACCTCCCGGCCCGGGCAGAGCTTCGTCGACCGCATGATCGCCCTGGTGGAGGGCGCCAACCGGCAGAAGACCCCGAACGAGATCGCGCTCAACATCCTGCTCGCCTCGCTCACCATCGTCTTCCTGCTCTCGGTGGTCTCGCTCCAGCCGATGGCGATCTACGCGCACGCGCCGCAGACCACCGTGGTGCTGGTCGCCCTGATGGTCGCGCTCATCCCGACCACCATCGGCGCGCTGCTGTCCGCGATCGGCATCGCCGGGATGGACCGGCTGGTCCAGCGCAACGTCGTCGCCCTGTCCGGCCGGGCCGTCGAGGCCGCCGGGGACGTCGACGTGCTGCTGCTCGACAAGACCGGCACCATCACCCACGGCAACCGCCGGGCCGTCGCACTGCACCCGCTGCCCGGCGCGAGCACCGAACAGCTCGCCGAGGCAGCCCAGTTGGCCTCCGTCGCGGACGAGACCCCGGAAGGCCGCTCACTCGTCGAACTGACGAACCGTCAGTACTGGGTGCCGCCCCGCGCCCCCGGCGAACTCGGCGAGCAGCGGCCCGTCCCATTCACCGCGCACAGCCGGATGAGCGGCGTCGACCTGACCTGGCCCGACGGGACGAACTGCCTGATCCGCAAGGGCGCTGCCGGCGCCGTCGCCCGCTGGGTGGTGGAGTCCGGCGGGCGGATGCCGATGGAGGCCAAGCCGCTGGTGGACCGGATCGCCGAGGCCGGCGGCACCCCGCTGCTGGTCGCCGTCCACGACCGGCACGGCGCCCGCGCACTGGGCGTGGTCGAACTCAAGGACGTGGTGAAGGAGGGCATCGCCGAGCGCTTCGCCGAACTGCGCAGGATGGGCATCCGCACCGTCATGGTCACCGGCGACAACCCGCTCACCGCCCGCGCCATCGCCGCCGAGGCCGGGGTGGACGACTTCCTCGCCGAGGCCACCCCCGAGGACAAGCTCGCCCACCTGCGCCGCGAGCAGGCCGCCGGGAACATGGTCGCGATGACCGGCGACGGCACCAACGACGCCCCCGCCCTCGCCCAGGCCGACGTCGGGGTCGCGATGAACTCCGGCACCCCGGCCGCCAAGGAGGCCGGCAACATGGTCGACCTCGACTCCAACCCGGCGAAGCTGATCGACATCATCCGGGTCGGCAAGCAACTCCTCATCACCCGTGGCGCGTTGACCACCTTCTCGATCACCAACGACGTGGCCAAGTTCTTCGCGATCATCCCCGCGATGTTCGCGAACGCCTACCCCGGGCTGCACCACCTCAACATCATGGAACTGCACAGCCCGACCTCGGCGATCGCCTCCGCGATCATCTTCAACGCGCTGATCATCGTCGCGCTGATCCCGCTGGCCCTGCGCGGCGTCCGCTACCAGCCCGCCTCCGCCACCGACCTGCTCCGCCGCAACCTGCGGGTGTACGGGCTGGGCGGGCTGATCCTGCCGTTCCTCGGCATCAAGGCGATCGACCTGCTGATCCAGTTCGTGCCGGGCCTCGGCTGAGACGCACGGAGCACCGCGCGCCGCGCGCCGGAGCTGTCAGAAGGACGTCAAGAAGTGTGCGACCGGCGTCATGGAGCCATCAGCGGCGGTACGGACGGACCGGTTCCGGGGTTCACTGGAATCATCCGAACCAAGGAGTACGGAACCGGGAACACCCGACCGGAGAAACGGAGGCGAACGGCCATGACCGGGACCACCCGAGTGATCGTCGGCCTGAGCGGATCACTGAGCAGTCTGGCCGCCCTCTACCACGCCGTCGGCGAGGCGGCCCGCAGCGAGGCCGTGCTGGTGCCGGTGGCCGCGTGGAACGCGGGCGAACGCGACGGCCTGCGCCCGCTGTCCGAACTGGAGCACGCCGCCCGGCGGCGGCTGGACATCGCCTTCGAGCAGGCCTACGGCGGCTACCCGGCCGGCCTGGTCATCCACCCGCTGGTGGTCAAGGCCGAGCCCGGGCCCGCCCTGGTCGGCGCCGTCACCGGGCCGGAGGACCTGCTGGTCCTCGGCGCCGCCACCCGCCGCCGGTTCGACCGGCTGCGGCACGGCTCGGTGGCCCGGCACTGCCGCCACCGCGCGGGCTGCCGGGTGGTCGAGGTGTCGCCCTCCGCGCTGCTGACCCGGCTCGAACTCCCCGCCCGCACCGGGGCACCGCTCCCGCTGCTCGGGCGCGCCTGACAGCAACTCCCCCGAACCCGCCCGCCGGCTCGACGCGTCACCTCACCCACGCCGAGCCGGCGGGCGCCATCGCGCCCGGGCGCGCCGGTCCGGGGCCCCTGGCCCAGGCCCGACCCGTCGGCGCCCCCAACTGCACCACCGCGTCCGCGTGTTCACGCACCAGCGACAGGTCGTGGCCGATGAGTGCCAGCGCCACCCCGCGCTCGGCGCGCAGCCGGCCCAGCAGGGTCATGATGCCCGCGGCCGTGTCGGTGTCCAGCCCGGAGGTCACCTCGTCGCACAGCAGGACGTCCGGTTCGGCCGCCAACGCCCGGGCGATGGCGACGCGTTGACGCTGGCCGTCGGACAGCTCGTGCGGGTGCCGGGCGGCCAGGTCGGCGGGGAGGCCGACGGCGGCCAGCAGTTCGGCGACCCGGCCGGGGCACTGCTCGTGCGGGGTGGTGTGGTGCAGCCGCAGCGGCCGGGTGAGGGTGGCGCCGACGGTCCGGGCCGGGTTGAGCGCGCCGAGCGGGTTCTGCGGGACGAGTTGGACGCGGCGGCGCTGCTCGCGGGTGCGGGCGTGGTGCGAGCCGGCCAGCGGGGCGCCGTCCAGGGTGAGGGTGCCGCCGGTGGGCGGGTGGAGCCCGGCGAGGACCCGGGCGAGGGTGGTCTTGCCCGCGCCGGAGGGGCCGATGATGCCGGTGCAGCTGCCGGGCGCGAGGTGCAGGTCGACCCCGGTGAGGATCCGGCGCCGCCCGCGCCCGTACCCGACGTGGGCTTCGACGCCGAGCGCGGCCAGCCCGACGGCGGTGCGCGCCGCGACCGGTCCGGACGTGCGGCTCGCCCCGGCCCGGATGGCCCCGGCCCGGATGGCGCCGCCGCCCACCCCGGGCCGGGCCGGGGCGAGGACGAGCACCTCGTCGGCGCAGCGGGCGACGAAGGCGGCGTCGTGGCTGGCGAGCGCGACGGCGATGCCGTGCCGGCGGGCGAGTTCGCGCAGCAGGTCGGCGATCTCGTCCCGCAGCGCGGGGTCGAGGCCGGCGCCGGGTTCGTCGAGGAGCAGCAGGTCAGGGCGGCGGGCGAGGGCCCGTGCGAGGGCGACGCGACGCTGCCGGCCGCCGGACAGGGCGCCGGGGAAGGCGAGCCGGTGGCGGCGCAACCGGCGCAGTGGTTCGGGGGCGAGGGCGAGGACGTCCTGACCGAGGACGGTGACCAGCCCGGTGGCGCGGGCGCCCGGTGGCAGGGCGCCGGCGAGGGCGTGCAGCAGGGTGGTCTTGCCCGCGCCGGAGGGGCCGGTGACGGCGTGCACGCGCCCGGGGCGCAGGTCGAGGCTGACCGGGGCGAGCAGCGGGGTGCCGTCCGCGAGGGCGATGGCGAGCCGGTCGACCCGGGCGGTCGGGTTCTCGGTCACAGTCATTCCGCGCGTCCTCCCCCCGAACCGAAATCACTTAGGTTTGCCTACCCTGAAGTTGAGCCCCCAGACAACCCTCCTGCCACACAATGGCTCAGGAGTGACCACCCCGCCGACGTTCTCGGCCGCCGTCCGGCCGTCGGCGCCAAGACGTGCCCGGCGCACGGCCGGCGTCACTGCGGGTCGCGCAGGTGGTCGCTCAACCAGGTCAGCGACGGCGGGAGCAGCCTGGTCCAGGTGGTGAAGTTGTGCCCGCCGGTCTCCACGGTGGCCTGGGCGACCACCAGCGGCGGGCGGGCGGCCGCGGCGAAGGCCACGGAGTCGGCGTAGCCGTGGCCTTCCTCCTTGCTGTCGGCGAGGAGGACGGCGAGGGCGGGCATCGGCAGGTGGGCGAGGCGCCAGTTCAGGTCGGCCTCGTCGCGCCGCTGCTGGCTGCCGCCGAAGAGGTCGCCGGTGGTCGCGTCCTCGGCGGCCTTGAAGTAGCCGGACAGCGAGACCGCCACCGCGAAGGTCTCCGGGTGGACCATGCCGAGCTTGACGGCGCAGTAGCCCCCGGTGGAGTCGCCGATCACGCCGAGGCTGCCGGTGCCGTCGAGCACCCGGTAGGAGGCGCGCAGGCCGGCCGGCACGTCGGTGGTGAAGTAGCGCTGGGCCTGCGGGCCGTTCGGGACGTCCTCGCACTCGCTGTCGCGCGGCATCGACGGCGAGGGGCGCACCAGCACCAGGACGGTCGGCTTCATCGCCCCCCGGCGCAGCAGGTCGAGTTCGTACGCCGGGTAGCGCAGCTTGGTGACCAGGTTGGCGGCGTCCCCCGGGAAGCCGGTCATCACCAGGGCGGCCGGGAAGTGCCGGGCCTCGGCGCCGGGCCGGAAGTACTGCGGCGGCAGGTAGACGTACCCGTCGGTGCTGAGCCCGGTGGTGGTGCCGGGCAGCCGGACCCGGTCGAGCCGCCCGATGGTGGCCGGGTCGCGGTCGGCCCCGTCCGCGCCGGTGATCTCGGCGGTGCCGAGCACCTGCACCCCGGCGGGCACTTCGGCCGGGGTGCCGCTGGGGGTGCCGGTCGGGCTTCCGGACGGAACGACAGGCGGGCTGACGGACGGGCCGCCGGTCGGGCTGGTCGCCTGGATGACGCCCGTCCCGCGGTCGCGCCCGAACAGGTCGGACCAGCTGCTGTAGAACACGAAGTCGTCGTTGACGGCGAGCCCGAGGGTGGCCAGCAGGGCGAACTGGGTGACGGCGATCGTCCCGAGCCGCAGGAACACCGCGGGCCAACTGCGGACGGCCAGCCGGGGCCAGACCCAGAGCGTGCCGAGCACCGTGAACACGGCGAGCAGCGCCGCCAGCGCCAGCAGCTTGTGACTGGTGAGTCCCATCCGGCCTCCCTGGGGCGCGTCCGACAGCGCGACCCAGGGTAACCAGCACGGAACGGGACGTCACTCCCGCCGTTCCTGCGCGACCAGGTCGGCGAGCGCCTGCCAGACCTGGGCGCGCAGGGGCGGGGGGGTGGTGGAGCGGGGGCCGGGGGCGTT
>NZ_JBHVWW010000039.1:0-76804 GCF_042882025.1 Kitasatospora sp. NPDC058243
CATTGTGGTTTTCTTCTTCCCCCCCCCCCGGGGGGGGGGGGGGAGGGGGGGAGGGGGGGGGGGGGGGGGGGGCCCCCCCCCCCCCCCCCCCCCCCCCCCGCGTCCCCCTCCTCAACTCCCGGACGGGTGCTCCCGGTTGTCGGGCAGGGCGGGGAAGGCGCGGACCGCGGGGGTGACGGCCACGCCGAGTGCGATCAGCAGGAACGCCGCCGCACAGCTCAGGACGGTGGGCACGGCGTGCACCGTCTCCAGCAGCAGCCCGCACAGCAGCGGGCCGAGCGCCGCGCCGGCGCCCATCGAGACCCCGATCAGGCCGGCCAGCCGGCCGCGCATCTCATCGGGGGTGACCATCATCTGATGACCCGCCACCAGGGCGGTGGCGGTGGGGGCGAGGAACGCGGCCGCGCCCAGCACCAGCCCGGACGGCCAGCCGGTCGGCACCACCGCGAGCAGCGGCACCAGCACGGCGGTGGCCCAGGTCAGCACCATGAGCGCCGTGAACGGCGAGAGCGAGCGGCGCAGCCGCCCGGCCGCCAGCGCACCCGACACGCCGCCCGCGCCGACCAGGGCGCCGATGGCGCCGATCTCGGCACCGGACCGCCCGTCCTGCTGGGCCATCACCACCACGGCGATCAGCAGGCCGCTGAACACCAGGTTGAAGGCGGTGCCGAACAGCACGGTGGCCCGCACCGCCGGGTTGCCGCGCAGCCAGCGCAGCCCCGACGCCATCGCCTGCAACGTCCCCTCGGGCCGGTCCGCACCCTCGCCCTCGCCCTCGGGCGACGACACCGGTGCGGGCGGCGCCGGCAGCCGCAGGAACAGCAGCGTGACGAAGGCGATCGCCGAGGTCACCGCCTGGGCGACGAACGGCAGCAACCGCTGGACGCCGTACAGGAATCCGCCGATCCCCGGGCCCACGATGGTCGCGAGGTAGTAGCGGGCGGTGTTGCGGGTCACGGCGTCGGCGAGTTGCGAGGACGGCACGACGCTCGGCAGCAGCGCCTGGTCGGCGGTGCCGAACAGCGAGGTGCACACCCCTTCGACCACCGCCACCACCACGATGGCCGCCAGCGGCGCGTGCCCGATCGCCACCAGCAGCGCGAGCACGCCCAGCGCCGCGGCCCGCCCGAACTCCGAGACCAGCATCAGCGTCTTGCGGCTGACCCGGTCGGCCAGCGCCCCCGAGGGCAGCGCCGCGAGTGCCCGCGACCCGGCGATCGCGAACTCGGCCAGCGAGGCCTCGAAGGCGGAGCCGCCGAGCCCGAGCACCAGCAGCGGGTACGCGATCAGCGTGCCCTGCGCCCCCAGCTGGGAGACCATGTTCGCGGTCCACAGCACGTTGTACTCGCGGTTGCGGGACAGCGGCGGAGGGCCCGGCTCCGCGGCCACGGCGGCATCGGCCGTCGTACTGCCCGAGGTCACTGCGGCGGGGTCGGCAGCGCCACCGCGGGCGCCGACGTCCGCTCCACCGGGCGGAGTTCGGACCACGCGTGCGCCCCGGCCATGCTGACGAACAGGTCACGCGGCGGCACGAAGGGGGCCCGCCCGTGCGCCACGCTGATGTTGTCCACGATCAGGACCTCACCGGTGTGCACGTTGACGTCGATCTGCTGCGCCCGGTACGCGGCCTGGAGCTGCCGGACGACCTCGTCCGGGATCTCGCTGCCGTCCGCGTAGAAGGTGTTGGTGGGCATCCCCCACGGGCCGTACTCCTCCAGCAGGAAGTCGGCGACGTCCTCGCGCAGGGTGCGGGCGTGGAAGAAGGTCAGGTGGTTGAACCAGGAGCGGACACCGGTCTCCGGGTGGGTGGCGACGGCCCAGCGCAGCTGACGTGTCCTCAGATGGTTGCGCTCCAGCCACTCCAGCTCGATGCTGTTGGCGTCGCAGTAGGCCTTGACCTCGTCCGGGTCGCTGGTGCCGAACGCCTCCTGCCAGGAAAGGCCCAGGCCGGGGCGGAAGTTGCGGACGAGCAGGTAGCCCTCGCGCTCGAACCGCTCGGCGGTCTCCCGGGGCAGCCCGGCGTGCAGGGCGCGGCAGTCGGCCAGCAGGCTGGCGCCGCCGTCCGGCGACTCCTGGCGGCAGAAGAAGAACAGGTAGCGCGGGACGTTCAGGTTGTACGACTGCTCGGTGTGGAGGAAGATCTCCTCGGTCGCCGGGTGGTCGGTGGCCGTGAACACCCCGGGGTGCAGCTCGGTGCGCGGCGAGGAGCGCTCGGTGTAGTCGAGCGGCCGGCCGACGACGGCGTTGACGAAGGTGTCCAGCTCCGGCCACTCCTGCCAGTCGAAGCCGCTGAGCACGACCGCGCCGTGCTCGGTGATCCGCCGGCGGATGAACTCCCCCTGCTCCTTGCCGAGGTCGACCAGCCGGTTCCCCGCGGTCTCGGCGGTGATCCCGAGGACCAGTCCGTCGTGCCGCGCTTCGGTCGAGATGCTGATGGCGGTTGTCACGGAGTGACTCCCTTCTGCGGGCTGCGGGCGCGAAGCCGCTCGGCAGCGGTGTCGAGGGTCTGGAGTGGACGGTTGAAGGCGATCCGGACGTAGCGCTCGCCATCGGCCGGATCGACGAAGAACGAGGTGCCCGGCGCCACCAGCACACCGGTCTCGGCGAGCAGCGTGCGGACGAAGCGCGGACTGGGCTCGTCGGTCAGCCCGTCGATCCGGGCCAGCACGTAGCAGCCGCCGGCCGGGGGCGTGAAGTCGAAGCCGGCGTCCCGCAGCAGGGCCACCGTCCGGTCGCGCCGCTCGCGCATCCCCGCCGCGTGGTCCCAGCGCTCCGGCAGCAGCAGGTCCGCGTTGGCGGCGGCGTGCTGGAGCGCGGCCGCCGCGCCGCCGGTGGTGGCCACGTGCACCTTGCGCAGCAGGGCGGTGAGCTCCGGCGCCGCGCGCAGGAAGCCGAGCCGCCAGCCGCTGATCGCATGGCTCTTGGAGAGGCTGCCGACCACCACGGACCGGTCGGCCAGGCCCTCGATCTCGGCGACCGAGCGGTAGCCGGCCGACTCGTAGACGTACCCGGCGTACACCTCGTCCGAGATCACCACGGTGCCCCAGCGCCGGCACAGCTCGGCGAGCAGGTCGAGGGTGCCGCGCTCCAGGACGACGCCGGTCGGGTTGGCCGGGCTGTTCACGATGACGGCGCGGGTGCGCGGCCCGAAGGCCGCGGCCAGCTCGTCCGGGTCGACGCTCCAGTCGGGCTCCCGCAGCCGGACCGGGCGCGGGCGGGCGCCGGTGAGGGCGATGGCGCTGAGGAAGTTCTCGTAGAAGGGCTCGAACACGATCACCTCGTCGCCGGGGTCGACGAACGAGAGCAGGGCGACGGCCAGCCCCTCGCTGCCGCCGACGGTGACGGTGATCTCGGAGCCCGGGTCCGGGGCGCCGGGCAGGGCCGCGGCGATCCGCTCGCGCAGCAGCGCCAGCCCGGCCGGGTCCTGGTACTGGTGGACGCCGGCCCGCAGCGCGGCCACCGCCGCCTCGACCAGCCCGGGCGGCGTGTCGGGGTAGGCCGGGGTGCCGACCGCCAGGTCGACGGTGTCCGGCGGCAGCCCCTCCAGCAGCAGCGCGGCCAGCCCCCCGCCGGGCAGTCCGGCGACCCGCTCGGCGCCCAGGGCGCGGCGGGCCGGGGTGTCATGGTGCGTGGTGGCGCTCATCGGCTCACTCCCGCGGCGTCGGTCCGCAGCCGCTGTTCGGTCTGGAGCGGCGCTTCGCCCTGGAGCCGCTGTTCGGCCAGGTCGAAGGCGCCGCGCGGGATCTCGGGCAGCCAGGACGGGCGGCCCGCCTCGTACGCCTCGATGTCCCCGGTCCTGAGCAGGGTCTCCGCGATCACGTCCTGCCCTTCGAGCAGCCGGGCCCGGGCCCGCGCGTCGACCGTGAACGGGTGCTCGCCGCCCGGCCGGCGCAGCAGGCCGGCCCGCAGGTCCACGGTGAGCCGCAGGCCCTCGGCGGACTCCGCGAGGTCCATCAGCTCCTCGACCACGGGCGTCGGCAGGTCGACCGGGACGAGCCCGTTGTTGAGGGCGTTGCGGCGGAAGATGTCGCCGAAGCCGGTGGCGACGACGGCGCGGAACCCCCAGTCGCGCAGCGCCCAGACGGCGTGCTCGCGGGAGCTGCCGATGCCGAAGTCCCGGCCGGCCAGCAGGACCGTCGCGCCCGCGTGGCGCGGCTGCTCCAGGACGAAGCCGTCCTCGGCGCGCCAGCGGGCGAACAGCGCGTCCTCGTAGCCGCTCTTGGTGACCCGCTTGCAGAACTCCGCGGGCAGGATCTGGTCGGTGTCGACGTCGTCGCGGCGCAGGGCGACCGCGCGACCGTGGTGTTCGACGAAGGGTTCCATACTCAGCTGTCCTCTCTCCGGCCGGGCCGGCGCTGTCAGGCCAGGTCGGCCGGGGCCGCGAGCCGCCCGGCCACCGCCGTCGCGGCGGCGACCGCGGGCGACACCAGGTGGGTGCGGGCCCGCGCCCCTTGGCGGCCTTCGAAGTTACGGTTCGAGGTGGAGGCGCAGCGCTCGACACCCTCAAGACGGTCGGTGTTCATCCCCAGGCACATCGAGCAGCCGGGCAGCCGCCACTCGGCGCCGGCGGCCGCGAAGACCTCGTGCAGTCCCTCCGCCTCGGCCTCGGCCCGCACCTGCATCGAGCCGGGGACGACCAGCATCCGGGTGCCGGCGGCGACGGTGCGCCCGCGCAGCACCCCGGCCGCGGAGCGGAGGTCCTCGATCCGGCCGTTGGTGCAGGAGCCGACGAAGACGACGTCGATCGCGAGGTCCCGCATCGAGGTTCCGGGCCGCAGGCCCATGTAGGCCAACGCCTTCTGCGCGGAGGCGCGTTCGAGCGGGTCGGCGAAGGTCTGCGGGTCGGGCACGGCGGCGGCGAGCGGCACGGTCTGGGCGGGGTTGGTGCCCCAGGTGACGAGCGGGGTGAGCCCGCCCACGTCGAGCACCACCGTCCGGTCGAACACGGCGCCGGGGTCGGTGGCCAGGGTCGACCAGTCGGCGACGGCGGCGTCCCAGTCCGCCCCGGCGGGGGCGTGCGGACGGCCGCGCAGGTACTCCAGGGTGGTCTCGTCGGGTGCGACGATCCCGGCCCGGGCGCCGGCCTCGATGCTCATGTTGCAGAGCGTCATCCGGGCCTCCATGGAGAGCCCGCGCACCGCGTCGCCCCGGTACTCGATGAGGTGGCCCTGCGCCCCGTTGGCCCCGATCCGGGCGATCAGCGCGAGGATCATCTCCTTCGCCCCGACCTCCGGGGGGAGTTGGCCGGTGAACTCGACGGCCAGGGTGCGCGGCCGGCCGATCTCCAGGCACTGGGTGGCCAGGACGTGCTCCACGTCGCTGGTGCCGATGCCGAAGGCGAGCGCGCCGAACGCGCCGTGCGTGGCGGTGTGGCTGTCCCCGCAGACGATCGTCATGCCGGGCTGCACCAGGCCGAGTTCGGGTCCGACGACGTGCACGATCCCCTGCCGCCGGTGGCCGACCGAGTAGAGCTCGACGCCCTGTTCGGCGCAGTTGCGGCGCAGCGTGTCCAGTTGGACCAGGCTGACCGGGTCGAGCACCGCGGTCGCCGTGGTGGCGACGTTGTGGTCCTCCAGCGCCAGGGTCAGCCCCGGCCTCCGGACGCTGCGGCCGGCCAGCCGCAGCCCGTCGAAGGCCTGCGGGGAGGTGGCCTCGTGGGTGAGGTGGAGGTCGATGTAGAGGAGGTCCGGTCCGCCGGGCCGGGACGCCACGACGTGGCGCTCCCACAGCTTCTCCGCGAGTGTCCGTGCTGGGCCCATCGTCGTCCCTCTCTCCCCTGCGCTGTCCGTGCACTACGGCCTCGGGGCGGAACCCCGGCCACCGCATGCCGTCCCGGCCGTACGGACCTCAGCCTCCATGGCGCCACCCGCCGCCCACCACGTCTTTAAGCCGGTGCGAAAACGCCCAGCACAGGCGATCACGTGCACGAAGAAAGGTGCAGAGAACTGCACCTCGGATCGGAAGTAAGCCCCCATGAAATCGGCGGCGCCCGGGTTCAGGATGGAGTCATCGAAGGCGGAACCAACGCCGGGACGACGGGCAGAAGATCATCGGATCCCACGGGACCCAGGGAGGAAGCATGTACCCGATGCGCAGGAGCCACGGGGCCGACCCCGGACACCGGCGGAGCAGGACGGTCGTGCTGACCCTGGCCGCCGTCCTCCTGGTCGGCGCCGGAACGTCCGCCTGCCAGGTCAGTACCAAGGCCGCCGACCGGATCGAGCTGTGCGCGAAGATCTTCGGCAAGACCTTCACCGATCCGTTCCCGGACAACGTGGAGGAGGCCCGCAAGAAGATGCGGGCACGGGCCGACGAGCTCGACGGGCTGGCCAAGCAGGCCGGGGACGACAAGCTCCGCAATGCGATCCAGTCGACCGCCGACAAGATGCGCAACGCCGACATCCGCGAGAAGGGTGCGGTGCGCACCGTGGTCGGATACATCGGTGAGCAGAACGACCGCATCAAGGAACTGCGCCAGACCTGCCTCGACCACCACGACTACCCGTGATGACTGGGCTTCCGAAGCAGCGTCACCGTTGAGGCTCCCAGCGAGCGCACGGTGACCACAGACCGGAATCGGTGAACAGGGCACTAACAGTTCCCCCACCGATTCCCTTGGCCGGGCCCCTCGTTGGGTCCCCCGTCTTCCGGGGGGCCCGGCCGTAAATCTCCCCGTACCAATACAAGCCAGGAGCAGTCATGCCCGATTCGAGCGGCTGGAAGCCCACTAAGGAACGCCCGATGTGGCCCTGGGTCGTCCTCGCGGTGGTCGCCGTTGGTGTTCTGATCAACGTGCTTATCACGATCTGACGAGCAGATCGAATCCGCGCCCGAGGAACTTCCGCGCTCTTGGCAGGTAGGCCGAGAGCGCGGACCCACGTCCGGCGCGACTCCGGCCCCACAGACCCCTCTCACCCCACCCGCCCCACGGGTCACACGACCCGTCAGGGGGCGGCCGAACCGAGTCGAGTCCGCTATCCGGATCAGGTGCAGAGAACTGCACCTTCGAACTGGCGAAGACTCGACTGTCACCCCCCTAAAGCGCCACGTAGCGTAGTCGGTACGGGAACGGGCATGGCCATGTCGAACTTGCGGTCACGCACGATCGACCATCCACCTCACCGTGGATCCCGGCTCCCGACCCGCCTACATCAACGGCATTCATGGGGGACTCGTGCCACGTCTGCACTTCACGTCGGCAAGCCTGTTGAGAACGCGTATCATGCCGACCCCGGACTGGGTCAGCGAATCACTCTTCGCCCTGGACCTGCTCTCTTCCCGGCACCGCCAGGCGAAACGCCGGCTCCGATGGCATAAAACCCGTCCCGTCGGGCCGGCCCGCCGGCTGGGTCCCACCCACCGGCTCGGCTCCACCCAGCGGCTCGTCGAACTCGCCCGGACCATCCGCCCGTTCCCCGACATGGACACCATGGTCCGGCGCGCCCGGCACTCCGGGAACGGCGCCGACCTGCGCCTGCTCCGGGACCTGGAGTCCTTCTACCGCATCATGGTCGCCCCGCACTGGGACGTGATCTCCCTCACCGTTCAGAGCGACCGGAAGAAGCGGCTGGAAATCCTCCAGGACTGCGGCGCCCGCAGCCTGCTGAGCACTCTTCACCCGACCGTCCGGCTCTCCACCTGCTCGCTGGAGATACCCGGACAGAACGAGGACGTGCAACTGGAGGAGGTCGGGCTGACCATTGCGCCGTCCTACTTCCTGGCACCCGATTCCCCGGTCCTGGTGGACGACCACACCATTGCCGACGGACCGACGCTCTTCTACCCCATTCTCCCCGACGGACCGAACTGTGCGACCGAGGGCGTGATCGAAGCGGCAGCGATGCCGGCCTGAGACCGATGACCTCCGATCGCGACAGCATCGGAACTTCAAGGGGGAAAACAGCAATGCGACGCATATTCTTCAGTCCGGCGAGCCTGGCCAAAGTATCGTCGGCCGCCCATCTGGATCCGATGAGAGAGGCGCTGTGCGCCCTCGAAACCTTCGCGACGGGCGGCGGAGGCCCCGTCTTCCATTCCTGGCGACGCCGGGTCGCGGGTGAACGGGACGGCCGGGCGCTGGCCGAACTCGCCCGCACCGTCCGCCCTTTCCCGGATCTCTACCGAATTCTCGAAAACTCCTCCACGGCCGGATCCGGGAACGAATTCCGACCGCGGGTCCTGCGCGATCTGGAGACATTCCACCGGATCGCCGTGGAGCCGTACTGGAACCAGGTGTCGACCCTGCTCGAAGTCGACCGGAACGCCCGGGCCCAGATCATGATGAGCGGCGGCGTCGACCAGTTGCTCAGCACCCTGCACCCGGCGATCCGCTGGCGCCCCCCGGTGCTGGAGGTCCCCGGGACGGGGCACGACATCAAACTGGAGTCGACCGGCCTGGAGATAGCGCCGTCGCTGTTCCTGTTCTCCCGGTCGCCGATCCTGGTCGAACAGCAGGGCGACCGGCCCCTGCTGCTGCTCTACCCGATCCCCGTCCCGCGCGACCGGGAGAACCTGTGGGACCCGGCGCCCGACGGCGACCAGGCCCTGGGCGCCCTGCTGGGGCGCACCCGGGCGGCCGTCCTCCAGGTGCTGACGACCACCTGCACCACCACCGAGGTCGGCGAGCTGGTGGGCATCTCCACCGCCGCCGCGAGCCAGCACACCGCCGTCCTGCGGGCGGCCGGCCTTATCACCACCCTGCGCTCGCTCAACAAAGTGCACCACACCCTGACCCCCCTGGGCGGGGCGCTTCTTCGTGGGGATCCACTCGTCTGACAATTCGCCCTATACCGACGATTCCCGAAGTAACGAACCCGCAACACGCCCCGAGGAGCGATCTGGATCCGACACGGATGGTCTAGGAAAGTGCACCATACATACGGATGCGGGCAGCATGGCCTAAACCCATTACGAGCGAGTAGGTTCTGGGCATGCACGCACGATGCCTTGTCGCCGCACGCATCATTTACGGAAGCCTGGGAGCGGATTCATGATGGGAGGTGGACCAGCTGAGCGGGAAGCCGCCCCAGACTGTGCCGTCACGCTGGAAAACGTGTCGAAAATCCACCCGGGCACGAACGGTCCCACAGCGGTCCTGCGCGAGTTCTCACTCGGCGTACGAAAAGGCCGCTTCTGTGCCGTCATGGGAGACGAACGCGCCAGCACCACAGCACTCCTGGAGTGCATGGCCGGCGTCACCACCCCGTCCACCGGAACGGTCCACTGGGCCGACGGTGGACGGGGTTCCGTCGGTGCGCTCTGGGGCCAACACGAGCCAGTCCACCCGAATGTGACGGTTCGTGAATTCGTCGACCCGGGTGTTTCCGCACTCGGCCGCCGCCAGGCCTGGCAGATCAGCCGGGTCACCCGACTGTGGCTCTGGCGGCGGCCGCTCCGGAGACTGGGCCGGGTCCAGCAGCACAACGCCATGCTGGCCCGGCTGCTGGCCGGCTCACCGCGCCTGCTGCTGGTCGACACCCCCGGCCACGACGACTCGCCCGAACTCGCCCGCGCCATCGGCGCCTCACTCCGCCGCGCGGTCCGCGCCCTCGACCTCACGGCGGTCCTCGTCACCACCGACCCGGAAGCCGCCGCGTGCGCGGACAGCGTCGTCTTCCTCCACCACGGCCGCCTCGCCGACGCCCTCGGCCCCTCCACCCCCGCCGAGATCGCCGACTGCCTCCAGCACCTCCGAAGAGGCTCGACCACCTGATCCGCCCCGCCTTCCCCGGCGCCCCTCTCCCAGGGCGCCCCCGGCGCCCCTTCCCCGGCGTCCCTCGCCCTCCCCGGCGCCCCCCGGTCAAGCGGTGCACAGCGCTTCCCCAGTCGCGGCTCCCGCGCCCCGTGCGCCCTCCCGCGCACCGCGCCGGCGCATCCCGGACCGCCACCCGCCGCACCCGCCGCCGCGGGGCAGTGCGGCGGCAACGTCGCCGACTCCACCACCTCCGGCACGTGGGAGCCGCACGACCCCGACGGGCCGAACCCCGCGAAGATCGGCGTGGTGACCTTCTGCACCACCGCCTCCCCCGCCGTCACCGGCGACGGCGTGGCCACCATCCACCACCACGTCGGCCGGCCCGTCTGCAACCCCACGGCCGCCGACCCGGCCGAGAGGCTCTTCCAGATCGTCGGCGACGTCCAGCTCCAACCGGTCCACGCGGACGGCGGCTTCGGCGCCCTGAGCACCCTGAGCACCCTGAGCGCCCTGAGCGTCATCAACGGCTTCTCCGCCGACCGCTGAGGACCGGCCACCGCGCACCGATCACCGCGTACCGATCGCCGATCGCCGATCGCCGATCGCCGAGGACGGACCGCCCGATCGCCGAGGACCGACGCCGAAAGATCCCCGAGCCCCTTCCGGAAGAAGGGACTCGGGGATCCTCGGACCGGCCGGCCCGACACCGGCGGTCGGTTCGGGGCACCGCCTGCGCGGTCAGGCCGGCTCGACCGGCTCCGGGTTCCGGGAGGCCGCCAGGGTGCGGCTGAACGCGGCGAGGGTGGCGGCGACGGCCAGCAGACCGACCACGACCGCGAGGTTGCGCCCGAGGTCGGCGAGGTCGCGCGGCAGCGCCCAGTAGTAGGGCGCGGGGAGCATGACCGCCCAGGGGAGGGCGGCCAGCGCCACGCCGACGGCGCGCGGCCGGTCGGGCCGGCGGGCGGCGAAGTGGACGAAGAAGGCGATCGCCATCACCACGGCGGGCCAGGCCGACGACGCGTCGAGCAGCATCTGGGTGCTGCGCGGGAAGATGACCTCGGAGTAGTCCTCCAACTCGCGCCAGGGCCAGGCGAGGACGAGCGCGCTCATCGGCAGCACGATGGCACCCGCCGCGACGACCGTCCCGACCCGGGCGCGGACGCGCTGGTCGACGCCGTCGGGCGGGGCGATGAGCAGCGGCACCCCGAGCAGGAGCCAGAGGGGCAGCTGGTAGAGGGACAGGAAGAGCACCCCGGCCGGGTGGACGAAATAGCCGACCGCGGCGCCGATCCGGACGAGGACGCCGACCAGCACCAGGACGCGGGCGGCGCCCCAGTGCCCGAGGCCGGCGCCGAGCAGCGCGAGGAGCCAGGGGACGGTCTGCACCATGCCCACCGCGAACGCGGCCGTGGTGTGCAGGCCCATCAGTTCGGAGTGCGGCTCCCTGATGAAGAGGCCCATCAGCAGCTGGACGAAGGCCAGCGCCGCCCCGCCGGCCAGCAGGTACGGCGCGGCGCCGGCGAGCGCCCGGCCCGCGGGGTCTCCGGAGCTGAGCCGGGTCCGCAGCCGGGCGGCGTGCGCGGCCAGGGTGACCCACTCGCGCAGCACGGTGCGCCGGTCGGCGCCCTCGACGGACTCGGCGAAGACGGCGGCGATCTCCTCGCCGTGCGAGGCCCGGTAGGCGGCGGGGTAGATGCCGATCAGCGGGAGCCTGCCGGGCAGCGCCCCGGCCTGCTGCGCGGTCATGCCGCACCGCCGCTCAGCCGGAGCGCCCCGAGGCGCGGACCCCGCCCGAGCGCGAGCCTGCGCTCGGCCTCGACGACTCCGGCCCGCAGCCGCGCCGTCTCCGCGCCCAGGACGTCCCGGCCGTCCTCGGTGAGGGCGAAGGTGCGCCGCATCCGGCCACCGACGACCTCCTCGTGGTCGATCCGGATCAGCCCCTGCTGGAGGAGCCGGTCCAGCGCGGTGTAGAGCGTGCCGGTGAGCAACTTGGTCCGGCCGTCGGAGATGGCCAGGACTTCCTGGACGATCGCGTAGCCGTGCCGCGGGGCATCGGCGAGCGCGGTGAGCACGAGCCGGGTCGGCTCCTGTAGTTGACGGTTAGCCATGACCGTGAGCATAGATCAATGGCAAACATATGTCGATGATTTAGCTATCGGCCCGCTCCGCCCCCGCACCCGGCGGCCGCCGGAGCCGGCAGGCGCACGGTGAACACCGACCCCGCGCCGGGGCTGCTGGCCGCGTGGACGCCGCCGCCGTGGAGCTCGGCGAGCTTGCGGACGATGGCGAGGCCCAGACCGCTGCCGCCGCTCTGCCGGTTGCGGGACTTGTCGGCCCGCCAGAAGCGCTCGAACACCAACGGCAGGTCCGCCTCGGCGATGCCGCCGCCGGTGTCGGCGACCTCGATCAGCAGGGCGTCGGCCTCCGGGCGGGTCCGCAGGGTGACCGTGCCGCCCGCCGGGGTGTGCCGGACGGCGTTGGCGACCAGGTTGCCCACCAACTGCCGCAGGCGCACCGGGTCGGCGGACACCTCGCGCCCGGCCGGAGCGTCGGCGGTGTCGACGACCAGGGCCACGCCCGACGCCTGCGCCCGGGCGCCGTGCGCGGTGGCGACCTGGGCCAGCAGGTCCTCGACGTCCACGGGCTCGCGGTGCAGGGCCAGTTCACCGGCGTCGGCGTCGGCGAGGTCCCGCAGGTCGTCGATCAGGTGCTGGAGTTGCAGGGCCTCCTCCAGCAGCGAACTCGTCAGGGCGCCGTCGGCGGTGACGACGCCGTCCTCGACGGCCTCCAGCCAGCCGCGGATGTTGCTGAGCGGGGTGCGCAGCTCGTGCGCGATGTCGCCGACCATCGCCCGGCGCAGCTCCTCCAGCTGCTCGCGGCGCTGCGCCATGGCGTTGAAGGCGGCGGCGAGTCCGGCGATCTCGTCGCGGCCGGTCGCGGACACCCGGGCGGAGAGGTCCCCGTCGGCCATCCGCCGGGCGGCGCGGGTGAGCGCGTTCAGCGGCCGGGAGAGCCGCAGGCCGACGATCGTGGTGATCGCCACGGTGACCACCAGCACCAGCGCGGCGACCTCGGCGACCCGCCCGCGGTGCGGGGCCGACAGCGCGGGGGCCTGGTCCGCCGCGCCGGCGGGCGCGCCGACGAACAGCAGCACGGGCGGCGCCACGTACCGGACGAGCTGCTGCCGGCGGGAGTTGGCGAGGCAGGCGGAGATCACCTGCTCCTGCTCCCGGTCGCGGGCCGGGGCCCACTGCAGCCCCAGGGACAGCGTCACGGGCCGGATCTGCTGGCGCTCCAGGCAGGCGTTGACGAGCGCGGTGAGGTCGGCGAGGGCGGCGCTCTCGGTGCGGGTCGGGGCGTCCAGCACCAGCGGGGGCGCGCAGCGCACGCCGAGCGGCCGGCCACCGGGGACGCTCACCACGGGGCGGCCGGCGGCGTCGTCGGTGACGGTCGCCTCGACGCCCAGTTCCGACCGCAGGCAGCCGGCCCGGTTCCGCGCGGCCTCCTCCATGGCCGCGCGCTCGGCGGTCGTCAGCCGGAACGGGCCCACGGCGCGGGCGTCGATCCGGTCGGCCGGGGCGTCGGGCAGCATGGCGAGGTCGACGGAGAGCGGGTCGACGGTGGTGGTGGGCGTCCGGGGCAGCACCGTCCGGTCGGCGGCGCCCGGGGGCGGTGACCCGGGTGCGGTGGCGGCCGGGGGCGGTGACCCGGGTGCGGTGGCGGCCGGGGGCGGTGACCCGGGTGCGGTGGCGGCCGACGGCGGTGACCCGGGTGCGGCGGCCGCGGAGTCGACGACCGGCTCGAAGCGCGGCGTGGTCAGCAGGATGCGCTGCCCGGTCTCGGCGGCGAGCCGCCGCACGGTGCTCTCCGCACCCGTCCAGTCGGGGTGGGTCGCGGCGTAGCCGAGCAGTTCGTGGTAGATCCGGGCCTGGTCCGCGAGGACCTGGCGCTGCTCCTGTCTGATCGCGCCCGTCGTGGTGCGGGCGGTCAGCCAGGCCGTCGCGGCGATCGAACAGAGCGAGACCAGGGCGGAGAGGGCGAGCAGCCGGACCAGCAGGCTGCGGCGCGGCGGGGCGTCACGACGCACCGCGCGGCCCCTCCGCGAGCTTGTAGCCGATGCCGTAGACCGTCAGCAGGCGGGTGGGGCGACGCGGTTGGGGCTCGATCTTGCGGCGCAGGTTCATCACGTGGGTGTCGACGGTCCGGGTGGTGATGTACCGGTCGATGCCGTGCAGGTGCTCCAGCAGCTGGGCCCGGGTGAAGACCCGGCCGGGCTGGGCGGCCAACACCTGCAACAGCCGGAACTCGCCGGGCGTGCAGCTGACGGGCCGTCCGTCGGCGGTGACCTCGTGGCGCAGGGGGTCGATGGCGAGGGCCCCGGCGGTCAGCACGGCCGGCGCCGCGGCGGCGGGCGGCGCGGGCGGCGGCAGGGTGGGCGCGGCGGGCGGCGCGGGAGCGCCCGGGGTCAGCGGCCGGGACCCGCGGCGCAGCAGGGCCCGGACCCGGGCGACGAGCTCGCGCGGGCTGTACGGCTTGGTGAGGTAGTCGTCGGCGCCGAGGTCGAGGCCGAGCAGCAGGTCCTCCTCGGCGGTGCGGGCCGTCAGCATCAGTACCGGCAGGGCGGATTCGGCGCGCAGGGCGCGGCAGACGTCGAGCCCGTCCATGACGGGCATCATCACGTCGAGGACCAGGAGGTCCGCCGGGCCGCGCCGGGCCTGTTCCAGCGCGGCCCGGCCGTCGTGGACGACGACCACGCGGTGCCCTTCCCGCTCCAGGTACAGGCGGGCCAGGTCGGCCTGCTTGGGATCGTCCTCGGCGACCACGACATGTGCGCACATGAGGATGATCGTAAGTCGCCCTCCGGAAGCACCCCTACCGGTTCCCGACAGCCTCTCGACAAGTTCCTGACATCGACGGACCAGGGTGGGTCGAGTCCGCCGGGGGAAGCCCCCCGGCCCCGCCTCCGAAAGGCTCCCGCGTGATGCCCTCCCGCCGTCTGGTGTCCCTCGCCGCCCACGTCCTCGGGGCCGCCCTGCTGCTGTCCACCGTCCCCGCCGTCGCGGCGACGGCCGCCGAGCGCAGGCCCGCCCCCGCCGCGCCCACCGTCGAGGCGGCCGAGGTGATGCCGCACCTCCAGGCCCTGCAGCGGATCGCGGACCGCAACGGCGGCAACCGCGCGCACGGCACCAAGGGGTACGCGGAGTCGGTGGCCTACATGAAGCACGCGCTGGACCGGGCCGGCTTCCAGACGCAGCTGCGCCGCTTCTCCCACGACGGCAAGGACGGCTACAACCTGATCGCCGACTGGCAGGGCGGCGACCCCGACCACGTGCTGCTCACCGGCGCCCACCTGGACAGCGTCACGATGGGCCCGGGGATCAACGACAACGGCTCCGGCTCGGCGGCCGTCCTGACCACCGCCCTCCAGGTGGCCAAGGCCAAGCTGAAGCCCGAGCGGCACCTGCGCTTCGCCTGGTGGGGGGCGGAGGAGCTGGGGATGGTCGGTTCGGCGGACTACGTCAAGAACCTGTCCGCCGGTGACCGCAAGGCCATCGACCTGTACCTCAACCTCGACCAGGCGGGCAGCAAGAACCTCCAGCAGTACCTGCTGGTGAAGGACGCGAAGAACAACGAGACCGCGGCCTTCCAGGCCTTCGAGAAGTGGTTCACCGACCGGGGACTGGCCACCTTCGACATCCCGCTGGACAGCTCCGACAGCCAGCCGTTCGGGGACGCGGGCATCCCGTCGTCCGGCTTCAGCAGCGGAGTCTCGGACTGCCTGCACAGCGCGTGCGACAACCTCGCCAACGTCGACCCCGCGACGCAGGCGACCAGCACCAACGCCATGATCGGCGTGGTCTGGCAGTTCGCCACCGCCAAGCCCGCCGCCCCCGCCGCTCCGGCCACCACCGCCCCGGCCACCACTCCCGCCGCCGACCGGTCCTGACCGCCCGTCCCCAGGAGGCACAGATGCGCACACCACCGATCCGCCCCCGCAAGGCCACCGTCCTGCTGGCGACCGCCACCGCCCTCGGCGTCGCCCTGACCGCCCTCCCCGCGGGCGCCGCCGGGATCGGGGACCCGTACTTCCCCGAGGACGGCAACGTCGGCTACGACGTGGCGAACTACGACGTCCGGATCGCCTACGACCCGGCGCACCCCGACCAGTTGAACGGCGACACCACCGTCACCGCCCGGGCCCTGCAGTCGCTGGACCGCCTCTCCCTGGACCTCAAGGGCTTCCAGGTCACCTCCGTCACGGTGAACGGCACCCCGGCCAAGTCGTTCTCCCGCTCCGGCACGCACAAGCTGGACATCGTGCCCGCCCGCCGGGTGACCGGCGGCGCCACCTTCGCGGTGCGGGTGGTGTACGCGGGCAAGCCCGACCCCGAGGGCTGGCACCAGCTGGTGTCCGGCGGCGTCAACGCGATGGGCGAGCCGCACTCGGCGACCTCCTGGTTCCCCTCCAACGACCACCCGTCCGACAAGGCCACCTTCTCGCTCGCCGCGACCGTCCCCGACGGCTGGACCGCCATCGGCAACGGCCGGCCCGGCCAGACCACCAGCAAGGACGGCTCGACGACCTTCCGCTGGCGCGAGGACAAGCCGATGGCGACCTACCTCAGCACCGTCGCCATCGACAAGTTCACCGTCCACCGCTCGGCGCTGCCCGACGGGACGCCGGTCATCACCGCCTACGGCCCGGACGTGCCGATCGACGACATGGCCAAGGCGACCGAGGCCCAGCAGCCCGAGATCATCGCCTTCCTGGCCTCCAAGTTCGGCCCGTACCCGTTCTCCTCCGCGGGCGCCATCGTCCGCAGCTGGACCAAGGAGACGGGCACCGGCGCGCCGGACCTGGAGACCCAGAGCCGGCCCACCTACACCAACTACTTCTGGGACTCCGCGGCGGTCCACGAGATCACCCACCAGTGGTTCGGCGACAGCGTCTCGTTCACCGACTGGCGCGACGGCTGCATCGCCGAATGCGTCGCCCAGTACGCCAACCAGCTGTGGGACGAACACCAGGGCAGCAACCTCGACACCGGCTTCTACGCCCCCGGCGTCGAGGAGAACCGGAACAAGCCGGAGTACTGGTCCACCAAGCTCTACGACCCCGGGCAGGGCAAGGAACTCGCCTCGGCCCTCTACTTCAAGGGCTCCCTGATGATGCACGCCCTGCGGCGCACCGTCGGAGACGACACGTTCTTCGCCACCCTCAAGCGCTGGACCGCCGACCACGCCTACGGCAACGCCTCCTTCCCCCAGTTCGAGGCCCTCGCCGCCAAGGTCTCCGGCAAGGACCTCAAGGGCTTCTTCGACGCCTGGGCCCACGGCACCACGATCCCGGCGAAGGAATACCTCTACCCCGGCCCCCTGGCCCCCCTCGCCCCGGCAGGCAGCCGGTAACACCCCCGTCCCCGCGCCGACGCCAGCCCTCCTGATGCCCCATCAGGAGGGCTGGCGCACGCCCGGGCTGAGCTCCTCCAGGACGATGTCGGAGACGGTCCTCGGCTGCGGGCGGTGCGGAACCGAGGTGCCGCCGTGCGTCGGCCTGAAGTCGCCGACGGGGGCCGGGAAGTGGCCCATCTCGTGGAACAGGCCCGAGAGGTCCGTGTCCTGCGGCGGCAGCGGCGGCAGCTCATGGGGCAGGTCCCCGACCGGGACGAGCTCGATCTCCGACGGGCCGCCCCCTGGCGTGCCGTCCCCCGTCGTACCGCCGCGCGGTGGGCGCGGGCCCTCCAACCGGCCGTTCAGCCAGCCCTCGATGTGGTCGCCCGGCGAGATGGAGAACTTGTTCCCGGGGTTCATCACCCCGTGCCGCCACCCCCACGCCCCGGCGAACGCGCCGTTGGCCGCGCCGGAGACGTAGTCGCCCGACAACCCGAACACCGCATCCTGCGCCGCGCCTTCGGCCATCCCGGTCAGCGCCCCGTAGCCGGTGTTCCAGACCAGCCCGGCCGCGCCCTTGGCGAACGCGCCGGCCTCCTTGCCGGTCAGCGAGGTGAAGCCCTTCCCGAGCCCCTTGCCCAGGCCCTTGCCCAGCCCCTTGCCGAGCCACCCGGCACCGACACCGACCGCGCCGCCCACCGCCCCGTTGACGGCGGCCGTGCCCAGCTCGCCGCCGTCGATCGACGTGCGGTGGCCCTGGCCCAGCTCGATCACCTGGGCCAGCAGGTCGAAGCCCACCTGGGCCAGCACCGACTCGGCGACCCGGGTCACCGCACTGATCAGCGCCTTGCGCAGGAAGGCCCACACCAGGGCCCTGGTGAAGGCGATCTCCACGGGCGCCGCCTCGGCCCCGCCGAAAAGGAACAACGCTGCGTCGATGGCCAGTTGAACGGCCAGGACCACCAGCGCACCGATGATCTCGATGCGCAGGGTCTCGATCTGGTTCGCCAGGTTGTGCAGCGCGTCGGCGGCGGCGTCGCAGCACTGGGCGATGAGCGGCAGCGCGGCGTCGTCGGCGACGGCGAGCCTGGCCAGATAGGCGTCGAACGCGTCCCTGGTGGCACCGCTCAGACCCTGGTCGAGCTGGGACTTGGCGTCCGCCAGGTCCAGGACACAGGCACGGATCGACTTCGCCGCCTCGGTCCAGGCATCCGCCTCGGCCCGCAGCGCACTCTCGTTCCCCGTGGGCCACTTGTTCCCCACCAGGATCATCAGCAGGTTCTGCAACCCGTCCGGCAGCGAGGCGTTGGGGGCGTCGACCGCCATCACGCGCCGCCGCTACCGGGCACCGGGAACGTCCAGGCGAGTTCCGTGGCGTGCTCGTCGGCCTTCTCGAACGTGCTACGAGTGGCACCGAGGGCATCGGCCAGCTTGCGCAAGGTGTCCGGCAGCGCCTGCACCGCCTTCAGCAGATCGTCCCGCGGCTGGGCGAAGACCTGGTCGAAGCCCTGCCCGAGCGCCGGATCATCCCCCCAGGGCGCCGCGCCGAACAGGGCCGCGGAACTCAGCGCCGTCCAGGCGGCAGCCATGCCGTCGGCCGCCCGCCCCGCATCCGCCCCGGCCTTGCCCACCAACGCGAAGTCGACCACCAGCGTCCCGTCCAGAGCCGGCAGCTGCGGCACCGCCGGCCCGCCGTACGGCGGCACCCCGGTAGGCGCATTGCGGTAACCACCAGTGGGACCAGGCACATCAGGCAACGGAGGACTCGGCACCCACCCACCTCACCCGACCCCACCCCCAGCCCCACCCCCTCTTGACGACATCCCAACGATCACCACCCCACTCCTGACGCCCCCCTGACACCACCGGACCCCGCGTCGCCCATGCTCCATTGCGGGAGCCGCCCCCATCCGACACATCGGATGGGGGCGGCTCTCGAAACGGACCTACTCCCGAACGAACGCGGCGAACGGCACGCCCCCGTCGTCCGCATCGGTCAGCTGCAACCACTCCTCACCTTGGTCCTTGCCGTACTGAAAGAACCCCTCGCACCTCAGATCACCGTCGACGGAGACCAATTGGGCAACCGCACCCGGTCCGGCGTCGGAAAGCGTCCCGTACTTCCAGGTGCCGGTGAACTTCACCACGGTCGGGGACTTCTTTCCACGACACATGGCGGGGAGCAGGCTCACCTCGCCGAGCTTGCCGCCCTCCAGGAACTGAATCGAAGCAACGGGCGCCTTCCAGGACCCGATGACAGCCGGGACAGGCTCCTTCGCCACCGTGCACGAAGCCGCCAGCGGCAGAGCCGATGCCACACAGACGGTCAGAACAGGCAGCCTCCCACGTCCACGCACCCGGCTCGGCCTCTGCATCCCGATCACTCCCACCCCGTTCCATATCGCCAGGAATTGAATCCCCCGCGATATCTCAGTCCTTCTTCATGGCGAACCCCTGACTGACCAGCACCCATAGGTCCTTCCCGTTCTCCTCGGCGGTCAGCCAGAACCGACAACTACCGCTCCCGTCCTTCCGGGTCGCGGCCACGTAGACCCCCGGCCCCACGTCATCGAGAACCGCCTTCTTCCAGCGCCCCTCGATCTCCGTCGACTGTTCCCGGTCCACCGAGCCAACACTGCACACGCGGGCCGGCACTAGTGCCGATCCGACCCGCCCATCCGGAAGAAGCTCGACAGCCGCCGTTCCTCCGGCCCACCGCCCGACCGGATCGGGCACCTCAGGCGCGGACGGGCGGACCATCATCCACACCGCCCAGCCCACCCCGAGGACACCCAGCGACCCGCCGAGCACACACCACAGGACAATTCGCCGCCCCTTCACGCACCCTCCATCAAACGATCCGGCGGCGAGGCCGTCGAAGACCGCCCCGCCGCCTCAGAAGCTGTGCGCCGCTATCTGCGGCAGTCCGAACAGGTCACTGCAGGAGCGCCTTGACGGCCATACCGAGGACAGCCGTCCCAGGAACCACGATGAAGAACCAGCCGACAACCAGCGCGATCACCGGGATCGACTTCTTCTCAGCACCCTCCACGAAGAAATCGCGGATACCGCGAAAATTTGTGACCAAGGCTAATCCCAGGACAACCGGTATCAGCATCCCAAGCACGACCATCAAAACTCCTGACTTCACAGGAAAGCGACCGCATACGGTAGCACCGCCCAGCGAGAACCGACAATCCATCGGTTCGCCTGAACACTAGCCTTCCTCGTTCACTTGCAATCCTCCACGCAACAGCTCCACGAGTTAGCCCTTCAAAAGATGAGCGCCCCATCCGGCAACCGGATGGGGCGCTCATCGCAGAGACCTACTGGCAATCCACAGCCAGCGGCCTATTGCCGGGAGAACGGTTCTTGACCAGCGTCCACGCCAGTCATCGTCAGCCACTCCCCGTCCTGCTGCTTGGAATACTAACTCTTGGCGGACTCGCCGAGCGATTACTCGATGAGCCCCACCAGGATTGAACGGGAAGTTACCGTAGGTGCCCAGAATAAACACCTTGGTCCCCGATGCGCATCACGCGCCCGGGGACCCAGATGTCGCAAAATCAGGATCTAGGAGCAGGCGCGGGCATCACTACCATTGCGTAGATCACACCAAGTACGCTCATCAGCAGGAAGGGCCAAGCACCCGCAAGGAGATAGAGCAGTGGGGGCAGAGCAAACAACACGGCGGCCACCCCCCGGACATTCCTCCCCCTGGCCGCCCAAAAAGAGACCAGGAAGAGAAAGAACAGCGTGGGGACAGTTATTGTGATCGATATAAGCGCCAGCAGCTTGAGGCTATCCAGGAAGTCGGGTCGAGGGAATCCATTGGCGTCATGCCCTCCGGGCGCAAATGCTGCAAGAACGAGCACAAAAACGCACACGGGAGCCACGCACACCGCAAGATATCTCAGCAGCGCCCGACTGAACCACCGGCCGACTCGATTAAATCTGTTAATCAGCACCCTGATACACACCCGCCATTCTGGTAGGTACGGCCCGAAGGCGGGAAGAGGGATGACGAAAACGGAACTGCAAGCAGACCAGGATCTCCCTCTCTTTCGCTGGAACTATCTGCGGCGGCACCCAGACATTCCTCGTAGTCGGATGGCGCGACGTACCGCCAATTACCGTATCGTGATGCCCCGCCACAGTTGACGGCATCACGGTAAACGTTGCGCCACCGGTATCGGTATCCCAGAAAACGGTCATGCGCGCGCTATCGGCTGGCGAATTCGACCAAGATCGATTATCCCCCAGCAAACTCCCAAAGGCGACACTCTTCATATGGATGAATAACCTCGCCATGATGATAGCGTTACCACCGCCATTGCTGGGACCCGACTTAGCGAACCTCTGTGAATATGCGGGCGTCGGCCCAAACCCCACCTCGCGAGCAGTGTCGTAGTAGTCGCGGTTGTTCTGTTCAACGATCTTCTGGTAGTTCGGCCCCTCGCTCTCCACCTTGGTGCCCATGTTGGAGCACTTGGCCATCCCGCCATCGCCGCCGCGATCGCCGTGGTCGTGCCGCTCCTCGGCGTCGGCGTGACCCTGCTGGCGATGCGCCGGGTCACCGTCGACCCGCTCGGCGTGGTCCGCCGGTCCGGTCCCGGCCGGCGCCGGATCGGGTGGCGGCTGGCGCTGCCGCTGGCCGGTCTCGCCCTGACGGCGCTCGCGCTGGCGCTGCCCACGCAGTACAACCCGTCCGGGATGGGGCGCACCGCCGTCTTCAACTCCGTTCAGGACACTCGCGGTTCACTGCTGGTCGCGGTCGGCGTGCTGCTGATGCTGGTGGGCGTCTGCACCCTGCTGCCCTGGCTGGTGGAGGCCGCCACCCGGCGCTCCGGCGGCGGCGTGTCCTGGCAACTCGCCATCCGAAGGCTCCAGTTGAGCTCGGGCCCCGCCTCGGCCGCGGTCAGCGGCGTGGTCGTCGCCGTCGCCGGGGCGATCGCCCTGCAGACGCTCTTCCTCGGCGTCAGCGCGAGCTACGAGGACCGTCCCGGCCCCCGCGCCGCGGTCGGGCCGTACCAGCAGTCGGTGTCCTTCCCCGGCGGCGGACCGCAGGCCGACCTGCTCGCCGAGCGGCTGGCACACTCCCCCGGGGTGCAGGCCACCGCCGCCTACACCGAGTTCGCCCTGGAGACCCCCACCGCCAAGTCCTGGGAGCTGCCCGGCGTCCGGATCGCCGGCTGCGCCGTGCTGCACGGCTTCGCCACCCTGCCCGACTGCAAGGACGGTGACGCCTTCGCCGTCCAGGGCCGGACCATCCGACCGGGCGGCGGCACGAGCACCGGAGCGAACGACGGCACGAGCACCGGAACGAACACCGGCACGAGCACCGGAACGAACCGCGGCACGGACGCCGCCGCCGAGACCAGGCCCGGCACGACCGTCCACGCCGCCTACTTCCGCGGTGACGGCGAGCCGCCGCCCTGGCCACTGCCCGCGGTGACGGCCACCGTCGAGCCCGTCGAAGGCGCCGACCCCAACGGGCGGCTCGGCTCCGGCCTGCTGCTCCTCACGCCGGCCGCCGCCCCGGCCGCCGCACTGCGCGGCCAGCCCGCGACCGTCCTGGTCGCGATGGCCCCCGGCGTGCCGGACCCGAAGGAGCAACTCGCGACCGCCGTCATGGCGATCGACCCGCAGGGCTTCGCCGGCTCCCCCCTCGACCGCGCCGTCGACCCGACCTACCTCGCCGTCAAACGCCTGCTCACCGCCGGCTCCGCCGTCACCCTGCTGCTGGTCGCCCTCAGCCTGCTGGTCGGCCAGTTGGAGCGGTTCCGGGAGCAACGCCGCATCCTCGGCGTGCTGAACGCCGTCGGCACCCGGCGCCGGATCCTGGGCCTGTCGGTGCTGTGGCAGACCCTCGTCCCGATGGCCCTGGGCATGCTGCTGGCCACCGTCGGCGGCCTGCTGATGGGAGCCGTCCTGCAGTACACGGCGGGCCTGCCCTTCGCCCTCGACTGGGGCTCCATGCTGGCCATGTCCGCGATCGCCGCCGGCGCCGTCCTCCTCACGACCGCGCTCGGCCTGCCGCAGCTCCTGCGCCTGATGCGGCCCGGCGAACTGCGCTACGAGTAGCACCGGCCACCGGGGGCCGTCCCGCCGAGCGACGGCGACGGCCCCCGGTACCGGTCACAGGTCGTCGAGGGGTTCGTCCAGGACGCCCTCGCGGGCGATGATGTAGCCGAGGTGGCCGCGGCTGCGGCTGCCGAGGAGTTCGCTGGCCTTCTGGATGTGGCTGGAGACCGTACGGGTGCTCATGCCGAGGCGGGAGGCGATGGCCTCGTCCGTGTAGCCGTTGACCATCAGGCGCAGGACGTTCTGGCGGGTGCGGTCGGTGAGCAGTTGGGGGCGGTGGCGACCCTCCAGGTAGGTGACCGGTTCGGCGCGTTCCCACATCAACTCGTAGATCTTGAGCAGGTACTCGACCAGCGGTGGGAACTGGATGAGCATCGCGGCGGCCTCGCGGTCGGCCGCGGCCGGGACGAAGGCGGTGGAGCGGTCGCAGATGATCACCCGGTCGAACACCTCGTTCAGGGTGCGTATCCGGGCGCCCTGGGCGGTGACCTGCTCGATGTAGGCCAACGTCGGGCCGTGCGCGCGCACGGTGTGCTGGTAGAGGGTGCGCTGGCGCACGCCGCGCCCGGCGAGGGCGAGGTCGCGCGGGAGGGCGTCCGCGAGGTGCTCGGGGCTGCGGCCGCCGCCGGGCTGGGCGGTGCGCAGTTCCTCGGTGCAGGCGGCGACGGCCTTCTCCAGCGCGGGGTTGATCTCCTCGCCCGTCAGGAGGCGGACCGGCAGCTGGGCCCGGCGCATGACGTCCTGGTAGGCGCGGTCGGCGGCGGTGAAGGCGGTGCGCAGCTCGGCGAGCCGCTCCTGGTGGCCCAGCACGGCGAGTTCGAGCGGCCGGGTCAGGCCGGTGACCGCGATGTCGGGCGGGACGGGGGTCAGCCGCTCGCCGGAGCCGGGCACGGAGCGCAGCAGGCCCATCGCGAGCAGGCACTCGGGGGCGTCTCCGGCGGCGCAGCCCTCGGCCAGCGCCACCCGGTAGAACTCGATCCCCCGGTCACAGAGCTGCGGTGTCCCCATTCCCGCGCTGTTGTCCTGGGATAGGCACATCTGGGCATCCTTCCGGCTTCGGCATTGCGGTTTCACGAATGCCCGTACCGGCCACCGCCAGGCGTCTGAAATGGCAGGATGGAAATCACCTGTCGGTCGGAAGCCGTCCCCCCGGGCTCTGACTGCCGTGAGTGTACGCCCAAGTGGCGCGGAAATCAGCGGCCGACGGCGAAGCCGAGCGCGCCCGGAGGCGGGGGAGCCGACCGCGGCAGTGGCGGACCCGACCGTACCCGGCCGCGGTGACAGGCGGATGGCCGCCGTGTCGTGCCTGTCGCCCCGTCAGGGCGGCCGGGGCGGACGGTCGGCGGACGGAACGGCCGACAGACGGAGGGCACCCCTTGTTGCGAGCTGATCCCGGCCCGGCGGTCCCGCCCGTGGACCTGGCCGAGCTGGTGGACCAGCGGCTGGTGCGGCAGTTGGCGGAGGCCGCCGCCGAGCAGGTCGGCTCCGGCGCGATCCGGCTGCTGGGCGACGGCGGGCTGTTCCAGACGCTCGCCAAGCAGCTGATCGAGCACGCCCTGGAGCTCGAACTCCAGGAGCACCTGCGCGGGGCCGAACCCGGCACCGACCCCGGCGCCAACGTCCGCAACGGCGCCCGGGCCAGACGGCTGCTCACCGAGGTCGGCCCGGTCGAGGTGCGGGTGCCCCGGGACCGCCAGGGCAGCTTCACCCCCCGGGCCGTCCGCCCCCGGGCCCGCCGGCTGCCCGGCCTCGACCGGCTGGTCATCTCGCTCACCGCGCGCGGCCTCAGCTCGGGCGAGCTGGTGGCGCACCTGGCCGAGGTGTACGGCGTGGAGCTCAGCCGGGAGACCGTCTCCGCCATCACCGACCAGGTGCTCGACGAGCTCGACGAGCGGCGCCGGTGCCCGCTCGACCCCGTCTACCCGGTGGTCTTCCTCGACGCGGTGCGCAGCGGCCGCTCGGGCGGCCCGCTGGTGCACCTGGCGCTCGGGATCTCCACCGACGGCCGGCGCGAGGTCCTGGGCCTGTGGCCGGCCACGGACGGGGAGCACTGGCCGCAGGTGCTGGCCGAGCTCGCCGAGCGCGGGGTGCGCGAGGTCTGGGTACTGGTCGGCGACACCGGCGGGGGCCTGGCCGAGGCGGTGGCCGCGCGGTGGCCGCGCACCGTGGTGCACGGCTCGATGGCCCACCTGTTGCACGCCGCGCTGCGGCACGCGCCCGGCGAGGACTGGGGTGCGCTCGCGCGGACGCTGCGCGAGATCTGTGCCGCGCCCACCGAGCGGGCGGCGATGGCGCGGCTGTCCCGGGCCGAGCGGGAGTGGGGTCCGGGCCATCGCGAGGTGTTCCGGGTGTGGCGGGCGGCCTGGCCGCTGCTCGCCGCCGGCTTCCGCTTCGGCCCCGAGGCTCGGCGTCTGCTCGCGGGCGGGGGCGCGCTGGAGCGGCTGCACGCCCGGCTGCGCCGGATCGAGCAGGCCTCGGGCCGGGTGCAGGACGAGCGGGCCGCGCTCAAGCGCGCCTACCTGGCGACGATCGCCCTGGAGTCGCCCGCCTCGGCGGGGCGGACGTGGACCGACGACTGGCCCGCCGTCCGCGAGGAACTGCGCCGGGGATCGCACTGCTGACGCTCCATCACCTTCCGCACTGACGCTCCGTAACCCCCGCCCCCGCGGCAGCTTCGGCGGCTTCCGGAGGCCGGGGCCGGGGCCTCCCTCGCCGACGCGCCGGGGGAGTGGTTTGACCGAAACCCTCGCCAGTGACCGGTTCCCACCACTGATCTGACAGTGCCAGGCGCTCTTTGGATCAGATCTGTCTGTTTTTGACATGGTCTGTTCGGGCTTCCGGTTCCCGCAATGCGTGTTCCCGATCATGGCCAGAGCTTCCACCCCCGTTTGAGCCTCGGCAGGATGAATTTCCGAGCGAAGAGGGCCGACCGCCCCCTCGGAAAAAGGAATTAACGATGAAGAATCTTGCCGTTCGCATTCACCATATGCTCGGGATTCTCGCCGTTCTGCTGGTCGCCGGACTGGGCGTCCAGAGCAGCGCCGACCCGCACTCGCCCCTGGCCGCCGCCGCCCTCGTCTCGGCGCCCAACGCCGACTCCGGCTGGGGTCCGTGAGCCGCGCTCCGGCGTAATTCCCCCCTCCCCGAAATTTCTCCGAACAAAGAGGAAACCGACGATGGCGAACCCGTTCGAGGACCCCGACGCCAGCTACCTCGTCCTGGTGAACGACGAGGGCCAGCACTCGCTGTGGCCGGCCTTCGGCCCGGTGCCCGACGGCTGGCAGCAGGCCTTCGGCGCCGCCGGCCGGCAGGACTGCCTCGACTACGTCGAACAGCACTGGCAGGACCTGCGGCCGAAGAGCCTGCTCGCCCAGCAGTCCGGCCACTGACCGCGGCAGCCCAGCGCCGAAACCGCACCACCGCACCACCGCACCACCGCACCACCGCACCACCAGAACAGCCAGAACAGCCAGAACAGCCAGAACCACGCCACCACGCCACCGCACCGCCGCTCCATCGACCGCCCGGGCCGACCGCCCCGAAGGTCACCGAGCAAGCCGTTCCCGCCACCGCGGGGGCCAGCCGTACGAGGGAGAGAGCCACATGTCCGGGGTCCAGCAGACGCACAGAGCCGACCAGCGGCCGACCCTGACCGCGCTGGTCGACGCCCAGACGTCCCGCACCCCGCAGGCCCCCGCCCTGTACGCCGAGGGCACCACCCTCACGTACGCCGAGCTGGACGCCCGCGCCAACCGGCTGGCCCGGGTGCTCGCCGCCCGCGGCCTGGGCACCGAGGACATCGTCGCGCTCGCCCTGCCGAAGTCCCCCGAGGCCGTCGCCGCGATCCTCGCCGTGGCCAAGACCGGCGCCGCCTGGCTGCCCGCCGACCCGGCCTACCCCGCCGAGCGGCTGCGCCACATGCTGACCGACTCCCGCGCCGCCCTGGTGCTCACCACCGCCGAGGCCGCCGCCCAGCTGCCCGGGACCGCCGCCCCCCGGCTGCTGCTCGACGACCCCGGGCACCTCGCCGAGCTGGCCGCCCAGGCCGGCACCCCCTTCACCGCCGCCGAGCGGGTGCGGCCGCTGAGCGCCGGGAACACCGCGTACGTGATCTACACCTCCGGCTCCACCGGTGTGCCCAAGGGTGTGGCCGTCACCCACACCGGGCTGCCCAGCATGATCGACACGCAGGTCGCCGCCACCGGGGTCGGCCCCGGCAGCCGGGTGCTCCAGGCCGCCTCGCTCAGCTTCGACGTCTCCGTCTCCGACCTGGCCGTGGCGCTCTCCACCGGCGCCGCCCTGGTGCTCCCCCGCGAGCAGAGCCAGCTGGTCGGCGAGCCGCTGGCCGCGCTGATCGAGCAGTACGGCGTCACCCACGCCGACATCGCCACCGCGATGGCGGCCACCCTGCCGGACGTGCCGCTGCCCTCCCTGCGCACCCTGATCGGCGGCGGCGAGGCCATCCCGCGCGAACTGGCCGCCCGCTGCGGCCGCGACCGCCTGATGCTCAACAGCTACGGCCCGACCGAGACCACCGTCATCGTCACCATGAGCGAGCCGCTCACCGGCGAGGAGCAGCCCCCGATCGGCCACCCCTGCCAGGACGTGCGCATCCACGTGCTGGACGAGCGGCTGCGCCCGGTCGAGCCGGGCACCGTGGGCGAGCTGTACGTCTCCGGCCCGCACCTGGCCCGGGGCTACCTCGGGCGCCCCGGCCTGACCGCCGAGCGCTTCGTCGCCTGCCCCTTCGGCGAACCCGGCGACCGGATGTACCGCACCGGCGACCTCGGCAGCCAACGGCCGGACGGGCAGCTGGACTTCGTCGGCCGGGCCGACGACCAGGTGAAGATCCGCGGCTTCCGGGTGGAGCTCGGCGAGGTCGAGCAGGCCCTCTCCGCCCACCCCGAGGTGCGCCAGGCCGTGGTGCTGGTCCGCGAGGACCGCCCGGGCGAGCGCCGCCTGGTCGGCTACACCGTCGGCGCCGCCGACCCGGCCGAGCTGCGCGCGTACTGCGCCGAGCGGCTGCCCGACCACATGGTGCCCACCGTCGTGGTGCTCGACCGGCTGCCGCTCACGCCCAACGGCAAGGTGGACAAGCGCGCCCTGCCGGCGCCGGTCTTCGCCGCCGCCGAGGAGGGCGGCCGGGCCCCCGCCGGGGAACTGGAGCACACCCTCGCCCGGCTCTTCGCCGAGGTGCTGGGCCTGCCCGCGGTGGGCGTCACGGACTCCTTCTTCGAGCTCGGCGGCGACTCCATCGTGGCCATCCGGCTCGTCTCCCGGGCCCGGCACGCCGGGCTGCAGCTCACCCCCCGCAAGGTGTTCCTCTCGCCGACCGTCGAGGCGCTGGCCCGGATCGCCCGACCGCTGGAGGGGCCGGTCGTCGCCGAACCCGCCGGGGCCGGCCTCGGCGAGGTGCCGCCGACGCCCATCGTGCACTGGCTGGCCGCGCAGCACGGCGCCGTCGAGAGCTTCTACCAGTCCACCCTGCTCACCCTCCCCGCCGGGAGCGGGCCCGAGCACGTGGCCACGGCCCTCCAGGCGCTGCTCGACCACCACGACGTCTTCCGCGCCCGCACCTCCCCGCTCGCCGAGCGCCCCTGGACGCTGCACGTCCCCGCCCCCGGCGCCGTCCCCGCCGGGGCCGCGCTGCGGCACGTCGCGGGCCCGGCCACCGAGGAGGCGCTGCGCGCCGAGACCGAGGCCGCCCGCGAGCGCCTCTCGCCCGAGGACGGCCGGATGCTCCAGGCCGTCCGGTTCGACGCCGGGCCGGGCCTGCCCCCGCAGCTCCTGCTCGTGATCCACCACCTGGCGGTGGACGGCGTCACCTGGCGCATCGTCGAGGAGGACCTGCTCGCCGCGCTCGCCGCCGCCCGCGAGGGCCGGGCCGTGGCGCTGGCGCCGGTGCCCACCTCCTTCCGCCGCTGGGCCCAGCGGCTCACCGCCGAGGCCGGGACCGACCGCCGGGCCGCCGAACTCCCGCTCTGGGAGGCCGCCCTGGCCACCCCGGACCCGCTGCTCGGCGCGCGCCCCCTCGACCCGGCCCGGGACACCTACGCCACCGAGGGCGTCCTGCGGCTCGTGCTGCCCGCCGAGACCACCCAGGCGCTGCTGACCCGGGTCACGGCCGCCTACCACGCGCAGGTCAACGACGTGCTGCTGACCGCGCTGGCGCTCGCCCTCGGCCACTGGCGCGGCGCGGCGACCACCGGTCCGGACGGCGCCGTGCTGGTGACCGCCGAGGGCCACGGCCGCGAGGAGGTCGTCGACGGCGTCGACCTGCACCGCACCGCCGGCTGGTTCACCTCCCTCTACCCCGTCCGGCTCGCCCCCGGGGCGCTGCCCTGGTCCGAGGTCACCGCGGCCGGCCCCGGGCTCGGCCGGGCCCTCGGCCGGGTCAAGGAGCAGCTGCGCGCCGTCCCGGACAACGGCATCGGCTACGGCCTGCTGCGCCACCTCAACCCGGCCACCGCCGCCGTGCTGGAGGGGTACGCCGATCCGCAGGTCGAGTTCAACTACCTGGGCCGCTTCGCGCCGGAGGGCGTCACCTCCGAAGACGTGCTCGCCGGCACCGAGGCGATGAGCGAGGGCGCCGCGACCGGCCTCGCGCTCGGCCGGGTGCTCGGCCTGGACGCCACCACCGTCGACACCCCGCAGGGCCCGCTGCTGGTCGCCCAGTGGTCCTACGCCACCGGGCTGCTCGCCGAGGAGCGCGTGGCCGCGCTCGCCGAGGCGTGGTTCACCGCGCTGCGCGCGCTCGCCGAGCACGCCGACCGGCCGGACGCGGGCGGACACACCCCCTCCGACTTCCCGCTCGTCACGCTCGGCCAGTCCGAACTGGACCAGCTCGCCGGACACCACGCCCCCGCCCGCCTGGTGGACGTCTGGCCCACCTCGCCGCTCCAGCAGGGCATGGCCTTCCACGCGGCGTACGACACCGACGGCGCCGACGTCTACACCTCCGTCTGCACCTTCGACCTCACCGGCCCGGTGGACGCCGACCGGCTGCGCGCCGCCGCCGAGGCGCTGCTGCTGCGCCACCCCAACCTCAAGGCCGGCTTCCACCAGCGCCCCGACGGCCCGCCCGTGCAGGCCGTACCGGACGGCGTCGAACTGCCCTTCACCGCCATCGACCTGACGGCGCACGCCGACCCGAAGGCCGAGGCCGCGCGGATCGCCGCCGCCGAGTACGGCCGCCGCTTCGACCTCGCCCGGCCGCCGCTGCTGCGCTACACCTTGCTCACCCTCGCCCCCGGGCGCCACCAGCTGATCGCCGCCGCGCACCACATCCTGCTGGACGGCTGGTCCACCCCGCTGTTCGCCGAGGAGCTGTGGGGCCTGTACTTCCAGCAGCCGATGCCCCCGGCCGCCCCCTACCGCGAGTACCTGCGCTGGCTCACCCGGCGCGACGGCGCCGCCGCCCGCGCCGCCTGGACCCAGGCCCTGGCGGGCGCCGACGAGCCCACCCTGCTGGCCCCCGGCCGCTCCGCCGCCGCCCCGCAGCTGCCGCTGCGCCTGCACACCGGCCTCACCCCGGCGGCCACCGAGGCGCTGGCCCGCACCGCCCGCCGCTACGGCGTCACCCTCAACACCCTTGTCCAGGCCGCCTGGGGCGTGCTGCTGGCCCGGCTCACCGGGCGCGAGGACGTGCTCTTCGGCACCACCGTCTCCGGCCGGCCGCACGACCTGCCGGGCGTGGAGCGGATGGTGGGCCTGCTCATCAACACCGTGCCGGTGCGCGTCACCCTCGACCCGGCCGAGAGCTGGGGGCAGCTGCTGCTGCGCCTCCAGCACGAGCAGTCCGCACTGCTGGACCACCAGCACCTCAGCCTCACCGAGATCCAGCAACTCGCCGGAGTGGGCAGCCTGTTCGACACCGTCACGGTGTACGGCAACTACCCGGACCCGTCCGCCCTGGACGAGGCCGACCCGAGCGGCGCCACCCACGTCACCCTGGTCGAGGACGTCGACAGCGCGCACTACCCGCTGCTGCTGGCCCTCACCCCGGGCGACGGCCTCCAACTGCGCCTGGACCACCGGCCCGACGCCTTCACCCCCGCCGAGGCGCGCGCCCTGCTGGACCGCTTCCTCGGCCTGCTCGACCGGATCGTCGCCGACCCGGCCGAACTCGTCGGTAGCGTCCAGGTGTTGACCGAGGAGGAGCGCGAGCGGCTGCTGACCGGCGGGGCCGGCGCCACCGCGCCACTGCCGGAGGCCGCACTGCCCGAGCTGTTCGAGGCGCGGGCCGCCGCGACGCCCGACGCGGTCGCGCTCACGGCCGACGACGTCGAGCTGACCTACGCCGAACTCAACGCGCGGGCCAACGGGTTGGCGGTGCGGCTGGTCGAGGCCGGGGTCCGCCCGGAGACCCCCGTCGCGCTGCTGATGGAGCGCTCGGCCGCCCTGGTGGTGGCGATCCTGGCCGTGCTCAAGGCCGGCGGCGCCTTCGTGCCGCTGGACGGCGCGCAGCCGGCCGAGCGCCTGCGGGCCGTCCTCGCGGACTCCGGGGCCCGGCTGGTGCTGGCCGACACCGCCCACCGGGCACACCCCGCGCTGACCGGACTGGACGTGCTCGACCCCGAGGGCGCACGAGACCCGGAGGGCGACGACACCGCCGGAAACCTCGGACTCCCCTTGAGCGCCGACCAGTTGGCGTACGTGATGCACACCTCCGGCTCGACCGGCGTGCCCAAGGGCATCGGCGTCACCCACCGGTCCGTGGTCGACCTCGCGCTCGGCGGGGCGTTCGCGGGCGGCGGCCACGAGCGCGTCCTGCTGCACTCCCCCGTCGCCTTCGACGCCTCCACCTACGAGCTCTGGGTGCCGCTGCTCTCGGGCGGCCGCGTGGTGGTCGCCCCCGCCGGGCGGCTCGGCGTCGCCGAGCTGGCGACCGCGATCGGCCGGGGGCGGGTCGGCGCCGCCTGGATGACGGTCGGGCTCTTCAACGTGCTGGCCGCCGAGGCCCCGGAGACCTTCGCCGGGCTGCGCGAGGTGTGGACGGGCGGGGACATCGTCTCGCCGGCCGCCATCCGGCGGGTGCTGGAGCACTGCCCCGGCCTGCGGGTGGTGAACGGCTACGGACCGACGGAGACCACGACCTTCGCGACCCGCCACCCGATGGCCACCGCCGCCGAGGTCCCGGCCGCCGTGCCGATCGGGCGGCCGCTGCCCAACACCCGGGTGTACGCGCTGGACGCCGGGCTGCGCCCGGTCCCCGTCGGCGTCGCCGGTGAGCTGTACGTCGCGGGCGCCGGGCTGGCCCGGGGCTACGTCGGCCGCGCCGGCCTGACCGCCGAGCGGTTCGTGGCCTGCCCCTTCGGCGAGCCCGGCGGCCGGATGTACCGCACCGGCGACGTGGTGCGCTGGACCACCACGGGCGAACTGGAGTTCGTCGGCCGCGCCGACGACCAGGTCAAACTGCGCGGCTTCCGGATCGAACTCGGCGAGGTGGAGGCCGCGTTCACCGCCCACCCGGCCGTCGGCCAGGCCGTCGCCGTGGTCCGCCAGGACCAGCCGGGCGACAAGCGCCTGGTCGCGTACGTCACGGGCCCCGTCCGGCCCGACGAGCTGCGCGCCTTCGTCGCCGACCGCCTGCCCGGCTACATGGTGCCCGCCGCGATCGTCACCCTCGACGCGCTGCCCGTCACCCCCAACGGCAAGGTCGACCGCCGCGCCCTGCCCGCCCCCAACTACAGCGGCGCCGCCGCCGGCCGGGCCCCGCGCACCGAAACCGAGCAGGCGCTCTGCGAACTCTTCGCCGAGGTCCTCGGGTTGGCCTCGGTCGGCATCGACGACAGCTTCTTCGACCTGGGCGGCCACTCGCTGCTCGCCACCAAGCTGGTCAGCCGCGTCCGCACCGCCCTCGGCACGGAGCTGCCGATCCGCGCGCTCTTCGACCACCCGACGGTGGCCGCCCTGGCCGCCGCCCTGCCCGCCTCCGGCGCGGCCCGCCCGGCCCTGCGGCCCGCCGCCCGGCCGGAGCGCGTCCCGCTGTCCTCCGCGCAGCAACGCCTGTGGTTCATCGAGCAGTTCGAGGGCCCGAGCGCGCTCTACAACACGCCCGTCGCCCTCCGGCTGACCGGCGCCCTCGACCGCCCCGCGCTGGACGGCGCGCTGCGGGACGTGGTGGCCCGGCACGAGGTGCTGCGCACCGTCTTCCCGACCACCGACGGCCAGCCGCACCAACTGGTCGCCGAGACCCCCGAGTCGATCCTGCGGACCATACCCGTGGCCACCGAGGCCGAGCTCCGGGCCGCCCTGGCCGAGGCCGGCGGGGAGGTCTTCGACCTCGCCCACGACCTGCCCGTCCGCGCGACGCTGTTCTCCCTCCCGCACGACGAACACGTCCTGCTCGTCCTCATGCACCACATCGCCACCGACGGCTGGTCCGTCGCCCCCCTCCTCCGCGACCTCGCCACCGCCTACGAAGCCCGCCTCGCCGGCACCGCACCGCAGTGGCAGCCGATGCCGGTGCAGTACGCCGACTACGCCCTCTGGCAGCACGAACTCCTCGGCACCCCGCACCAGCCCACCACCCTCCTCACCGAGCAACTCACCTACTGGCAGCAGGCGTTGTCCGGCCTCCCGGAAGAGCTGGCACTCCCCTACGACCGCCCCCGCCCGACCGCGCCCAGCCACCGGGGCGGCGCCGCCGAGTTCGAGGTCGACGCCGAACTGCACACCGCCCTGGCCGAGTTGGCCGCCGCGCAGAACGCCAGCCTCTTCATGGCCCTGCAAGCCGCCGTCGCCGCCCTCTACACCCGCCTCGGCGCGGGCACCGACCTCCCGCTCGGCACCCCCGTCGCCGGACGCACCGACGAAGCCCTCGACGACCTGGTCGGCTTCTTCGTCAACACCCTGCTGCTGCGCACCGACACCACCGGCAACCCGAGCTTCCGGGAACTGCTGGACCGCGTCCGCCGCACCGACCTCGACGCCTACGACCACCAGGACCTCCCCTTCGAGCGCCTGGTCGAACACCTCAACCCCCCGCGCACCACCCGCCACCCCCTCTTCCAGTCGCTGATCGCCCTGGAGAGCGGCCCGGCGGTGCCCGCCGCCTTCGGCGACCTGGCCTGCGCGGACCACCCCTTCGAGCTGGACGTGGCCAAGTTCGACCTGTCCTTCCGCTTCACCGAACAAGGCTCCCAGGCGGGCCTGTCGGTGGCGGTCGAGTACGCGGCCGACCTCTTCGACCACACCACCGCGACCGCCCTCGCCGAACGGCTGCTGCGCGTCCTGCGCGCCGTCGCCGCCGACCCGGACGCCCCGATCGGCAGCATCGAGATCCTCGACCCGGCCGAACGCGAGCACCTGCTCACCGGCTGGAACGGACCGGCGGCGCCGGTGCCCGAGGCCACCCTGCCGCAGCTGTTCGAGGCCCAGGCCGCCGCCTCCCCCGACGCCCCCGCCCTGATCACCGGCGCCGAACAGCTCAGCTACGCCGAACTCGACTCCCGGGCCGAACACTTGGCGGCCCACCTCGCCGAGGCGGGCGTCGGCGCCGACACCCCGGTGATCCTCCTGATGGACCGCTCCGCCGACCTGGTGACGGCGATCCTGGCGGTGGCCAAGGCCGGCGGCACCTACGTCCCGCTGGACGACCGGCACCCGGCCGAGCGGCTGCGGCAGATCACCGCCGAGACGCGGGCGGCGCTCGTCCTGGTCGATCCCGCGCACCAGGGCCACCCGCTGGCCACCGACGCCCCCTGCCCCGTCCTGCCGCTCACCGAGGGCTGGTTCGACGGCCCTCGCAGGCGGCGCGCCCAGCCCGCCGGGCTCCACCCGGAGCAGCTCGCGTACGTGATGTTCACCTCCGGATCCACCGGGATGCCCAAGGGCATCGCCATCACCCACCGGGACGTGGTGCAGCTCGCGACGGACCCGTGCTGGCACCACCCCGACGGGCTGCGGGTGCTCTTCCACGCGCCGCACGCCTTCGACGCCTCGACCTACGAACTGTGGGCGCCGCTGCTCTCCGGCGGCCAGGTGGTCGTCGCGCCGCAGGGCGACCTGGACGCCTCCGCCATCCGCGAGCTGGTCCGGGCGCACGGGCTCACCCACGTGCACGTCACCGCCGGGCTGTTCCGTGTCATCGCGGAGGAGGACCCGGGCATCTTCACCGGCGTGCGCGAGGTGCTGACCGGCGGGGACGTCGTCTCCGCCCCGGCCGTCCGCCGGGTGCTGGAGGCCGTCCCGGGCATCGCGGTGCGAGCGCTTTACGGGCCGACCGAGACGACCCTGTGCGCGACCCAGTTCCCGATGCCGACCTCCTCGGCGGTCCCGAACGTGGTGCCGATCGGCCGTCCGCTGGCCAACACCCGGACGTACGTGCTCGACACCGCGCTGCAGCCCGTACCCGCCGGCGTGGCAGGCGAGCTGTACATCGCCGGCGCCGGACTCGCCCGCGGCTACACCGGCCGCCCCTCCCTCACCGCCGAACGCTTCGTCGCCTGCCCCTACGGCCCGCCCGGCGAGCGGATGTACCGCACCGGCGACCTCGCCCGCTGGACCACCGACGGCATCCTGGAATTCCTCGGCCGCGCCGACGACCAGGTCAAGATCCGCGGCTTCCGCATCGAACTCGGCGAAGTCGAAACCGCGTTCACCACCCACCCCGCCGTCGGCCAAGCCCTCGCCCACGTCCGCGAAGACCAGCCCGGCGACAAACGCCTCGTCGTCTACACCACCCTCACCACCACCTCGACAGACAGCGTCACGGACACCGTCACCGCCGGCGAACTGCGTGCCGCCGTCGCCGAAGCCCTCCCCAGCTACATGCTCCCCGCCGCCGTCGTCATCCTCGACACCCTCCCCGTCACCGCCAACGGCAAGGTCGACCGCCGCGCCCTCCCCGCCCCCGACTACACCGGCACCACCGAAGGCCGCGCCCCCCGCAACACCACCGAACAAACCCTCTGCGCACTCTTCGCCGACGTCCTCGGACTCACCACCGTCACCATCGACGACCGCTTCTTCGACCTCGGCGGCCACTCGCTGCTCGCCACCAAGCTGGTCAGCCGCATCCGCGCCGCCCTCGGTACGGAGCTGCCGATCCGCACCCTGTTCGACTCCCCCACGGTCGCCGCCCTAGCCGCCGTCCTGCCCGAGCGCGAACAGAAGGCCACGCCGAAGAAGGCCCGCCCGGCCCTGCGGCCGATGCGCCGCCCAGGCGGTCCGGCCTGACCTGCCGCCCACCTCGCGGCCCCGTCCACCGCAGGATGCGCGCCCGCCGCCGGCCCGGCCGGCGGCGCGGCCCGCCGCGTCCCGCGACCGCCGAACCCCACCAGCCACACCAGCCCCAGCAGTCACAGCAGTCACAGCACCCGTAAGTCGCCAGTCGGAGGCAGACCTTGATCCCGTTGTCGTTCGCCCAGCAGCGGCTCTGGTTCATCGAGCAGTTCGAGGGCCCGAGCGCCCTCTACAACACGCCGTTCGCCCTCCGGCTGACCGGCGAGCTCGACGCCGCCGCCCTCGAAGGCGCGCTGTGGGACGTGGTGGCCCGGCACGAGGTGCTGCGCACCGTCTTCCCGACCACCGACGGCCAGCCCCACCAGCACATCCTCGACCAGGGGCGCCCGCCGCTGCACCGGGTGCCGGTGGCCGACGAGGCCGAACTGTCCGAGCGGCTGCGCGAGGACGCCGGGCAGGTCTTCGACCTCGCCGCCGATCTCCCCGTCCGCGCCTGGCTGTACGCCCTCCCCTCGCCGGGCGAGCACGTCCTGCTGCTGCTGACGCACCACATCGCCAGCGACGGCTGGTCCGTCGCCCCGCTCTTCGGCGACCTCGCCACCGCCTACGAGGCCCGGCTCGCCGGCACCGAGCCGCAGTGGGAGCCGCTGCCGGTGCAGTACGCCGACTACACCCTCTGGCAGCGCGAGCTGCTCGGCGAGGAGGACGACCCGGAGAGCGTCGTCTCCCTGCAACTCGCCTACTGGCAGCAGGCGTTGTCCGGCCTCCCCGAGGAGCTTGCGCTCCCCTACGACCGCCCCCGCCCGACCGCGCCCACCCGCCGGGGCGGCGCCGCGGAGCTGGAACTCGACGTCGAACTGCACACCGCGCTGGCCGAGTTGGCCGGCACGCAGAACGCCAGCCTCTTCATGGCCCTGCAAGCCGCCGTCGCCGCCCTCTACACCCGCCTCGGTACGGGCACCGACCTGCCGATCGGCACCGTCGTCGCCGGACGCACCGACGAAGCCCTCGACGACCTGGTCGGCTTCTTCGTCAACACCCTGCTGCTGCGCACCGACACCAGCGGCAACCCGAGCTTCCGGGAACTGCTGGACCGCGTCCGCCGCACCGACCTCGACGCCTACGACCACCAGGACATCCCCTTCGAGCGCCTGGTCGAACACCTCAACCCCACCCGCACCGCCGGCCACCCCCTCTTCCAGTCGCTCGTCACCCTGAACACGGAGCGGGCCGGCGATCTCGCCTTCGGCCCGGTGACGGCCCGGCCGGTCGAGGCCGGCGAGGCCCAGGCCCAGTTCGACCTGAACTTCAACTTCGTCGAGCACCTCACGGCGGACGGCGACTGCCTCGGCGTCCGCGGCGCCGTCGACTACGCGGCCGACCTCTTCGACCACGCCACCGCGACCGCCCTCGCCGAGCGGCTGCTGCGCATCCTGCGCGCCGTCGCCGCCGACCCGGACGCCCCGATCGGCAGCATCGAGATCCTCGACCCGGCCGAACGCGAGCACCTGCTCACCGGCTGGAACGGACCGACGGCACCGGTGCCCGACACCAGCCTGCCCCGGCTGTTCGAGGCCCAGGCCGCCGCCACCCCCGACGCCCCCGCCCTGATCACCGACGCCGAACAGCTCAGCTACGCCGAGCTGAACGGCCGCGCCAACCGCCTCGCCGCCCTGCTGCTGGCGCGCGGCCTGACCACCGAACAGCCGGTGGCGGTGCTGATGGAGCGCTCCGCCGGGCTGCTCACGGCCGTCCTCGCGATCGCCAAGGCGGGCGGCACGTACGTCCCGCTGGACGACCGCTACCCGCTGGACCGGCTCCAGCACATCCTCACCGACACCCGCACCGGCCTGCTGCTCACCGACCCGGCCCACCACGGGCATCCGGTCCTCGCCACCGGCGGCTTCGCCACCGTCGAAGTCACCGACGCGCTGCTCGCCACGGCCCCCGAGGCGGGCGACCCGGCCGTGCCCGTGCACCCCGGCCAGCTGGTCTACGTGATGTACACCTCGGGCTCGACCGGCCTGCCCAAGGGCGTCGCCGTCACCCACCGCAACGTGGTGGACCTGCTGGGCAACCAGCACTTCCGCACGGGCCACCACGAGCGCGTCCTGCTGCACTCGCCCACCGCCTTCGACGCCTCCACCACCGAGATCTGGGCACCGCTCGTCACCGGCGGGGCGATCGTGCTGGCCGAGCCCGGCGAGCTGGACATCCGGCGCCTCGCCGAGACCATCACCACCCACCGGGTGACCCTGGTCCAGGCGCCCTCGGGCCTGCTGCGGCTGATGGCCGAGGAGACGCCGGAGGCCTTCCGGGCCGTCCGGCAGGTGTGGACCGGCGGCGACGTCGTCCCGCCCGAGGCCGTCCGCCGGCTGTTCCAGGCGTGCCCGGACACCTCCGTCGTCGCGGTCTACGCGCCCACCGAGACGACGGCCATCAAGACCACCTTCACCATGACCCCCTCCTCGGCGGTCCCGAACGTGGTGCCGATCGGCCGCCCGCTGGCCAACACCCGGACGTACGTGCTCGACACCGCACTGCAGCCCGTACCCGCCGGCGTGGCAGGCGAGCTGTACATCGCCGGCGCCGGACTCGCCCGCGGCTACACCGGCCGCCCCTCCCTCACCGCCGAACGCTTCGTCGCCTGCCCCTACGGCCCGCCCGGCGAGCGGATGTACCGCACCGGCGACCTCGCCCGCTGGACCACCGACGGCATCCTGGAATTCCTCGGCCGCGCCGACGACCAGGTCAAGATCCGCGGCTTCCGCATCGAACTCGGCGAAGTCGAGGCCGCGTTCACCGCCCACCCCGCCGTCGGGCAAGCCCTCGCCCACGTCCGCGAAGACCAGCCCGGCGACAAACGCCTCGTCGTCTACACCACCCTCGCCAGCACAGGCGCGGACACCGTCACCGCCGGCGAACTGCGCGCCGCCGTCACCGACACCCTCCCCAGCTACATGCTCCCCGCCGCCGTCGTCATCCTCGACACCCTCCCCGTCACCGCCAACGGCAAGGTCGACCGCCGCGCCCTCCCCGCCCCCGACTACACCGGCACCACCGAAGGCCGCGCCCCCCGCAACACCACCGAACAAACCCTCTGCGCACTCTTCGCCGACGTCCTCGGACTCACCACCGTCACCATCGACGACCGCTTCTTCGACCTCGGCGGCCACTCGCTGCTCGCCACCAAGCTGGTCAGCCGCATCCGCGCCACCCTCAGCACCGAACTGCCCATCCGGGCCCTGTTCGACGCTCCCACGGTCGCCGCCCTGGCCGCCGTCCTGCCCGCCTCCGGCACGGCCCGCCCGACCCTGCGGCCCGTCGACCGGCCCGAGCGCATCCCGCTCTCCCCGGCGCAGCAACGCCTGTGGTTCATCGAGCAGTTCGAGGGCCCGAGCGCGCTCTACAACACCCCGTGCGCGGTGCGCCTGACCGGCCGGATCGACGCCCCCGCCCTCCAGGCGGCGCTGACGGACGTCCTCGACCGCCACGAGGTGCTGCGCACCGTCTACCCGGCCACCGACGGCCAGCCGCACCAGCTGATCGTCGAGCGCCCCGAACTCCCGCTGCACACCGTGTCGGTGGCCACCGAGACCGAGCTCCAGGCCGCCCTGGCCGAGGCCGGCGGGGCGGTCTTCGACCTCGCCCACGACCTGCCCGTCCGCGCGACGCTGCTCTCCCTCCCGCACGACGAACACGTCCTGCTCGTCCTCATGCACCACATCGCCACCGACGGCTGGTCCGTCGCCCCGCTCCTGCGCGACCTCTCCACCGCCTACGACGCCCGCCTCGCCAACACCGCACCGCAGTGGCAGCCACTCCCCGTGCAGTACGCCGACTACGCCCTCTGGCAGCACGAACTCCTCGGCACCCCCCAGCAGCCCACCACCCTGCTCACCGAACAACTCGCCCACTGGCAGCAGACGCTGTCCGGCCTCCCCGAAGAGCTTGCGCTCCCCTACGACCGCCCCCGCCCGACCGCACCGACCCGCCGGGGCGCAGCGGTGGAACTGCACCTGGACAGCGAACTCCACGGCGCCCTGGTCGAGTTGGCGCAGCAGAGCCGGGCCAGCGTGTTCATGGTGATGCAGGCGGCACTCGCCACCACGCTGGGCCGCCTGGGCGCGGGCACCGACCTGCCGATCGGCACCGTCGTCGCCGGGCGCACCGACGAAGCCCTCGACGACCTGGTCGGCTTCTTCGTCAACACCCTGGTGCTGCGCACCGACACGTCCGGCGACCCGAGCTTCCGGGAGCTGCTGGAGCGCGTCCGGATCGGCACCCTGGACGCCTTCGGGCACCAGGACGTGCCCTTCGAGCGCCTGGTCGAGCTGCTCAACCCGGCGCGCTCGACGGCCCGGCACCCGCTCTGCCAGGTGATGCTGACCTCGGGCGGCGACGCCGGACAGATCCGCCTCGGCGGCCTGCCGGGCCGGGTCGAGGCACTGGATTCGGACCTCGCCAAGTTCGACCTGACCTTCGCCTTCGGCGAGACCTTCGATCGCGACGGCGCCCCCGCCGGGCTGGAGCTGTCGGTCGAGTACGCCGTCGACCTGTTCGACCGGGCCACGGCGGCGGCGACGGCCGCACGGTTCGAGCGCGCCCTGCGCGCGGTGCTGGCCGACCCGGACCAGCGGGTGGGCCAGGTGGAGATCCTGGCCCCGGAGGAGCGCCGGCAGCTGATCACGGCCTCGAACGACACCGACCACCCCGTCGCCCCCGCCACCTTCCCGGCGCTCTTCCAGGCCCAGGCCGCCGCCCGCCCCGACGCCGTCGCCCTCGCCTTCGGCGCCGAGCAGCTCACCTACGCCGAGCTGAACGGACGCGCCAACCGCCTCGCCCGGCTGCTCACCGCACACGGCGCGGGCCCCGAGCGGTTCGTCGCGATCGCCCTGGACCGCTCGACCGAGCTCATCGTCGCCCAGCTCGCCGTCCTCAAGGCCGGCGCGGCCTTCCTCCCGCTCGACCCGCGCTACCCGGCCGACCGCATCGCCTACATGCTCGCCGACGCCGCCCCCGTCCTGGTCCTCACCACCGGTACGGTGGCCGCCGGTCTGCCGACCGACAGCGCCGTCCCGCGCCTGCTGGTCGAGGACCTCGACACCTCCGGCCACCCCACACACAACCTCACGGACGCCGAAACCGACGCCGAAACCGCCCCCGACGCCGCCGCGTACGTCATCTACACCTCCGGCTCCACCGGCCGCCCCAAGGGCGTCGTCGTCCCCCACACCGGCCTCGCCTCCCTGATCGAGAGCCAGCGCGAGAGTCTCGCGCCCACCCCCGACAGCCGCGTCCTGCTGTTCGCCTCCCCCTCCTTCGACGCCGCCGTCGCCGAGCTCAGCATGGCCCTGCTCACCGGTGCCCGCGCCGTCCTCGGCACCGCCGACCAACTGCTGCCCGGCCCGGCCCTGGCCGAACTGATCGCCGAGCAGGGCGTCACCCACGTCACCCTGCCGCCCACCGCCCTGGCCGTCCTGCCCCCCGACGCGCTCGCGCCCGTCGAGACCCTGGCCGTCGCCGGGGAGGCCTGCCCGCCCGACCTCGTCGAGCACTGGTCCGCCCGCCTGCGGATGGTCAACGCCTACGGGCCGACGGAGTCCACCGTCTGCGCCAGCATGACCACCCCGCTGTCCGGCCGGATCGCACCGCCGCTGGGCCGGCCCATCCTGAACACCCGGCTGCACGTCCTCGACGCCGCCCTGCGGCCCGTCCCCGCCGGGGTCGTCGGCGAGCTCTACCTCGCGGGCGCCGGCCTGGCCAGGGGCTACCTCAACCGGCCCGGCCTGACCGCCGAGCGCTTCGTCGCCAACCCGTACGGCGCCCCCGGCAGCCGGATGTACCGCACCGGCGACCTCGTCCGCCGCCGGGCCGACGGCTCCCTGGAGTACCTCGGCCGCACCGACCACCAGGTCAAGGTCCGCGGGTTCCGCATCGAACCCGGCGAGATCGAGGCCGCCCTCGTCCGGCACCCCTCCCTCGCCCAGGCCTTCGTCCTGGTCCGCGAGGACCGCCCCGGCGACCGGCGCCTGGTCGGCTACGCCGTGGCCCGGCCCGGCCAGACGGTCGACCAGGCCCTCCTGCGGGCCCACGTCGGCGCGACCCTGCCCGACTACATGGTGCCCTCCGCCGTCGTGGCCCTGGACGCCCTCCCCCTCACCGCCAACGGCAAGGTCGACCGCCGCGCCCTCCCCGCCCCCGACACCGCCGCCTGGCCCGGCGCCGGGCGGGCGCCCGGCACGCCGCAGGAGGAGGTGCTCTGCGGGCTGTTCGCCGACGTGCTCGGGCTCGAACGGGTCGGCGTGGACGACAACTTCTTCGAGCTGGGCGGGCACTCGCTGCTGGCCGCCCGGCTGGTCGCGGGGCTGCGGGAGCTGGTCGGCGCGGGCGAGGGGATCGGGGTCCGCACCGTGTTCGAGGCGCCGACCGTCGCCGGGCTCGCCGAGCGGCTCGCCCGGGGGCCGGGCGCCGAGAGCTTCCCCGTCCTGCTGCCGATCCGCACCCGGGGCTCGCGCCCGCCGCTGTTCTGCGTCCACCCGGCCGCGGGCATCAGCTGGGTGTACACGGGGCTGCTGCGCCACCTCGACGCCGAGCAGCCGATCTACGGCCTCCAGGCCCCGGGCCTGGCCGATCCGAGCCACCGCCCTTCCTCCGTCGCGGAGTTGGCGCGCGACTACCTCGCGCAGATCCGCGCCGTCCGCCCCGAGGGCCCGTACGCCCTGCTCGGCTGGTCCTTCGGCGGGGCCGTCGCCCACGCGATCGCCGCGCTGCTGCGCGACCAGGGCGAGGAGGTCCAACTGCTGGCCCTGCTGGACGCCTACCCGGGCGCCGGCGAGGCCGGGCCCGAGCAGTGGCGGGACGACCCGGCGCAGCTGGCGGTGATCCTCGACTCGCTCGGCCACCCGGCCGGGGAGATCGGCGCCTGGCCCGAGGACGAGGACGGCTACGCCGAGCTGGTCCGGCACGGCGAGGGCCCGCTCGCGGGCCTCAGCGGCGCCGCGGTGGCCCGGGTGGTCGCGGTCTTCCAGACCAACGCCGAGCTGGCGCACGCGCTCCCGCTGCCCGGCTACGACGGCGACGCGGTGGTCTTCACCGCCGCCAAGGACCGCCCGGCCGACGCCCCCGACCCGGACGGCTGGCGCCCCCACGTGGGCGGCCGGATCGACGTCCACGAGGTGCCGAGCACCCACGGCGCCATGACGGGCCCCGAGGCGCTCGCCGTCATCGGCCCGGTGCTCGCCGCCCGTCTGACCGCCCGACCGGCCTCCTGACCGACCGGCCTCCCGACCGGCCTCCCGACCCGCCGACTTTCGCATCCCTTCCGACCGCAGGCCACCGACCTGCACCCACCGCGCGGGCCGCACCCGGCCCGCCCACCGAGAAACGGACACCACCATGACCACTGCCGCCATCCCCGACACCTGGCGCGGCGTCACCCCGTCGCCGATCACGTCGACCGACGCCTACAACGGCTTCATCGCCGCCAACGTGATCTTCGCGCTGGACCGGATCGGCGTCCTGGAGAAGCTCGGGCGCGGCGAGCCGCTCTCCGCCGTCGAGGCCACCGCCCAGGGCGGCGACACCGCCCGGACCGAGGCCGTCCTGCGCGCCGCCGCCGACTGCGGCTACGTCAAGGCCGACGGCGCCGCCTACGTGCCCACCGAGGTCGGTCTCGAAGTCGCCGCCGCACGCGGCTACTTCACCTGGGCCGTCGGCGGGTACCACGACGTGTTCGGCCGCGCCGGGCACCTGAGCGCGGGGACGCACCGCTACAGCGAGGACGTCCTGCGCGACGAGGCGATGGTCGCCCTCGGCTCCGCCCAGTGCGACCAGTCGCTGTTCGCCGCGCAGCTGACCGACGTGCTCTCCGGCATCGACTTCCGCACCATCGCCGACCTGGGCAGCGGCACCTCCGCCCGGGTGCGCCGGGTGGTCGGGCAGCGCGAGGGCACCCGGGGCCTGGGCATCGACATCAGCCGCCCGGCCACCGACATCGCCCGCCGCGACATCGTCACGGCCGGGATGCAGGACCGCGTCACCGCCGTCCGGGCCGACGTCCTGGGCCTGCTCGGCACCCAGATCGACAACGACGCCGAGGCCGCCGAGGTGGCCGAGGTCGACACCGTGATGAGCTTCTTCCTGCTGCACGACCTGCTGGCCGACCCGGCCACCCGCTCCTCGATCTTCACCCGGATGCGGGAGGCCTTCCCGAAGGCCCGCACCTTCGTGCTCGGCGACACCATGCTGCGCGGCCCGGGCGAGTCCCAGAGCGCCCTGCCGGTCTTCTCGGTCGGCTTCGAGCTGGCGCACGCGATGATGGGCGTCCCGCTGCACACCAAGGAGACGTACGAGGAGCTGTTCACCGACGCCGGGCTGCGGATCGACCGCGTCGAGGCGCTGGCCACCCCGCACTCCTGGCTCTACGTCCTCCAGGCCGACTGATGGCCGCCGCCCCCGCCGCCAGACACCTGCTGGCGCAGAACGAGCACCCGGGCCCGCCGCTGCCGTCCGTCGTGGCCGCCCTGGCCGCGGCCGCCGGCGACCTGCACCGGTACCCGGACTTCCGCCCGCAGCGGATCGAGGGGATCATCGCCGACTGGCAGGGCGTCCCGGCCGGCCAGGTCGTGGTCGGCCACGGCTCGGCGGGCGTGGCACTGGACCTCTTCCACGCCGTCGTCGAGCCCGGCGACAACGTGGTGCACTCGGCGCCCTGCTTCGACGCGTACCCGCTGTTCTGCGAGATCGCCCGGGCCGAGGCCCGGGCCGTCCCGCTCGGCCCCGACGCCCGGCACGACCTGGCCGCGATGGCCGAGCGGCTGGACAAGCGCACCCGGATCGTCGTGCTGTGCAACCCGCACAACCCGACCGGCACGGTCTACTCCTGGGCGGAGCTGACGGACTTCTTCCGCCTGGTCCCGGCCACGGCGCTGATCCTGCTGGACGAGGCGTACGTCGACTTCGCCCGGGACTGGGCGGCCCCGGCCGTCCCGGACCGGATCGCCGAGTGGCCGAACCTGGTGGTGCTGCGCACCCTCTCCAAGTCGCACGGCATCGCCGCCCTGCGGATCGGCTACGCGCTCGCAAAGGAGTCCGTGGCCCAGCGGGTGCGGGACCACCAGGTCCCGTACGCGGTGAACCGGCTCCAGGAGGCGGGCCTGCTGGCCGCCGTCTCGGCCCAGGACGAGGTGGACCGGCGGATCGCCGAGATCGCCGCCGAGCGGGAGCGCCTGCGGGCCGAACTGCTGGGGCTGGGCTGGACGGTGGCGCCCAGCCTGACCAACTTCCTCTGGGTCGTCGCGCCTGGTGACCAGCTCCCCCTGCGGACGGAGCTGGAGCGCCGGGGGGTGGCCGTCCGCTACTACGCCGGGCAGGGCATCCGGATCGCCGTCGGCGAGAAGGACGCCAACGACGCGGTGATCGAGGGCTTCGGCGCCACCGCGCCCGCCGCTCCCTGACCGCACCCCGCGTCCGCGGATCCCCGCGCATCCCTGCACCTCCCCGCACGTCCCGCACATCCCGCACGTCCCCGCGCACGGCGCGTGAGGGCGCACCGTCCGCGCCCCACGCGCCGAGCAGCCCAGCAACTCGGCACACACGGCACACACAGCACGTCCAGCACGTCCAGCACCCCGAAGCGCCGTCGGCGCAGCGAAGGAACCGCGATGCACCCGCTGTTGGCCCGCCCGGAGTTCCGGCGCTACCTCGCCGGGCAGACCCTGTCCGTCCTCGGCGACAGCGCCCTCTCCATCGCCCTCGGCATCTGGGCCAAGGTGCTGACCGGCAGCAACTCCGCCGCCGGGCTGGTGCTGTTCTGCTTCGCCGCGCCGCTGCTGCTCCTGCCGCTGGGCGGCCTGCTCGCCGACCGGGTCCGGCGCAGGCCGCTGCTGGTCGGGGTCAACCTGGTGGTGGCGGTGGGGTTGACGCCCCTGCTGCTCGTCGACGGTCCGGACCGGGTCTGGATCATCTACTGCACCGCCTCGCTCTGCGGTCTCGCCGGGGCCGTGCTGGCCCCGGCGCAGAGCGCCCTGCTGCGTACGATCCTGACGGACCGTCAGGACTTCGGCGCAGCAGCCGGGTTCACCCAGAGCGCCCGGGCCGGCACCACGCTCGTCGCGCCGCTGCTCGGCTCGGGCCTCTACAGCTGGCTGGGCGGGCGCGCCGTGGCGCTGGCCGACCTCGGCGTGCTGCTGCTGGCGGCCCTGGCCTTCCTCGGCCTGCGGGCGGACGAGCCCAGGCCGGAGCCCTCGGGCCGCCGGTGGCGCACCGAGGTGCTGGCGGGCTTCGCCCACCTGCGCGGCGCGACCGGGCTGCGCCCGCTGGTGGCGGCCACCGCCGTCACGGGCTTCGTGCTGAGCCTGCTCCAGCCGGTGCTGTTCGCACTGACCCAGCACGGGCTGCACCGCCCGCCGCAGTTCCTCGGCGTGCTGGAGACGATCGAGGCGGTCGGGGCGCTGGGCGGCTCGGTGGTCGGCGGTCTGCTGATCGGCCGGCTCGGGCCGCGCCGGACGGTCATGGCGGGGTCGGTGGTGTTCGGCCTCGGCACGGTCCTGCTGCTCGCGCCGTCCCTCCCCGTGGTGGCGGCCGGCCTGGTGATCGCCGGGGCGGGCATCCCGGCCGCCATGGTCGGCCTCGCCACGGCCGCCCAGGCGGCCACGCCGCCCCAGCTGATGGGCCGCGCCCAGGCGGCCGTCAACCTCTCGCTCACCGCCCCGCAGGCCCTCGCGGTCGGCGTCGGCTCCGGGCTGGTGGCCGCCCTGGACTTCCGGGTCGTGCTGGCCGTGATGGTGCTCGGCGCCCTGCTCGCGGCCGTCCACCTGCTCGGCAAGCCCGAGGCCCCGACCGAGCCCGAGGCCCCCGCCGGGACCGAGGCCCCCGAAGAGCCCGAGAGCTCCACCGAGCCCCCGGCCGACTCCGCGAGCCCCACCGAGCCCGGGAGCGCCCCGGACCTCCAGCGCACCTGATCGCCCGATCACCCCCGACACCTCCTCTCCTCCTCACCAGAAAGCTCCTCAGATGACCGACCGCTCCTCACCCACCGCCGCCCCGCTCCCCGTCGAACTGGACCACGTCGAGTTCTACCTGTCCGACCTCACCGCCGAGACCGCCCGGCTGACCACCGAGTACGGCTTCGAGCTGCTCGTCCCGCCCACCGAGCGCGGCGAGGCCGCCGAGCGCTGCCTCTCGGCGCTGGTCGGGCAGGGCACCGTCCGGCTGCTGCTCACCCAGCCGCTGGCCGGCGGCCACCCGGCCACCGACTACCTGGCCCGGCACGGCGACGGCGTGGGCGCACTGGCCCTGCGGGTGCCGGACGCCGCCGACGCCTACCGGACGCTGACCGGCCGGGGCGCCGACGGGCTGCGCCCGCCGCAGGCCGCGCACGGCTGCGTCACGGCGGTGGTCGGCGCCTTCGGCGACGTGGTGCACACCCTGATCGAACGCGGCCCCGAGGCCCCCGCCGACCGGATCCCCGGCCTGCCGGACGCCGCCCCCGTGACCGGTGCCGGTACGACGGGGCTGCGCTCCGTCGACCACTTCGCGGTCTGCGTCCCCTCCGGTGAGCTGCGCGAGACCGTCCGCCGGTACTGCGAGGTCTTCGGCTTCCGGATGATCTTCGAGGAGCGGATCGAGGTCGGCGCGCTCGGCATGGACTCGGCGGTCGTGCAGAGCACCGACCACAGCGTCACGCTCACCCTGATCGAGCCGCTCAGCCCGGACGCGGGCGGCCAGATCGCCTCCTTCCTCGCCGACCACGGCGGCGCCGGGGTGCAGCACGTGGCCTTCTCCTCCGCCGACGCCGTGCACTCCGTCTCCGCGATGGCGGAGCGCGGCGTGCCGTTCCTGCGCACCCCGGGCGCGTACTTCGACGCGCTGCCCGCCCGCCTGACGCCGCTGCGGCACTCCCTCGACCAGCTGCGCGCCCTGCACCTGCTGGTCGACCAGGACCACGACGGCCAGCTGTTCCAGATCTTCACCCGCTCCCAGCACCCGCGCGGCACCTTCTTCTTCGAGGTGATCGAGCGCATCCGGGCCCGCACCTTCGGCAGCAACAACGTCCGCGCCCTCTACGAGGCCGTCGAACTCCAGCGCAGCGCCAGCGAAGTGGCCGGATGAACGCGCCGGCCCTGACCGGGCACCAGCCCTCCCCCGCCCCGTCACCCTCCACCCCGTCGCCCTCCACCCAGCCGCTCCCCTCCCAGCCACCCTCCACCCAGCCGCTCTCCGTCGCCGAGTACGCGGAGCCGGCCCGGGCCGCGCTCGCGCCCGAGGTCTGGGACTGGCTGGAGGGCGGCGCGGAGCGCGAGCGCACCCTCGCCGGCAACCGGGCGGCCTTCGACCAACTGGCCCTGGTGCCCCGGGTGCTGGCCGACGTCTCCGCCTGCGACACCGCCGCCACCCTGGTGCGCAGCCGCGCGAGCCTGCCGGTGGCGGTGGCGCCCGTCGCGTACCACCGGCTGTTCCACCCCGAGGGCGAGCTGGCCTCGGCCCGGGCGGCGGCCGCGGCGGGGGTGCCGTTCACCGTCGGCACGCTCAGCAGCGTCGGCTTCGAGGACCTGGCCGCGACGGGAGCCACGCTCTGGTTCCAGCTGTACTGGCTGCGCGACCGGGGGCGGCTGCTCGACCTGGTCGCGGCGGCCGAGGCGGCGGGCAGCGAGTGCCTGGTCGTCACCGCCGACGTGCCGTTCATGGGCCGCCGCCTGCGCGACGCCAAGAACGCCTTCGCGCTGCCCGCGGACGTCCGCGCGGTCCTGCTCGAAGACGGCGCCGCCGGGCGGGCCCACCAGGCCACCACCGCCGTCTCGGCCGTGGCCGCGCACACCGCCGAGCTGCTCTCCCCCGCCGTCACCTGGGCGGATCTCGCCTGGCTGCGCGAGCACACCAGCCTGCCGCTGATGGTCAAGGGGGTGCTCGACCCGGCGGACGCGGTGCGGGCCGCCGAACTCGGCGCCGAGGCCGTGGTGGTGTCCAACCACGGCGGCCGCCAGCTCGACCGGGCCGTCCCCTCGATCACCGCGCTGCCCGCCGTCGCCGAGGCGCTGGCCGGCCGCGACTGCCAGGTGCTGCTGGACAGCGGGGTACGCGGCGGCTCGGACGTGCTCACCGCCCTGGCCCTCGGGGCGTCCGGGGTGCTGCTCGGACGCCCGATGATCTGGGGCCTGGCGGCCCGGGGCGAGGCCGGCTGCGCCCACGTGCTCGACCTGCTGGCCGCGGAGCTGCGGCACGCGCTCGGCCTCGCGGGCTGCGCCGACCTGAGCGCGGCCGCCGCGCTGCGCACCACCCCCATGCCCTGCCCCACCTGGAGTGCCCCGTGACCACCACCGCCCCACCCCGCGGCCTGCTGCGGGCCGACCTGCACCCCTCCCTCGCCGACCCGGCGATGACCTCGATGAACCTGCTCAACGAGATCTCCATCCGCTACCCGGAGGCGGTCTCCTTCGCCGCGGGCCGCCCGGCGGAGCAGTTCTTCGAACTCGACGCCGTCCACCGCCACCTGGACCGCTACGTCGCCCACCTGCGCGCCGAGCGCGGGCTCTCCGAGGAGGCGGCCCGGCGGCAGGTGCTCCAGTACGGGCGGACCAAGGGGATCATCCACGAGCTGATCGCCACCCACCTCGCGGTGGACGAGGGCATCGAGGTGCCCGCCGAGTCGATCGTGGTGACGGTGGGCTGCCAGGAGGCGATGTTCCTGGTGCTGCGGGCACTGCGCCGCGGCCCCGAGGACGTGGTGCTCGCCGTCTCGCCCACGTACGTGGGGCTGACCGGCGCGGCGCTGCTCGCCGACCTCCCGGTACGGCCGGTGGCCGACGGCCCGGACGGCGTGGACCTCGCCGACCTGCGCCGCCAACTGGCCGCCGCCCGGGCCGAGGGGCTGCGCCCGCGCGCCCTCTACCTGGTGCCGGACGTCGCCAACCCGAGCGGGGCCAGCCTGCCGCTGGAGCTGCGGCGGGAGCTGCTCGCCCTGGCCGCCGAGGAGGACTTCCTCCTGCTGGAGGACAACCCGTACTGCGTCTTCGCCGGCGAGGAGCGGCTGCCCTCGCTCAAGGCCCTGGACACCGAACAGCGGGTCGTCCACCTCGGCTCCTTCGCCAAGACGGCCCTCCCGGGCGCCCGGGTCGGGTACGTGGTGGCGGACCAGCCGGTGGCCGACGGCGCGGGCGGCACCGACCTGCTGGCCGACCTGCTCGGCATGATCAAGAGCATGACCACGGTGAACACCTCACCGATCGCCCAGGCCGTGATCGGCGGGGCACTGCTCGAACACGGCTACAGCCTGCGGGCCGCCAACACCGAGGTCGCCGCGCTCTACCGGCGCAACCTCGCGCTCGTCCTGGCGGGCCTGGCCCGGCGATTCCCGCCCGGCAGCGGGGTGAGCTGGAACGAGCCGCGCGGCGGGTTCTTCCTGGTGGTCACGGTGCCGTTCGCGGTGGACGACGCACTGCTCGAACTCTCGGCCTCGGAGTACGGGGTGATCTGGACCCCGATGTCGCACTTCTACCCGGGCGCGGGCGGGGAGCGGCAACTGCGGCTCTCCGTCAGCCAGGTCGACCCGGACACCGTCGACCGCGGGCTGGACGGGCTGGCCGCCCTGATCGCCGCACGGTCCTGATCGCCACACGGTCCTGACCTCGGAGGGGGCGCCCGCTCCGGCGCCCCCTCCCTTGCCGGGCCCTCGCGTCAGGGGCAGTGGGACGAGCCCGAGTCGACGCCCCCGACGCCCCCGACGCCCCCGACCGCCCGGTCCGCCGGCGTGGCGTCCTCGGACAGCATCTTGATCCGGACCTGCCGCACGTACCGGTCCACCAAGTGGCGCAGCACGCTGACCGTGGCGGCGACGTCCGGTGCCGGAATGCCGTCCAGCGCATTGGCCAGACCGGCGATGTTGGCCTGTTTCAGACGGTTGAGCATCGCCCGCCCCTCGGCCGTGAGCGCCACCTGGCGGGCCCGGCGGTCCAGCGCGTCCGGGGTGCGTTCCACCAGTTGCTGGGTCTGCAGCCGGTCGATCTGCCGGGTGACGTGGGAGGGCTTGACCATCAACCGGGCGGCCAGGTCGCCCACCCGGCTGACCTCCTCGGCCTCGGCGAGCGCGCGCAGCAGGTAGACGTCCGAGCGCGCCGCCGTGATGCCGGCCCGCGCCGTCTGGCGCTCGTGCTCCTGCGAGCGGGTCAGCAGGTAGGCCAGCGAGGCCAGCACCTCCTCCAGTTCGGAGGTGGCGGTCGGATTGTCTGTTGCGTCCGGCATGGGGGAACTGTAGCGACCCCGTTCGAGGAGTGGCTCCCCTCTCGACCACTGACCGGTTTCCGGACAGATTCGTTCGCCACCGGATGGACCCTTTCGCCACCACTGACCGCGAGTTAGCGTGACGGTGAGTTAGTTGCTTAGGGCATGCAATGGTCCCGGGCGCTACCCCACGGCACCGCAGGCCCATCCGCTCGGCGCCACCGGCAAATCCGCTCCGTGAAGGGAGCCCATGATGGCCACCGCCGCTCACCACCCCCAGTTCACCCACCCCGCCGCCCGTGGCGGCTGCCCGTTCGACCCGCCGCCGGCCTACCAGCAGGCCCAGCAGGACGAACCGATCAGCCGGATCGCCCTCTGGGACGGCGCCCCCAGCTGGCTGGTCACCCGCCACGACGACATCAAGGCCGTGCTCAGCGACGCCCGCTTCAGCTCGGACGCCGCCCGACCCGGCTTCCCGTTCATCAGCGCCGGCGCCCGACAGCTGAGCACCGGCCAGCGGACCTTCATCCGGATGGACGACCCGGAGCACGCCCAGCTGCGCCGGATGCTCACCAGCGAATTCATGATCAAGAAGGTCGAGGCACTGCGCCCCGAGGTCCAGCGCATCGCCGACGACCTGCTCGACGAGCTGACCGCCGGCCGCAACTCCGGCGACCTGGTCCACGAGTTCGCGCTGCCGCTGCCGTCCCTGGTCATCTGCCTGCTGCTCGGCGTCCCCTACCAGGACCACGACTTCTTCCAGGAGTGCAGCCGGGTCCTGCTGCGCCGCGACTCCTCGGTCGAAGAGGTGCAGATCGCCCAGAAGAACCTGGCCGACTACCTGGTCAAGCTCACCGACTCCAAGCGCACCGAGCCCGACGACGGCATCCTCAGCCGCCTGGTCGCCCGCGGCGAGCTGAGCACCGAGGAGATCGGCGCCATGGGCCGGCTGCTGCTCGTCGCCGGACACGAGACCACGGCGAACATGACCGCACTCTCCATCCTGGCCCTGCTGCAGAACCCCACCCAGCTCGCCCACCTGCGCGAGCACCCGGAGTCGGTCGCCGGCGCCGTCGAGGAACTGCTGCGCTACCTCACCATCGTGCACTCCGGCCTGACCCGGGTCGCCACCGAGGACGTCACCATCGGCGACGTCCGGATCCGGGCGGGCGAGGGCGTGATCTGCATGATCAGCACCGCGAACCGGGACGAGCAGAAGTTCCCCGACGGCGACGAACTCGACCTCTCCCGCGACGCGCGCCTCCACCTGGCCTTCGGCTTCGGCGTCCACCAGTGCCTCGGACAGCCCCTGGCCCGGCTGGAACTGCAGATCGCGCTGAACACCATCCTGCAGCGACTGCCCGAACTGCGCCTGGCCGTACCGTTCGAGGAGATCCGCTTCCGGGGCGACATGCTCATCTACGGCGTCCACGAGCTCCCCCTCGCCTGGTAACGGCCCCCCGAGTCCGAACCGATCCTCCGAAGGGAAAGCCATGCTCATCCACATCGACCAGGAAAAGTGCTGCGGCGCCGGCAACTGCGTACTCGCCGCCCCCGAGGTCTTCGACCAGCGCGAGGAGGACGGCATCGTCGTCCTCCTCGACGCCGCACCCCCCGCCGACCTCCACCAGGCCGTCCAGGACGCCGCCGCGGTCTGCCCGGCCGCAGCCATCCGGCTCGACCAGCCGTAACCACCCCCCACCCCACCAACCCGCCGCCGAGCGGCGCCCCTGACCGCGCGTCGGGCCCGGCCGAACCGACCGGACCCCGACCGAGGCCGATCCTCGACATCCACGCCGTGGAACAATGGACGGGCCTCGCGCGGGGGAGGCGGCGAGCATCGAAGGAGCGGCGGGTTGGCAGGGCTGGTGACCGACTGGATCCGGGTTCCGGTGGGCGAGGACGCTTCGAGGTGGACCACCCGCGGTGGCTGCCGCCGCGTTCTCCTCGTCGTCCACAACGTGACCTCCGCGACCCGGCTCCTGGACGTCGTTCCACTGTTCCGCGACGACCTCAGGATCCAGTTACTGGCCTCCTGCACGGGATCGTCCCCCTTCAGCGCAGGAGTCGCCGAGCTGCTGAGCTCCCTCGGGGTTCCGGTACTTCCGTGGGAGCAGGCCAAGCAGACCCCCGTCGACCTCGCCCTGTCGGCCAGCTTCGGCGGTGAACTATCGGGCTTCCAAGGGAAGTTGGTCGTCCTCTCACACGGAGTCGGATACAATAAAAAGCTCGCAACACCGAACACCGAACACCGAACACCGAACACCGAACACCGAACACCGAACACCGAACACCGAACACCGAACACCGAACACCGAACACCGAACACGCCGCATGCCCCTGTCTTCGGCCTGGCGCCCGAGTGGCTGCTGTCCGACGGGGTTCCGCTCGCCCGGGCGATGGTGCTCTCCCACCCCGAGCAGCTCGGCCGCCTGCGCGAAGCCTGCCCCGAGGCCGCTCCGACGGCGGTGCTCGGCGGCGACCCCTGCTTCGACCGCATCCTGGCCGCCCTTCCGCGCCGCGAACGCCATCGCCGCGCGTTCGGCGTCCGACCCGGGCAGCGGTTCATCGTGCTCAACTCCACCTGGAACCCGCAGTCGCTCTTCGGTGACGCCGGCGCGAACGACCCGCTGCCGTGGCTGCTCGACCGCCTCGCCACCGAACTCCCGGTCGACGACTACCGGGTGGCGGCCGTCCTCCACCCGAACATCTGGCACGGCCACGGCCCCGGCCAGGTCCGCCTCTGGCTGGACCGCGCCGAGCGGGCCGGCCTCACCCTGATCGACCCCCTGGACGGCTGGCGGCAGGCACTGGTCGCCGCCGACGCGGTGATCGGGGACTTCGGCTCGGTCAGCTACTACGCCGCGGCACTGGGCACCCCCGTCCTGCTCGGCACGGCCTCCGACGAAGTCCTGGGCGCCACCTCACCGGTGGCAGCCTTCGTCCGCGAAGCCCCCAGACTCGCCCTGGACTCCCCTCTGCTGCCGCAGCTGAACCTACTCCTGACGCACCATCAACCCATAACCAGCACAAGCGAATTGACGACATCAGCACCCGGCGAGGCGGCCGGCCTGTTGCGTTCGCTCTTCTACGAGGTCATGGGACTGCTCGAGCCGACAGAGCCGGCTCTCCTGGACCTGCTCCCACTCCCCGACTACCGGCCACCGACCCGAACCGTGCCGCTGCGGGTCCGTACCCGCCCGGGGCCCCGCCCGCACGAGGTCACCATCGAGCGGGTCGCCGAAGGCCGGTACGGGCCTTCCGGGCCCGGCTCCGATCACCTCGCGGTGCACGAGGACACCCTCGACCAGGGCCTCCTCGGTCTGGCCGACGCGATCCTCCGGTACGGGGAGGCCGACGACCCCCGGATCGGCCCGCCCCGGGAGTGGGCCGCGGCGACGCTCGCCCGCTACCCGAACTGCTCGCTCGCGGCCTTCGTCTCCGGTCCGGGCACCTGTGAAGTACTGCTGCGTGACCGGGGATTCGTCCGCCTCACCAGCCCCTCGCTCGACCCGGCGGCGGCCGCCTCGGCACTGTTCGCCCAGGTGGACGGCACCACCATCCCCCGTCCGCTGCCGCGGATGGAGCTGACGGTGCGCACCGGCGGCGCGTCCCACGCGGTCCTGGTCAGTCCCGTTCCGTGAGGCACTGCTGCCGCAGGCCCGCCAGGTAGCGCAGATGGGGCTCCGCCTGCTCACGGTCCAGGATCGCGGCGGCCTCGTCGATCGCGGCCAGCGCCTGTTCCGTCGCCGAGGTGTCCGCCCAGGTCTCCGCGAGATTGGTGAGGGTGCGGGCCGCGTTGTAGTTGTCGCGCAGACACCGGAATTCGGACAACGCCTCCGTCAGCCAGGTCCGGGCCCGCTCGTACTCGGCCAGGCCTCGCAGCGCCCGCCCCCGGTGCCGCTTCAACAGCGCCCGGGCCCGCGGAACGTCCCCCGCCCGCTCGTGGTCCGGACCGATCGACCCGAGCAGTCCGTCGGCCTGCTCGAAGCAGTCGTACGCGGGCTGCCACCGCCACTGCCGAAGCCTCAGCAGCCCGAGCGACTCGACGGCCGTGGCCCGGCCCAGCAGGTGACCGGCCCGCTCGAACGCCGAGGAGGCGTCGACCAGACAGCTCTCGGCCTCGGCCAGCAGGTCCAGTTCCATCAGGGCGAACGCCAGCTGGGTGTGCATCCGGCCGGCCATCGCCGAGTCCGGGTCGTGCGCGACCGCCGCCCGCACGGCGGTTCGCAGCGCCGGCAACAAGGTCTCGTGCCGACCGGCCTTGAGCTGCACCGCCCACGACGCCTCCGCCAGCTCGCACACCGTGGCCGGCGCGGCCAACTCCTCGGCGGCGAGCACCGCCTCGACCAGGTTGCCCACCTCCGCGGCCAGCGCGGCCAACGCCGCACCGGCGTCCGGGTAGTCACCGGGCCCGAGCTCCCGGTAGAGCGGCCCGACGTGCCAACGCTCCCGCAACGCCGCGTAGTCGGCCCGGACGGCGAAGCGCAGCAGGTGCTCCACGGCACGCGTCACCGCACCCGCGCACGCGGCCAAACCGTCCTCCCGCGCCGCCTGCTCCTCGGCGAACCGGCGCACGGCGGGCCGGTAGCGGTAGCGGCCCTCGGGCGTGGCCTCCACCAGGCCGGCCTCGGCGAGCCCGGCCAGCAGGACACCAGCGCGCTCGACGGTGAGCCCGCCAGTTCCATGGGGTCCGACAACCGCCACGGCCAGCTCGGGACCGACGGCCGGCCACGGCCGCAAGGCGCAGAGCCGGAACAGCCGGGCCTCCTCCGGCTCCAGCGCCTCGTACGACTCCTGCACCGCGGCCCGCACCGGATCACCCACATGGGCATCGCCGTCACCACCACCGCCCCGGCCCCGGCGCTGCTGGGGGACGAACGCCAGCCGGGGAGCCGCGGCACGCAGGGCGAAGGGCGATCCTTCGCACCGTTCGAGGATGCCCGACAGGGCGGGGCCGGCGGCGGAGACGGTCTCCTTCCCCACGAGGTCCGTGAGCAGCCGCCTGGCGTCCTTGTCGGACAGCGGCCCCACCGGGATCGGGACGGCGTCGAGACCGGTGAGCGGACGCCGGGCCACGACGACCGTGACGACGCCCGGAGCCGCGGTGATCAACGGCCGGACCTGGGCCGCCGACCGGGTGTGGTCCAGCACGACGAGCAACTGCCGCTCGGCGACCAGCGACCGGAACCGCTCGACCCGGTCCTGCGCGGCCGGCGGAACCCGGTCCGCCGGCATGCCGAGGTGGATCAGGAACTGCCGGAGCACGGCGGCCGCATCGGGTGCGGTGGCCAGCGACCCGCCGGAGAGGTCCGCGTAGAGCTGCCCGTGCGGAAACCGCTTCCGCTGCTGCGCACCCCAGTGGACGGCCGCGGTGCTCACGCCCATCCCCTGAGGTCCGTACAGGACGCTGACGCGGGGCGTGCCGTCCGCCTTCCGTCCGGCCTCCTTGTCCAACAACGCCAACACCTTGCGCCGGTCGGTGAAGAAGCGGTCAGAGGGCGGCAGCAGGGAGGGCGTCGCCAACGGCCCGGACCAGGCCCCGCCCTGGCCGCCCAGCCAGGCGCGAAGCGCCCTGGCCTGCGCCGGATCCGACTCGGCCACATCCAGCAACAGCTGCGCCACAGCGGCCCGTTCGGCGGTATCGGTCGGCGCCGGCACATCCCGTCCCGTCACCCGGCGGACGAACGCACCCGCCGACTCCCAGGCCCACTTACCGGCCTCGTTCGCCACGCTCGCACCCACGGCGCCGAAAACAGCGGCCACCGCCGACAGCGACACCGGCTCCAACACCCCACACCCCCTGGTCCATCGCGGCACCCGACCAGCACCGCCGCACCCTCGCGTCCGGCCCCACGGTAGCCTGCCGAACCCCACCACGGGCGCGCACCAGCCCGCTTGCCCACAGCCGGATCCGCTTCCGCTTCCCCCTTCCCCCCCTCCCCGCAGACCGACGCCCACGACGCCTACACCCGACTCGCGACCCGCCCGGCCCTCCACGCGCTGAACAAGGCGTCCTCCGCCGCACCAGCCGCATTCATGGAGAACATCATCCTCAACGGCCGCGCCAACGCCACCGCCCCCGCGACCCAGCAGACTTCCAGCCCTCCTCGCTCACCGTCCACAGCTGGTTGGCGTTGCCGGTCTGCTTGTCCACCAGGTGGGCGTCGGTCCAGCTTTCGGGGTGGTCGAGAACGTTGCCGCTGTTGCGGTCCTCGGTGATCCACTTGTCGCCGATCTGCCAGAACGCGAACGAGGGGTTGGGGGTTTACCAAGAGAGCCTGAATCTCTGTCAAACTCTCTTCCTCACTCAGGCTTCACCTCAGGAGCTGATATGAACCCACCCGACTCCCCGAAGCCGCCTCGCAGGCGACGGCAACCGAGCCAGCCGGGTTCGGGCGCCCGCCAAACAGGCTCGCCGGAGCCGCCCGGGCGCTTCCGCCTCCGGCTCTCGAGTCGTGGCTTCCACCTCGACGCTCCGGACACCCCGGAGGGTCGGCGCCTCGCGGTAAAGCTCCTTGTCGGCGTCGCGGCCCTGGGTGCTATCGCGGCACTTCCATCGATCATCACTGCCCTTTCCGCCCAGAAGAGTTCGGCGAGCATCCAGGCCGCAGCAACGCCGACCTCCACAGCTTCTGCTCAAACACCAGCCCCATCAGCGGAAGCCCGTACATCCCTGCCTGCACCACCGGTCGCCGCAAGCAGCACTCCCACCGCCGCCGCCGTGTCGCCGCCGAAACCTCGCAGCGTCTCGCTTCGTATCGCTCGGGTGAAGGACGGCTACCAGTTGATCGACCTGGATGCCCCAGAGACCAAGCCGGTATCCATGTTGGTCACAGCCGACGACTGGGACGCCATGACGCCGAAGGAGCGAAAGGCGTCGGAGATCGTGGTGCACGATATCGGCGCCCCAACAGTGATCTTCGGGAACCTGGCCACCGCGCTACCTCCTGGAGCAGAAGTCACGGAGCAGACGTGCCGGGAAGCTGCTCGCACCGGGGGCATCAAGGAGTTCACCAACGACACAGGTGACAAGGAAAAGACCCGCGCGATGGGCATTCGCGCCGGGGCGACTCTTTGCATGATGACCAGCGAAGGAGCAGTCACTGCCGCGAAGATCACCGACTTCTCGTACCCCGACTACATCTACGGTGCTCTGAACCTCGACGTGACGACATGGCCCGCCAAGACGGCCTGAACAGCGACCCGGCGTTGGCTCCAACTGAGCAAGAGGTGCGACCTCATGGTGCGAACGCCGCCTGGCCCTGCGGACCAACGGTTGATCCAGCTCACCGCAGGCCTTGGAGTGATGGTCTCAGAGGGCGGTATGTTCAGCACCGCGCTGCTGGACAGGGTGGTTGCCGGCACCGAGCCGAGCACCATAAAGAAGGCCCTGGTGGACCAGGGGTTCAAGAGCACCGTCAAGGACTACGGGGCTCAGGTGGGCATCGAGGTCGAAGTCGTGAAGCGCAACCCCGGCGACGCCGGGTTCGTTCCGCAGCCCAAGAGATGGGTGGTGGAGCAGACGAACGAGGTCTTGATGCTGCACCGCAGGCTGGTGCGTGACCACGAGCATCGACCCGCCTCGGCCGAGTCGAGGGCGTCCTGGGCCAAAAGCGACCGGATGCCGAGGATGCTCACCGGGACCTCCACCCCCACCTGGCGCGGCGCATGACCGACGGGGAGCTGACCTTGGGGGCGGTGCTGGTACGGCTGAAGGAGCGGGAGCGGGAGATCGCTGCGCAGGCCGAGGCGGCCTGGGCGGAGAGCCGGATCACCCACAAGACGCTGCTGGAGCTGCCCGATCCGCAGCCGCCGCGCCGCCGACCGCGAAGCTGCCGAATCATCCGACCTGCCAGCAGACCATGGCGGTGTTCGCCGCAGCCGACGCACCGTTGCGGGCACGGGCGGTGTGCGAGGCGATGGACATGGAGATCGCGCCCCCAACGTCAACAACGTCCGTCTGAAGCTCAAGCGGCTGGTCGAGCACGGGATCCCGGCCGAGACCGAGCAGGGGGTGTTCACCCGGCCCCGGCCATAGCCGCCCCGCGAGCCCGCGGCCAAGCCGCTCGCTGGTTCCGCCGATGCTGTCGGCGGTCCGGACCTGGTCCTGTCCGACACGGCACCGGAGGCACCGAGGAGTTGCCCCCGACGAAACCGGTACGGCCCGCCCTGGGCCCCGGCCCTCCTCGTCTCCGTTCGTCCCCGGATTGTCCGACCGATGGAGCAGGATGGAGTTCGACGAGTCACTGGGGAGAGGGAAGCAAGGAATGGCCACTGACGAAACCCGGCTGCCTGTGGAGTTCCTGGCCACTGTCGCGGCCGGTGCCGATGCCGGGTCCGCCGCGGCCCGGATGGCAGCCGAACAGGCCCGTGCCGTCGCCGACAGTCAGCAGCAGGGCGGACCACTCCTCGCCGCGCTGCTCGACAAGCCCTACCGGGATTCGGCACCCGCCTGGCTGCTGGAGGCCGCGGTGACGAACGGGCTACGGCAGACCGAAAGCGAATACGAGTACCTGACCGGGTCGACCTCGCTGGTGGTCCTCGCGCTCATCCACCCCGACTGCGACCCGGCCCTGCGGGCCGACGCCTTGCACCGCTGCTCCGACCGCCGGCTCGGATCCCTCGGCACCGCCGACCGGCCGGCCGACCTCTGCGCGGCCGTCGCCGACGAACTGCGCAGGCGAGTGCCGCAGCCACCGCACATGACACCCGAACTTCTCAAGAAAGCAACGGCCGCGCAGGTGGTCCTGCGTACGGAACGCCTCCACGACGACGTGTTCGAGACCGCCATCGCTCTCCTGCCCGACGGACCAGACCGCACGTATCTGGAGGACGAGGATTCCGACGTCTGGTCCGACCGGATCAGGGCAGCGTTCAACGCGTGGGGGCGTATGTGGTCAGCCGTGCTCGAACAGCATCCCGACCGGCACCCCCGGATCATCGACATGACCGCCGGCACCTGGGCGAACCGGGTCGTCCGCGACCAGCTGCTCGGCAGCGTGCCGTGGACGGTCGAACCGAAACTCCTCCGGCGGATCGCTCTGGATGACCTCTCCCGGTTCGGAACCGCCATGCTCACGACCCGGATCTGCGGCTTCCTCCAGAACGGATCCTCGAAGGAGGAGGCCCGGGAGCACTTCGCCGCCGAGCTCTCCGCCCTGGAGGAGACCGACCGCAGGGACATCGAGGCCTTCTACCTGCAGGACGACAGCTCCGAGGCCCGCTGGGGCACCGACTCCGCCGTTTCCTGGGTGCGCCGTGCGGCCGACGGGCAGTGGCGCCTCGTCCTGAACCCCGCCGAGGCCAAGCCCGCCTACGGCGATCCCCACGCCTGGCAGAGCCATGCGGACGAACTCGCCGACCTGGGCCGACACTTCGCCGAAACGGCCGTGCAAGCCCTCCGAACGTGGAAGCCGAAGGACCTCTACGGAATCAGCAGGGCGGCCGACCTGCGCTGGATCCACGCCATGCTGGTCCACCTGCCCGAACTCACGCCCGCCGTCGAAGCGACCGTCCGACTGGTGATCCGCGACGCCCGCCGCGGCCGGTCCGGCCTCCAGTCGTACGACTACAAGTTCCAGGACGACCGGCAGCAGTTCGACGAACTCCTGGACGCGATCACGCGGATCGTCGCCGACCCCGCCCCGCAGCCGCCCGCGACCCGTCGCGGGGCCCTCGGCGATCCCGAAGAGGTGACGGTGCGGAACCTGTCCGCCGTCACCGCAGTGGTGCTCGACGCGTACCTCGACCGGCACGCCGGCGACGACGAACTCGTGGAGAAGGCACTGCTGTCCTTCGCCTGGCACGGCCACCGCAGCGAACCGGCATTCACCTCGGTCCTCGCCCGCCACTCCGATCCGCAGCGCGCCGTCCACACGCTCACCCGCGAGCTCCGCCACAGGCTCGGCGGCAACCCCAGCAACCGCGAAGCATGGGCCCGGGAGATCCTCGCCCTACCCGACTGCCCCAGCGAGACCATCCTCGCCCTGCCCGCCTGGACGGCACTCAAAGCACGCGGGCACCACTACAACAACACCCATCCCACAGTGATCTCCCTGGTGGAAGCAGCGCTCGGAGACGATCACCAGGCCTGGCAGCGATTCGCCGACAACCCGATCGGCAACTCCGGCCCCAACGCTTGGCTCCGCCTCGGAGACATCCTCACGGCCGCCGCAGACGGAACAACGTGGCCGAAGCCGCCGACCTCCAGGTGACAGCTCCGGGCCGCCCCGGGGCGGCCCTTCCTACTCGGCCACGAAGACGCCGCCCCCGTCCAGGTCACCCTCCTTCCATGGCGGAGGCGTCGGCCACACAACGGCTCGGGTCAGCAAGCGTTCCCATCCTGGGCACTGCACTGGAAGCAGCATCAACGAGGCCGGTGCCGTCCGGCCGCGGCGACTACCGGGCGGCACCGGCCTCGTGGCGTCGGAGGCGGACTGAGCTACAACCCCGCCAAGCACTCCGCCCCCGCCCGCCCCCGCGCCGCCGAGCGCACCTGCTGGACCCGCGAACAGGCCGCCGCCGCCTTCCTGCGCCACGGCGCCGAGCAGTACGCCGATCAGCTAAACGACCTGTTCGAGGTGATGCTCGGCACCGGCATGCACCGCGGTGAGATCCTCGCCCTCCACTGGTCCGACGTCCACCTCATGGACCGCAGGCTCTACGTCCGCTGGACCCTCGCCGCCGTCAACAACGGGCGGCTCCATCCCGGCGGGCCCAAGACCGAGGCCAGCCGCACCTGGATCAGCCTCTTCCCCGGAGTCATGACGCCCTCCAGGTGGGGAGGTGAGGTTCACGGGCGCCGTGGTGGTCGGCAGCGCAGCGATGTGGTGTAGCAGTGGCCGAACCCCTCGGAGTGAACGGACAGGTCGTTTGACTGCGTCTGCTCGTCGACTGGTTGCATCATGTGCACAGAGCTGACACGGCGGCGACCAAGATCCCCGACAGAGTCACGCTCAGCCGGCCCCACTGTCACGGGCGGCGGTGCTCGGCGGGACGGGCTCCGAGGCCGGCACCCGGCGCCGCCTTCTCCAGGCACCCTGCCGATCCCCGGCAGGCAAGGCCCCGCACCCGGCACACTCGAACGAAGACCTTGCCTGTCGCGTACAGCTACGGCCGCCCGGTCAGGACCAGGCCTGGCGGCCCCCGGCGTCAACCGGGCTGATCAACCACCGCTCTTGCGGCGGAAGTTGCGCTTGCCGCCCACCGCGCCGTGGGCGCCGTGGATCTTCGAGTCGCCATTCGGGCCGCCGGCCGCGCTATCGGACTTGGCGCCGCGCTTGCGCTCCAGAGCGGCGAGGAACCGGGCCTTGACGTCGTCCTGGGCGGCGGGCGCGGGAGCCTCGGCAGCCCCCGTGACCTCCGGGCTCTCGACACTCTCGGCGCTCTTGGGGTTCTCAGATGACTCCACGTCGCTGCTCATGCAGAACCTCTTTCTTAAGGGATGGTGGCGGTTGATGACTTCACGCACACCATGTCATGCCCAAGCTTCCCATCTGCGGGTGGTACCGATCCTGTACGGACAGAACCTGCGCGCCCGCCCGGTCCTCAGAACCCAGCCGAATCTCTCCGGCAGGGTCCTGACGGGTTACCCGCAAGTAGAAATAGCGGGGGTAGTGCGCCGCGGGGGTGGTCGAGTGAGGGCGTTCGGTGAGCCTCTGCTGGGGTTTCGCCAGGCCGCTGCGCCGAGCTGGCCGAGGCAGCCGGGTTAGCCGCCAGGTCCATCAGGCATCCGGAGCGGGGCCGCCGGGAGCGGCCGCAGCGTCGCACGGTGGAACTGCTGGTGTCGACGCTGGGGCCGGTCGAGGCCGACGCCGCCGCGCTACTCGCGGCCGGTCGGGGCGGGGGCGCGCCGGCCGGGAGCAGTGGGCCAGGCCCCGGCCTGCTCTATCGCCGCAACCAGCTGGCGGTCCCGGAGCAGGCAGCCGGTGCGGCGCGGGCCGGCCGGGGTGCGGTGGTACTGGTGCGGTCGGGCGCGGGGATAGGCAAGACCTCACTGGTGAACGTCTGGGCAGCCGCCGAGCAGGCTCGCGGGATCCCGATGGTGCGGGCGACGATCTTCCCCGAGCCCCCCCCCGAGCACCGGCATCACAGGCTCGTCGGAGAAGCCCGGCAGCGGCCGCTGCCAGCGCGTAGCGGGAAACACCCGACGGCTCGTACCGGCCACGCGGATCTTGTCAACAAGGTGTTGCGCGGCCTTGTCGGGCAGCGGCAGCGTTCAGTGGCGGGCTGTGGCCCGTTCCCCTGCGATGGCCTTGCCACCGGCGTCTGCCGCTTTCAGGCCTGTGATCTCCCGCGTGCGCAGACCTCGCAGGGCCAGATCGAGGGCACGGTCCGCGGGGGGGGCGAGGCCGGGGCGGTCTGACCCGCTACAGCGTCGACCCCAACCGGCACGAGCTGCTCGCCACCTGGGGAACCGGCGAGGGCGACCTCGCCACCCGAGTGGCTTCCCTCCCGGCCGAAGCCGATACCTCCGTTCTCCTGGGCCTGGCCCGCGCGCTCAGCCACCTGTCCGACGCCGCCTGGCGCACCTACCCCCACCCCGTCAGTGCGGCCGGCTCGCTGGAGCCCAACTCCGAGGGCTGGCGCCGCGACGAGGAAGGCAAGCACTTCAGCGAGGTCACGGACGCGATCGCCAAACCGAACCTCCCCAGGTACGGCTCGATGATCGTCTCCTACAGCCCCCTGATCGAATCCGCCAACCGCGTCGGACGGGCCCTCCACGACATCGACGACCCCGACCTCACGAAGGCCGTGCTCGCCGAGGCCGCCACCGAGGTCGCCGTCGTCGAGAGTGCCGAACTCGGCGACCTGGCCGGCCGCGCGCAGCAGGCCGTCCTCCTCAGTAGGGAGGACGCCTCCCCCGTCCAGGTGTCCGCCGCCGACCGCCTCCTGGAGCAGAACCCGTTCGGGCCAGCCGAGCTCTTCTCCTCAGTCGACCCCACCGCGGCCGCCGTCGCTACGGCGCACTGGCTCGCTGCCGCGGCCGAGGTCACCGCCGACGCCTCCGGCCGCGATGCCGTCGACGTCGTCCAAGAGGCCGACAACATCGAAGCGCTCCCCCACGAGACCCCCACCCTCGTCCTCGGCCTCATCGACGCCGGCGCCACCCCGCACGAGGCCGTCACAGGCCTCGTCCGCCACGCCCTCCACGCCCTCCACGTAGCCGACGGCCTGCTCCCCGACCCCACCGCCCTGCGCGAGCAGCTCGACGACCTGGAGGAGACCCTCGTTGACTACGGCGACAACGCACCCGACCTCGCCGACGTCGAGCTGCGCCTGCCCCCGCTCGACCCGAAGCGCCCGGCCCGCGACCTCCTCGAAGACCTCCTCACCGGCATCCACGCCTGCTGGCTCCTCCACACCGAGTACGACGACCTCGACGACGAAGACGACGACACCAGCGCGGAGGACTGGACCGCCGAACAGGCCGAAAAGCACCAGCGGCGCAGCCGCGAGCGTTTCGCCCAGCTCGTCCGCGAAAACGCCGCTCACCGCGAACCGCTCGTCTGACCACTCCGCCCAGACACCGCAGCAGCCCCGCGCCCGACCACCCTGCGGATCTCCCTTTGCCATGAATCAAGGGAGATCCGCAGGTCAGCGCCAATTTCGTGGAGCTCGTGGTCGCACGGTGATCGCCCCGCGAGCGCACACTGGAAGCAAAAACGACTCGCGCACGATCCTCCCGAGGCGATCACCATGCGCTGCTCACCCACCCCCTCAGACGACCAGGACCGGGGACGCGTCTACCGACGCTGCGGCTGCCGCGACGACCACCGCCACCAGCTCGGCACCACCTGCCCCCGCCTCGCCACCGACCCGCACCACGGCACCTGGGCCTTCGCCGTCGACACCCCGCCCGCCGACGGCCACCGCCGCACCGTCCGCGGCGCCGGCTTCCCCGACGAACTCCGCGCCAGCATCGCGCTGCAGCGCTTCAACGAGGGCCTGGCCCTGTGCGTCATCACCGACCCCAGGCAGCGCACCGCCGACTACCTGAGGGACTGGCTCGACGAGAAGGAGCTGCGCCTCAAGCCCACCGCCATAGCCCGCTACCGCACCTACACCGAACAGGACCTCATCCCCGCCCTCGGCACCATCCCCTGATCGACCTCACCCGCCAGCACCTGGCCGCCTTCGTCACCAACCAGCTGCGCCGGGGCCGCGGCCAGGTCACCGTCTACCAGATCATGGCCACCCTCTCCAGCGCCTTCAGCAGCGCCGTCCACGACGGCCGCCTCGCCCGCAACCCCGCCAAACCCCCACTGCTCCCCCGCCCTGCCTCCGCCCCGAGACGCCTGTGGACCGAGGAACAGACCGCCCGCTTTCTACGCTTCACCCACGTCACCGACCCCCTCTACGCCGACCTCGCCGAACTCATGATCGGCACCGGCATCCGAAAAGGCGAAGCCCTCGCCCTCCACTGGGACGACGTCCACCTCACCGACCGCACCCTGTTCGTCCGCGCAACCCTCTCCGTCATCGACAACAACCAACTCCTGCTCACCGCCCCCAAGATCAGGGCCAGCAGGACATGGGTCGCCCTCTCCGACCGCGTCGTCGACACCCTCGAAGACCGGGCGGGTTCACTGGCCTTCGGCGAGATCACCCCCGCCAGCGGCTACGTCCTCCACCGCCACGGCCGCCCCCTGCACCCCAAGAACGTCCTCGACCGCTTCCACCTGCTCTGCGACAAGGCTGGCGTCCCCCGCATCGCCCTGCACGACCTGCGCCACCTCGCCGCCAGTTTCGCCCTGGCCGCGGGCGTGCCCCTGCCCGTCATCTCCAAGACCCTGCGCCACCGCGCCCTGTCGACGACCGCGAACATCTACGCCGACCTCACGAAACTCGCCGCCCGCGCGGCCGTCGACGCCGTCGCCTGGATCCTCGATGGCGCCGACCACGCCGTCCTCGGCCAACCCGTCTGCCGCGCCCAGCGCCCCTGGCGCCAGCGCCCGCGCCTCCACCGGCAACTGGTCGCCTACCAGCAGCCCCGGCCAGAAGAACCGTCCACGCCCTGGCCGATGTGGCCCGGTGACCACCGTGCGACCACCAGCTGACCCGGAAACAGAAAGAGCCGACACTCGGTCTCCCAAGTGCCGGCCCTCGCAACCGACTTCACAGTCGGGACGACAGGATTTGAACCTGCGACCCCTTGACCCCCAGTCGCCCAGCCGTAGCCATCGTTGCACGTCAGACGGTAGACAGCCCGTGCTGTTCGTTCACCGAAGGACGCCTCAGAGGCAATGGTGATCGACGCGTGGTCCCCGGTTCTCCCCGCTCCAGACCCTCCCCGGCTCCGTCGCAGCTCTCGTGGCCCAAGCCGTTGGAGTAGCCCGGTCCAGACGGGGCCGCTCCGGGGCTCCGTCGGCCACGCAAGCCGCCCCCGTCACCCATTCCGCGGTCCGCCATGCATTGGTGGACGCTCAGGTGTTCGGGCACGAGCTCAGACTCTCCACTGTAGGTTTAGCCCTGTCATCAGCGCGGCCCGCCGGGCTTCCCTCCAGGGACATGCCCCCACCCGCACGAGTCACTTCGTGCTGCCTGGGAGCATGTCTTGCTGTTCCGCGACTCCGCGTCCGCGGTCGCCGCCGAGAGCCTGGCCGGATCACTGTTCGTACGCCTCATCGACCAGTTCGTCCACAAGCACGGCCACAAGCCCAGCCCGTCCGAGGTGCGGTCCTGGGAACGGAGCATCCCGGTCCTGACCAACGCGCTCCTGGACGCCGGACTCGGCATGGTCGAGGTACTCCTCGAGTACTCGCTCCCGCTCAACAGCAAGCGAGCCGACGTCATACTCGCCGGCGTCCACCCGGGCACGGGAGAATCGTCCTATGTGGTGGTCGAACTCAAACAGTGGAGCAGCGCGGCCCCGGAGGACGGTGAGCCGCTGCTCTGCCGGGTCGACACATTCACCCGACCGGTGCTGAACCCGATCGAGCAGGTCCGCGGCTACTGCGACTACCTCATCGCCTTCAACGGCGCGCTCGCCGCCCGCCCCGAGCGGCTGTCCGGGGTGGCCTTCCTGCACAACGCGACGGAGTTCGGCGTCCAGGGCCTCTACGAGGTGCCGCAGGACGAGCGCGGCCGGCTCTTCACCGCCGAGCGCCGCGGTGAGTTCGTCCAGTACCTCCGCTCGAAGCTGAAGCCGGTCTCCGGCGCGGAGGCTGCGGACCAGTTACTTGCGGGCAAGGTGGCCCCGTCCAAGCAGCTGATGGCGGTCGCCGCCGACGAGGTCCGCGAGCGCGAACAGTTCGTCCTGCTGGACGAGCAGCGCGTCGCCTACGAGCTGGTGCTGCGCGCGGTACGCCAGGCGCAGCAGTCCGACCGCAAGGAGGTCGTCGTCATCACGGGCGGCCCGGGTACCGGGAAGAGCGTCATCGCGCTGTCCCTCCTGGGCGATCTGTACCGGCGTGGTGTCACGGCCCTGCACGCGACCGGGTCCAGCTCGTTCACCACCACCATGCGCCGGATCGCCGGCGCGCGGAAGCGTGAGGTCCAGGACCTGTTCAAGTACTTCAACAGCTTCATGACCGCCGAGCGCAACGGTCTGGACGTATTGATCTGCGACGAGGCCCACCGGATCCGGGAGACGTCGGCCAACCGCTACACGCGGGCCGCCCAGCGCACCGGCAAGCCCCAGATCGAGGAGCTGATCGACGCCGCCCGGGTGCCTGTCTTCCTGCTGGACGAGCACCAGGTCGTCCGGCCTGGCGAGATGGGCACTGTGGCCCAGATCCGGGCGGCCGCCGCCGTGAAGGGCCTGGGCTGCCAGGTGGTCGAGCTGGACAGCCAGTTCCGCTGCGGCGGCAGCGACGCCTACCTGCACTGGGTGGTGCGCCTCCTGAACCTCGAGCCCGGTGGCCCCGTCGACTGGGAGCCCGACGGCAAGGTCGCCCTGGAGGTGGTCGACAGCCCCCATGCGCTGGAGGCGTTCCTCGACGCCCGCCGCGCGGAGGGATACGGCGCCCGCATGTCGGCCGGGTACTGCTGGAAGTGGACGACGAAGGTGGCCCCAGGAGACCCGCTCCCCCTCGACGTGCACATCGGTGACTGGGCCCGCCCGTGGAACGTGTACGGCGACCGCTCGATCGCCGGCGCCCCGCCAGCCGCGTTGTGGGCCACCGACCCGGCCGGCTTCGGCCAGGTCGGCTGCGTGTACACCGCCCAGGGCTTCGAGTACGACTGGAGCGGTGTCATCCTCGGGCCGGACCTCGTCTGGCGGACCGACCGGTGGATCACCGACCGGACGGCGTCCAAGGACCCCGTTTTCCGCAAGTCCACCACCGACGCCGACATCGACCGCCTGATCCGCAACACCTACAAGGTGCTGCTGACACGCGGAATGATCGGAACGGTCGTGTACTCGACGGACCCGGAGACACGCGCCAAACTGCGGAACCTGGTGGCCGGCCAACAGGTGGAGCAGATCGAGGTGGCGCACGGCCGTCGCGGCTGATCGGCACTCACAGCGCCGGGCCGACGGGCTCCCGGGGTTCGCCTCGGAATACCTGTTCGCCGTGCCACCGCCGGTGCAGGCCTGCGACCAGTGGAGCCCCTGCCTGCGGGCCGATGACCGGCCGTCCGGCCAACGCCAGCACGTGCTGGCGGCTTGCCTCGCTGCGTCCGACGAAGCGCTGTGAGACGGGTATGCGGCACCCCTCCCCAAGACCCAGGATGCCCTTGTCGAAAAGCTTGTGGTGCAAGGAGCGCAGGCACAGACCGTTGTCGACCTCATCCGGCCCGTCGTGGGATCACCAACGCACATGCGCCCGCTTCCGGTCCGACCGTGCTCGTTCCCAGCATTCCCCGGATGAGGACGAGCCTCATTCAGATCTCGCGCGCCTCACCGGACACCAAGCTCGTTCTCGTCGCCTGCGCTTGCTCCCTGGCCGACGGTGTGATCCGCCTTGAGTGGGAATCCGCGGAACTCCGCCGCGAGGACAGGTCATTGATCTGGCACCGCCATGAGCCCCTGCCCATCCCACGGCAGCGCTGACGCGACAGCTTCGCGCGCCGACGGTGAGCCCTTTGCCTCTGCCCCTGCGGGGCATGGCGGCGGACCGGCGTGCGTCTTGCGAGGTTCCGCTCGCTGATCCCCGACGCCAACGCGTCCACGCGGTAGGATCATTGCGCTGCGCACCTTCCCGGAGGGTACGAGGCCTAGGTTCCGTGCGCCCTCGACAGGCGGCGATTGACGGATGGTTGTGCCCGTCAGATGGTCAACATCTGACGTGAGCGTGGTTGCCCGGTAGGGTGCCCCCTGCCATTCCGATATCACTACCTGGGGATGGCCGCATGACCTCGATCGAGTACAAGCCTGCGCGTCGTGGACGGATCCGCAAGATCCTCACCGACATCGCCGTCGGAGTCGCCTCCAACATGCTGGTGGCGGCGCTGACCTCGGTGGCGCACCTGCTCTTCTGACGCAGGTCAGTGGCGGGCCCGGCGAGCCCGCCACTTCCACCTTTCCACACCTTCCGTCAGAACAAGCGGAGGTCGTTCTTGGGCTTCTTCCGTCCCCGCTTCGGATGGGCGTGATGCCATGGCAAGCTCTCCCGAGTCGGCCGCAATCCGTGGATCTCGGTCTCCCCAACAAGGCCCTTGAGGTAGGCCCGGGTCTCCTCGTCCGTGGAATAGAGCACCGTCGCCCGGCTGGCCCGGGTCATCAGCACGTGGTAGGCGTGCCGAATCAGGCGGGCGAACTCCTCGTCACCGACGCTACTCGCACTGACCTTCGGATCAAGCGATCCTGGAACTCTCACCCGTCTTACACCTTGCGCCGACTTCTCCGTCTCCTTGCCTCGGCGGAACACCCACTGGTCGTCCCGGCGCACCATGTCATCGCCCATGATCACTCCGCACCAGTCCCACTCGAGGCCCTGTGCGGTGTACACACAGCCGATCTGGCCAATGCCGTTCTTGTGCATCGACCACCTGACACCGGGCGGGACGCCGTCCGCGCAGAAGCTGTCGCTCTTCGCGTTCCACGGCTCGTGCCAGTCACCGATCCTGACATCCCGCTCCAGTCGCTTCTCCCGGCCCAGAGGCTCGGTCCAAGGCCAGCAGTAGCCGGCAACCATACGCGCGGATGCCCCGGCGCTCTCCTCGCCGAGGATGATGTCCCTGAGCGCGTCCGGCGTGTCCACCACCTCGACATGCATCAAGCCGTCCGGCGTCCAGTGCTCAGGTTCGTCATCCGACATACCGAGCAGCGCGTACACCCAGCGGACATACGCGTCACTGCCACCGCATCGGAACTGCTCGCGGAGGCCGTACCGCACCACCTTGGCTCCGCGCCGATCAGCCGCCTGCTGGATCAGGTCGACCGTGCCGACCTCCTTCGGACGAACGACCTGGCCTTCGTCGAGGAAGAACACCGTCAGCCGGGACGCATCGAGGAGTTCGTCCACCTGCGGCCGAGATCCCTGCTTCTCCGGCGGCCAGAACCGGTTCTCGGAGCGGTCACGGAGTCGGTGTGCCTCATCGCAGATCAGAACATCGAGCAGCGGGTCGGGCGTCGTGACATAATCGAAGAAGTAGGTGAAGGTCTCCTTGAACTCCCGGTCACCGACTCCGACGTGCTCCTGCATCGCCGCGTTGAAGGCCCTGCTCCCGCTGGCGTAGTTGACGTTCCGGCCAGCGGCCTCCAGCTCCGCCTTGATCTGCAGGCCGATAGCGCTCTTGCCGGTGCCTGCGCCACCGGTCACCAGGAAAACTACTCGTCGCTCGTCCGGAACCAGCGCGGACTGCTTCGAGGAGGGCAGTACCTTGGCAGCTGTCTCCAGGATCTGATCAGCCACCTCCTTCTGCCGCCCCCGCAGGGTGAAGACCGTGTCCGTGCCCCGGGACCACATCATCGCGTCGAGCAGCGGTGCGTTGCGCACGCCGATGCCCTGCAGTAGCAGCTCGGCCTCGGTGCCGCCGCCGTCAGCGGCAAAGTGTCCCTGCAAGTCGGTCAGCAACTGGCGGCGACGATCACCGGTGTACACCCGCGCATAGACACCCGTCGGTGCGTCCACGTCGATCAGCGGACGGACAGAGTCCTCAGTGGCGTTGTGCAGGTAGGCAAAGCCGCCGCACTCGATGTCGACCATGCCGAAGGGGCCCCGGCTGCCGGTGAACGCATGGTAGTACTCGCGCAGTTGCAGCGCAGGGTGCTTCTTGGGCTTCGCCAGGCCCGCCACGTAGATCTGGTCCGCAATGGCCCGCTCGACCCTGGTCACGGTCGACCAACGCTTCAGCTCCACCAGCTGGACGGACGGCCGATTCTCGCGCGGGTGGCGGCCCACCAGGACGACGTCCACGAGCCTGGGACTGCTCCCCTTGATGTCCTCGTCAGCAGTCGCGGCGCACTCAACGACCATCTGCACATTGCCACGATCAGCGGCGACCAAATCGTTCGCCAGACAAATCAGACTCTCCGCCCACGCAACCCGCTCCGTCTCCGAAGCCTCGTGCTCCCGGAACTTTCGCCACCGTTCGGCAAGATGCGGCACCATCCGGCGACGCGCGTTCAGAGTGAGCAGATCCTGCGCCGACAACTTCAGCAGGAGCATGGGCACGAAGGGACTCCCCCAGACCAGACCACGAGTGATTCGTGCGGGTTGGGGGCATGTCCTCAGCGGGAAGCCTGTCGGGCCGCAAACAGTACCGCCGATCCTACGTGCAGAAGCGGCCGTCAGTACACAATGCTCAGCGGCGATACGTACATCAAGAGATCATTCTCATCCCGGGCGGAGGCCCAGCCGCGCAATACCCCCAGTCGCCCGGCCATTGCCATCTCTGCACGTCAGACGGTAGACAGCCCGCGCTGTTCGTTCACCCAAAAAGCCCTCAAAGGCGGAGGTGAATAGCGCGTGGTCCCAGATCGCCCCCGACTGATGCACTGACCAGCGTCTCCAAGGAGCTGAACCAGTCGATGCCTTCGGCCCCGGCCAGCAGCTACGGGCGCCCACCCTCGCACGTCAGCCGCGACGAGGACTCATCCGCCCACGCCACTGATCCCCCGCCGCGGCCATCAGTTACTTTCCTTTGCGGCACGGCCCTGGGAGGGCTTCACCGGCCTTCTCTTCGATGTGTGCAACACACCACGGCTGAGCATGTTTCAGGAGGACACCACGTCTCTCGACCCTGCCCTCGACGACCCCCTGGGCCTTGGCCAACGTGTACTCGCCAGCCACCGCGGAACGCCGCCGCCAGCTCGATAGCGAAGTGCGAGGTATGCCCTACGTCCGGGTACACCAGCGCCCGTCCGCACGTGTCCCAATAGTCCCGAGCCACGGTTTCAGTCCGCCCGGAGCGAGAACCTAACCGGTTGAGACAATACGACCGCCGCTGAGTCGAGGTCCGCGAGTCTGGTGGCGAGTGTGGCCAGAGCCAGCCGCTCGGGGAGTGCCTCGTGAAACTTCAGTCCGCGCATGGCTTTCACATCGACGTCTGGCAGGCACAGCCGTGAGACCGCATCCGCCGTTCCGACCTTCCACATCTGTGGGGTGAGGTCGGTGCGTAGGCGCAGGTATTCGTCGGAGAAGCGCTGGCGTTCGTCGGTGAGGCCGGCAAGGGTGGCGGTGAGGGTGGCGTTGGCGCGGTAGCCAGCCCAGGTCCACCAGCGGATGTCGTCGCCGGCTCGGGTGATGACGGTGCCGCCGGGGTGGACGGTGTCGACGTTCTGTTCGCGCACGTGGGCGAGCTGTTGGGTGGCGCGGCGGGTGGGTTTGACCGGCGGGTCGGTTCCGAGCAGGACGTCGCGGGCGGACTGGTTGAGCGCGTAGGAGGTGCCGCTGTAGCCGGTGCCGAACCAGCGTGCGCGGCCGGCGAGGTCTGAGGGTTCGACATAGCAGCGGCGTCTGGTCCAGTCGATCCAGGTGACTTTCCAGCTTCGCCCACCGAGGAGGAGGACCCGGGGTCCGTCGATCTTCTCGGTGAGGAGCATTGGGTCGGTGCGGCCGATCTCCTGGCGGCCGGCGAGGACGGTGAATTCGGGTGGTGCAGTGAAGACGGCAGTGATGCCCATGAAGTGGCGGCGGCCGAACTTCTCCTCGGCAGCCGGGCCGATGAACAGCAGCTCGCCGTCCTGGTCGAGGAAGCCCTCGTTCACCAGGTGCCGCAGGATGGGTTCGGCGCTGCGGTCGAACGGGGGCAGGCCGTTCCAGCCCTGATTCCAGAGTCCTTGGGCGATCTTGTGCTCTTGCAGGCTGAGGGCCAGGAGTTGCTGGGCGACGATGTGCCGGGGCTCGGGCGGGGCGGTGACCGGTTCGATGTAGCCGCGGCCACACAGGACGAGGAGTGCCGAGGCGCTCAGGAGTGCCTCGTGGCTGCGGGCGAGGAAGAGGCAGTTGCGGGTGGATCCGGCGCGACGTCCGGTGCGGCCGATGCGCTGGAGGAAGGAGGCGACGGTGGTGGGGGCGTCGATCTGGATGACGCGGTCCAAGTCGCCGACGTCGATGCCGAGTTCGAGGGTGCTGGTGGAGACGATGACGCAGTCGCGGGCCTCGGCGAAGGCGGCTTCGGCGCGGCGCCGTTCGTCCAGTGACAGTGAGGCGTGGGAGAGGAAGGTGGTGACGCCTGCGGCGCGGAGTGCGGCGCCGAGTTCTTCGACGAGCTGCCGGGAGTCGCAGAAGACCAGCCGCTTCTCGCCTCGGTGGATGGCGGCGATGACCTTGGCTGCGTTGGCGGTTGATCCGACGTAGTCGAGTTCGATGTCTCCCGGTGGTGTCACCGTCGTGGCGTCGGCGACGGCCCGTGGGGCGAGGTCGACACCGGGGGCGACGACCTGGGCGGGGCGCCAGCCGCGGCCCGAGCCTTGCAGCCAGTGGAGGAGGTCGCCCGGGTTGCCGACCGTGGCGGACAGGCCGATGCGCTGGATGGGCCGTCCGGCCAGGTGCTGGAGTCGTTCGAGCACGGCGAGCAGGTGCCAGCCGCAGTCGTCGCCGGCGAAGGCGTGGACCTCGTCGACGACGATGGTCCGCAGGTCGGCGAAGAGGCGGTGCTGGTCGACCTTGGTGCTCACCAGCATGGCCTCGATCGACTCGGGGGTGGTGAGCAGGATGTCCGGCGGGTCGGTGAGGATGCGCCGGCGTGCGGTCTGGGGGATGTCGCCGTGCCAGAGTGCCACGCGCCGCCCTAGCCATCCGGCGTACGTTTCGAGGCGTGGCAGGAGGTTGTTCAGCAGGGCCTTCAGCGGGCACACGTACAGCACCGACAGGCCGGTCCAGCGGCGCTGTTCCATGGCGGACAGCAGCGGGAACGACGCGGCTTCGGTCTTGCCGCCGGCGGTGGGGGCGAGCAGGACCGCGTCCGAGCCGTCGAGCAGCGGGGCGATGGCCTCCTGCTGGAGGGGGCGGAGTTCGCGCCAGCCGAGGGAGTTGACGATGTGGTGGACGAGAGCGGGCTGGAGCCGGGACAGCGCGGCCGTCCCGGCCCCTGAGCCGGAGGGTGTGGGGGCACCGTTCATAGGTCGAGCTCGATGTCGCCCGCAGAAGCAGCGCTGCGTTCGGCTTCGCTCAGCTCGGCCGAGGAGAGGGTGAGGGCGTAGTGCCGGCGCGGGTCGAAGTCGTCGAACTCGTCGACCCGGTCGAGGACGTCGGCGACGAGTTTGCGCAGGAAGACGCGCGGTGCGATGCCGACCTGGCCGCCGAGCCCTCCGGTGACGGCGGTGGCGAGCTCGGCGATGTAGGCGTTGTCGACGAGTTCGGCGACCCGGTCCGGGTTGCGGGCAGGTCCGGCGTAGAGGTCCCTGACGCTGCGGCCGAGTTCACCGAGCCGCTCCAGGTCGAAGCCGGCGAGGCGCAGCTGGACCGCGCGGGGTGAGTCGAAGCGCGGGTCGGTCGTGAAGTCGGTGGCTAGGCACTGTGCCAATGGGGGGAGCCTCTGTACGCCCTGCTGTCCGTCGTAGAAGGCGGGTGTGCCGGTGATCACCAGGAATAGGCCGGGGAAGCGGCCGGCGTCGATCTCGTCCAGGAGCTGTCGCAGGGCGTTGAGGCCCTTCTCTCGGACGTCGCCTCGTACGCGCTGGAGGGTCTCGATCTCGTCGAGGACAAGCAGCAGACCGGGGTGTCCGCAGTCCCGCAGGACGGTCAGCAGGCCCTGGAGGAAGCCGAGGGCGGCGAAGTGGTCGAGGTCTCCGCGAACGCCGGCGGTCCGGCGGGCGCCGGCCGAGACGGACTTCTGGCCTCCGAGCCAGGCGATGAGCGCCTCGGCCGTTGCGGCGTCACCTGCGGCCTTGGCGTGGCGGTAGCCGCGCAGGGCGGCGGCGAAGGCGGGGGTGGTGCGGGCGACGTCGGCGAGGCGGGACTCCATGAGCGCGTCGACGGCCTTGCCGAGGGCTTCGGTGTCGTCCTCCGGTACGTCTCCGGCGTCGAGGACTTCCTCTTCGAGTGTGTAGAACCAGGAGTCGACGATGGCGCGCAGGGCGCTCGGGGCGTGGCTCGCGGTGGACAGGCGTTCGGTCAGACGTCGGTAGACCGTCTCCAGCCGGTGGAGCGGGGTCTCGGTCTCGGAGATCTGGATCTCGGCCGTGGCCAGGCCCATGCGCTTGGCCCGCTCGGCCAGCCAGCGGGCGAAGAAGGTCTTGCCGGAGCCGTAGTCGCCACGGACGGCGTGGAAGGCTGCGCCGCCTCGGGTGACGACGGTCAGGTCGTCGTCGAGGGCGCGCTCGAAGCGGTCGAGGCCGACGGCGAAGAGATCGAGCCCGAATTGGGGCACCGTGCCGCGGCGCAGGGCATCGACTACGTCGCGGCGGCGGGCCGCGCTCACGGAGGCCGTGTGTCCCCCGGAGGGGGGCTGAACCGTGTTCATCAGCTGTCCACCTGGAACTGTTCACGGGCGAGCGGCACGTTGAGCCGCAGCCTGCTTCCGTTGTCGCTGAACTCCAGCACGGGGTAGCCCTCTACGTTCAGGAGTCGTTGCAGTGTGGCGGCGAAGCCGTCGGCGTTGCGCCCTGCCTTGCCCGCTGCCGCCGCCACCGCGGTCAGGGACAGGACGCCGTCCGCTGCCACCAGGGCGTCGACGACGGCAGCCATGACCTCGGGCTCGGGCGGCTTGCGGACAAACCTCCGCTGGAAACGGAAGGTCTCGGACGCCACCAGCTTTGTCCCGAAGGAGGGGCCGTGTGCCGGGGTGCTCGTCTCGGAAGATTTCAAGTCCAGTGAGACGGTCGGGATGTTAGGAGGTTTGTGGGGCGGGTTCCCTGCGCTTGCTGGGGTCGTTGATCCATGCTGTCTG